>NZ_SJPW01000006.1:243843-543843 GCF_007860125.1 Rubripirellula tenax
AGTTCGCGATTCGCAGTGCTGCTTCCGTTCGGCCTACGGCCTCACTCCAGCAGCACTGCGAATCACCGATCCCAATTCCCCAACCCAATCTTTCATAACGCCTGGTACAGGAATTGGGGGCATCCCAGTGAAGCAACCTGTGAACATCTGCTTGGCTTCCGCCCACTTGTAACCACGGGAATGGTCAGGGTTTGATCCACCGTTGGTCCAGAATTGTGGGCGTAGAGGATCCTTAAACGAATCACAGGCACCAGGGTTTTCGAGAACAGCTGCGATCGCGGCGTTGTTACCGCCCAGCATCGAGCCGTCATTCGGTGCACTGGTCGAAACGGCACCGTCGCCCAAGTCCGTCGCAATTTCTCCCATGGCAATCGTGTTGGACAATCCGTCTAGGATGTCACGGAAACGAGAATCAGCACATGGCTTGAAAAAGCCTCGATGGGCTGCTCGGCAAGACTCTTCGCGCGCCGATGCCAAGCGACGGTCATTCCAAGGTCCGAATCGGGTGTGATAGGTGCTGTCGCCCAAACAGGCGGCGTAGTTGGTTCGCCCAAGAGCGGGCAAGCCCACACCCGGGTCACTTGGGCAGCGGAAAGTTTGAATCTCGTACGTCCATGGGAGATATTGGATCGTTCCTGGTGTTGGACCCATGGCCGGCCATGGGTTCGTCGGAGTTCCGGGTGGAGTATTTAATCCGTCGGTCCGCCTGGCATTCGGGTTAGAAATCTCCTCCCAAATTGCCTGCAGTTCAACGAACGGCAGGATTCCGACAAGCATGCTAAGACGCTTGCTGTTCGTCAAAACGTTTTCTGCCCACCAGGCATTTGGATCGCCGGTGCCGATTCGCAAGACCGTCCCGGTACCCTGCGTAGGCAATTGCTTATACGCGGAGTGATAGTTGTGCATGCCAAGCCCGATCTGCTTGAAGTTGTTGCTACAACTCATACGTCTAGCGGCCTCGCGGGCGGCCTGTACGGCGGGCAACAATAGTCCCACCAGAACGCCAATAATGGCGATCACGACGAGCAATTCAACCAGAGTGAATCCACGTCGGATTTTCGAATGACCCATAATTTCTCCTTCAAGTTAAAGTAAACAAACACAAACGGAACAGACTCAATCGTCTATTTTTCGAGGGGCAGTTTTCTACCGGACGAAAAAAGGTTTTGGCTTCCTCGGCGACGTAAGTTCGCTTCGCTGGGTCCATCCCATTGGGATTGGACGGTGACCGCATTCGACGAGGCAGATCAGCAAGAAAAGACGGCTCGATGACCACTCGGTGTTTTGGCATCTCGCGGAGTTCGCGGCCCTAGCAGCAGCGAACCGGTTCAAATTCTACCTTTGCCGAAAACTCTGGCTGTCACCTCTTTAGATGACAAGCCGAATGATCCTTGACGAAGCAGCGCCATCGATTTTGCCAACACGCCCCCATTTCCATCGATATACTGCGCTGATGGCCCCTCCCTTAAAACTTCTTGCATCGCTCATTTTGCTGCTTTTGTGCGATGCTGGCTTGTCTGCTTATGAGCCCCAGTCGAACGCGGCCCTTGCTGCGAACGCCCATCTTTCAAATGACGTTGGCGACGACGCGAGACTGCGCGGTCTTTCGATATCACAGCTAGAAAAACATCTGGTCGACATCGATAGTCAACTCGGTCGGCTCGCGACCTTCAGCCTGCGAAGCGGAATCGGAGTGATCGGCTACCGTTCCGGTTGGCGAGGAACGCCCGAGCGGCATGAATGGGTTGAGGTAAAGCTGGACAAGGAATACTCCATTGATGAAGTCGTTTTGGTGCCTACGCTTTGGCGTGATTCTCAGAAGGGATTTCAATCAGACGGATTCCCGCAAGAGATTCGCGTTTTGTTGGGAACCGCCGACGATCCCGACGGCAAGGTCGTCGCCGAGTACACGTTAAAAGATCAGATTGAACCAAGGATCGGTCCACTCGTGGTCTTCACCGAACATAGGACGGCGTCGTGGGTACGTATCGAAGCTACACGGTTGTCGACGCGGGCGTACGACGGGAAGCACATTTTCCAACTCGCCGAGCTTCTTGTTTTCAGCGGAATGGAAAACGTGGCCCTACGAGAGAAAGTCGTCACGTCGTCCAATTCCAACGACCGTGTTGGTGCGTGGGACGAGAAATTCTTGGTGGACGGACTGACGCCCTATTTGATGGATTCATCCGAAGGCGACCAAAGCCTCGCCTACGTGAGTCGCTTCGGCGAGCAGCCGATCCTGTACGTCGATTTGGAATCGCGATTCTCGATTTCCGAGATTCACCTACATGCGGTGGACCAGGACGACACAGTTCCGCAAGCGTACGCAGGCGATCTCGGTGTTCCCAATCGGCTTAAAATCGAAGGGGCCGACGACGAAGATTTCTCCAACTCCAAGATGTTGCTCGATTACCAACGTACGAACATCAACGACATTGGACCGACCATGATTTGGCGGATCCCGAAAACCACCTGTCGCTTTGTCCGGTTGAGCGCAGCCGAACCAGATGTGTCGGTGCAGGACGTTTCGACCGGTAAACGGTCGCGAGATAAACGCATCGGGTTTGCTGAGATCGAGCTGTACTCGAAAGGCAAAAATGTTGCTCTCGGAAAGCGTGCCTTCGCAGACTACCAACCCAATCCCGGTGATCGTTCGCTGGACGCACTGACCGATGGAAGGAATCTGTTCGGCGATATCCTTCCCATCCGCACGTGGCTCACCGAACTGGCGAAGCGTCACGATCTGGTGCACATGCGACCCGTGGTCGTCGCCGAATTGAACCGCCGCTACGCCAGACAGCGAGTCCAGTTGACGTGGGTAACGTGGCTCGCCGTGTTTCTAGCCGTTGGGATTGGCGCCACGTTCTTGCTTGACCGAATTTTTCGCATGCGCCAACTGGCTGAACTTCGAGTTCGATTTGCTGCGGATCTTCACGACGAACTCGGTGCCGATTTGCATGTGATCGGACTTCTGAGTGACCTCGCACAGTCGGCCGTCAATTCTCCGGAAAAGCTCGAATCCATGCATCAACGAATCCGGACGATGACGCAACGTTCCAGCGATGCGGTCCGATACTGCACGAACATGCTGGAAGCCAAAGGGCTTTACGGAGACCTGCTGGATGATATGCAACGATCTACCGAACGCATCATGGCCGACTTCGAAGGCGAACTTACGGTTGAAGATGACGACGAAATATTGTGCAAACTGAAACCACGCACACGCGCCGACCTATTTCTTTTTTACAAGGAATCTCTGGTCAATATCAGCCGACACAGCAACGCGACGCATTTTAGCGCTACACTGAAGGCGCACGCCAACACGATCTGCTTGACGGTTTGCGACGACGGTTCCGGACTCGCCGACACGCCCATCAATGGGCTCCCTTCTTCTTTGATGCGGCGAGCAAAACTGCTCAGAGCAAAAGTTAATGCAGAGCAACCCGAAAGTGGCGGAACCTGTATTTCCCTGAAGATGAAAATTCGAAAATGGGGTTTCCGCAAATAGCGTCAGAGCCATGAATAAGACAACCAAAGTCATGCTGGTCGAAGATCATCCCGAGTATCGCGACGTCATCGCGCTCGCTCTGAACGATCAACCCGACATTCACTTGATCGGCCAGGTCGGTTCGTCCGAGCGTGCGCTGCAGATTCTGCGCAACCGATCGAACGAAGACGTGCCGGATCTGATTTTGCTTGATCTGAACCTGCCAGGCATGTCGGGGTTAGAGGCACTGCCGCTGCTGCGATCGTGTTGCCCCGCTGCCAAGTTCATTGTTCTGACGCAGTCGGATAACGAATCCGATGTGCTGTGTGCGGCGCAACAGGGCGCCACCGGATACCTGCTCAAGTCCTCGACCGTCAACCAGATCATCGAGGCGATCCGAACCGTGGCCGAAGGGGGGGCGCTGCTGGGCAGTGGAGTGGCCAAGTATATCCTCGGCAAGTTGCAATCTCGATTGGTATCAATTGAACTGCACGACGCGCTATCGCAACGAGAATTGGAGATCTTGACTTTGCTGGGCGAAGGAAAGCTGAAGAAAGAGATCGCGAGTCAGCTAGATATCAGCATTGCCACGGTCTCGACTTACATCCGCCGCATCTACGAAAAACTTCACGTCCAAAACGCTCCCGCGGCAATCACCCAGGCCTACCGCGCCGGCATCCTACCGCACGAACCGCAAGCGGACAGTCCCGACAAGCGGCGTGACGATCATTGATCACGGCGTTGTTTCTTGGCGCAGTACAATCGGAATATAGCCGACTTCCAAACCCTTCGGCGGCGTCACCAACACAGCCGGGTCCAAGGCAGCCAAGGTGCCTTCACGCGGCGGTTGCAGGTAGTCGCGGTCACTGGACCAATCTCGGTGGATCAGTTCAATGCGCCGCTGCATTTCAAGACGCTCGGTCTCGGACCAATCTGCTGCGCGGACAGCCGGTTGATCACAGAAACGATACCATCCATAGGTGACTCGGCTGCCGTCACCCAGGTCCACCGTGAATGGCCCCGCCGCCGGACCGGGATCGGCCCAGACGCTCGCCGCTTCGTCGGGCGTGGTGTAGGGATCCGTCTTCGGTCGCTTGAACGCTTCGAAACGAGCATCGTGCAATTCTGTTTCTTTGGGAACTTTTTTGGATGCGATGGGCACCCAACGTTGGCGATCGCCTCCGGTTTCCAGGCGATAGTACTGGGGCAATGTCAGCAGTGACTCCGCCGCGTCACCGACGTCGCGGACTAGCCCGTCGTCCCAGCGGTAGCCGAACACATCGTCGCCCACTTTCGTCGTTGTTGCAAAAGACTGCCAATCAATCGGGATCCGATCTTTGCGTGAGTCACCTTCGATGAACAATGCCCACGACGCACCACCGCCACCGGTAAAGGTGTGAACCTGCGACTGGTCAACGGAAACACCTCCGCTTGCAACCGCCCCGCCGGCAAACCACGCCTCGACGTCATTCCAGAGTGCCGATTTTTTGTAGGACGTGATTTGGCGAACGACGGTCGAGACGCCATCGGTCGGCTTCGGGAAACGCGTCGGCGCGATGCGTGCGTATGCGACGCCCTTGGAGTCCTTCGCTTGGACAGACGGAATGTACTGCGTTTCCATTTGCAGCGCGCGATTGGGATTGGCCGGTGCGGAGTCGAGCATCTTGCCCACCAGCCCGTCTTTCTCAACGGTATGGCGGGTCCAGAATTCCGGATTGAAGAAAGCAACCGGCCCCTTGAAGTTGTCGGTGCTTAGAAAAAGAGTCCAGCACTGATTTCCCGTTGGATAGTCCTTCCCTGCCGTTCGTAACTTCGGTTCCGTCAGTGGAAGCGGCAGGTACCCGTAACCGAACCACTCGTTGACGGTGCCCTGTTTCAAGTTCAAACCGTCGGGTGGCCACAGCACGTGCGGGCTGATTTGGATGACTGCGTACTTGCCTCGCGGTTTTTCCCAGTCGCGGCCTTTGCCGGCTCCCGGTCCGTTGGCCCACTCGACGAAATTCAGTGCGACACCGCCCATGATGAATTTGGGCGTCGGCGTGGCAAAGCGAGTGTCACGCCACCAACCCAAACCACCTTCGATGTCGGTGTAGACACCTTCACGCAGCGGACGTTGGACTGGCGGATCATACACCGGGAACATCCACGTTCCGAACAACCCGGTCTGAAACTTTCGTCCGGGGTAGTTCTCCAACAACGGCCATGCTTTGACGAACAACGAAAAACCACCACCGTACTCCTGGGGCACCTTTTCGTTGGGCACCATCAAGTACCCGGCCATGATGGACTCTTTGTCGTCGGCCTTAGCTTCGTCGTCCGCCTGGCTGGGGCCTACCACGACGTGCAACAGTGCGAATGCCGCAAGCACAGCCAAAAAACGTGCACCTAACAATCGCGTGATATTCGCATTCATCGATTGGGCTTCCATCAAGTTGGTTCAACAAAGCGCGCAGGGCATGTTGCAGTAAGAAAATCGAGAACAAAAGGGGCGGGTTTCTTCAAGCCAACGGTCGACTCAAGGTCGACTCCGTCCCGATTCAAGCGAGGCTCGCAATTGTTTACGAAGCCGGTCCGCGACATCGGGGTACAGACTGGCGACGTTCGTCACCTCGCCCGGATCAGTCTCTAAATCATAGAGTTGCCCGTCGCTATCCGGCGCCGTGTCGGGCAAGGCGTACTGGCGAAGCTGATCGCTTTTGTCGTAGTTGTTTCCGCCGGAACCTTTGTGATCAAGGTATTTCCATTTGCCGCTGCGAATCGCGAGCCACCGAGTCCCTCCGAAACCTTGTTGCAGCAAGTACGGCCGCAGCGGTTCGGTTTGCCGGCCCTGAAAAATCGAAAGCAGACTAAAACTGTCTTCGGCTGCATCGTCGGGAAGCGGTTGCTCGGTAATCTCTGCGACTGTCGCAAAGACATCGCATAGGGAAACCAAATCATCGGAAGTCGACTCTGCGGCAATTTTTCTCGGCCAGCGAGCGATCATGGGTACGCGGTGACCGCCTTCCCAATTGTCGCGTTTGACACCACGCCACGGTCGGGCGCCGTCGTGATCGTGGTCGTTGCGCATGTGGTAGACGGTGGGAACTTCCGGCCCATTGTCACTGGTAAAAATAAGCAGCGTGTTGTCGGCGACACCAAGTTCGTCAAGCGTCTTCATCAGTTCGCCAACGACATGGTCGAGTTCGAAGATGAAGTCGCCATGTGGCCCCGATTCGGTTTTCCCTTGGAACTCGGGTGCCGGGAACGACGGCAGGTGAACGGCTTGCGTACTATGAAAAAGAAAGAACGGTCGATCGGGTGATTGCCGCACGTGATCACGAAGAAACGCTTGACTCTTTTCCAGAAATTTTAAGTCCACCGCTTCCAGATCAAAGTCCGGCGCCCGCAATCCGCCACGGTTGTCAACGGCGTAGGGGTGCTTGGGAAGCGTCGATTTGTCCAGTCGACCGGTCGGCACAACGGGAATGCGATCGCCGTCGATGAACGCGTAAAGCCAATCGGTTGTGGGGCAACATGCGGTGCCAAAGAATTGATCGAAACCGCAATCGAGCGGCCCACCATCGATTCGACGCGAGAAATCGATGCGTTCAACGTCACTCGGGCCACCGGAATGAATCGGTTTGCCGTCGGTGTCATAGAATGTCAGTCCGATGTGCCACTTGCCGACACAGGCTGTGGCGTAGTCTCGCTCGCGAAGTAGCTTTGGAATCGTTAAGCGATCCGAAGCGATCAGCGACGGCCCGCCGGCACCGCTGAAGACTCGACCTCCGTTCGGGACCCGGAACGCCATTTGCCCAGTTAGCAAGCTGTATCGCGTCGGCGTGCACACCGTACACGGGCTGTGCGCATCCGTGAAACGCATGCCTTGCCGGGCCAGTCGATCGATGTTCGGAGTCGGAATTCTTGAGGCCGGGTTGTAACAAGCGACGTCACCGTACCCCAAGTCGTCCGCGAGTATGACAACCACATTGGGCGGACTGTCCGCCGATACGCTTGAGCCCAACAGTCCAAGAATCACGGCGATCGTAATTCCAATTAAATCGACGAAACGATCTCGCATATCACTTTCATTCCGACGACGGGGTTCACCGCTCATCGTGCTCGTTTGGGGCAGCAGGTCATTCGAATTCTTGCGTCAGCAAGAATTCGACTCATCGATGGAACACCCATCGTTAGATGGCCAGACTCGTTAGCACTCGAACACAATACTATCAGAATTCGGAGACCCGTTCGCCCAAGGCTCCATTGCCAAGGTCAACCGAAGTCGCCTCAAACTTTGTGTCCACGCAGCCCGGCGACTGAATCCACAACAGCGTCCGTGACCAGCGAATACATCGATCAGTTTGCGAGACGTATCCGACGAAGTTCAGCACGGCACCAGGAGTCGTTTTTCGTAGAGCGTTCTGCGCGAGTTCCTAGAGGCACAAACGAAAAAAGGCCACCGAGCAAGACGCCCGGTGACCCAATCTTAGGGTTCAGTCGAGTTCAGTTGCCTATAGCTCTTCTTCAATCGTCTCTTTCGATGCTCGCGTACCGAGTGAACCCCAAAGTCCGAATGGACTCGCCGATCCAGGTACGGTCGACAGAGTCGGTTCCGCTGGAAGGCCGGCGGTGCGAACGGTTGCGTGAGTCCGGCTGCCGGCTTCGATCGAGTCGGTGATGAACTTAACCGCACCGTCACCCATCAATACGTGGCAACCACCTTGGTGGCGACTGCCGGCGCTGATCACGCCGTCGTACCAAATGCCCGCGCCGCTGGTCGCGCGTTCATGGATACACGATTCGGAGTTTGGCGGCAGGATCGTTTGAAATCCAGTAAAGCCAGTCATCCCGGCCGACCACTTGTAGCCACGACGACGTTCGGCTCCCATCGAATCCGTTGTCACGGTTGGTGTTGCTGACCAGAATTGTGGACGAAGTGGATCGACGTCTACCGAACATGCGCTTGGATTGGTAAGCAAGCCATCAGCGACGATCAATCGCATGATTTGGGTGCGTTTGTCTCGGTCACCAATGTCCGTCACCTGTTCACCGCACATGATTGTGTTGGACAAACCGTCAAGCACATCACGGAAACGCATGACACGTCGCGAGACGAACATGCCCCGAGCCGAGTTTTGATTGTTGGTGATGTGGGTAAGAGACGCGCGGGTGCCGTTGTTGTTCTGAATTCCTTCGTTCACACGCAGGATCGAATCACCGTTACATGCACCGTAGTTGGTTCGACCTTGGGCCGGCAAACCGACGCCGGGATCGCTCGGGCAACGCAATGTCGGAATGTTTAGGAACCAGGGGTTGTAACGGAAGGTCGAGTGGTTCGACAGCGACATATCGGTGTTCGGCCCCATCGCCGAGAATACCGATCCAGCACCTGGGTCCCCAGCTGGGATCATGTAAGGATTGCTGATCAGTTCCCAGGTGGCCTGCTGTTCAACGAACGGCATCACTCCAACGATCCAACTCAGGCGGTTCACATTGTTGGATACGGGGGCTGCTGGCGGTGCAACAGCAATCGCATTCCCGGTACCGAAGTCGTAGGTGCCGCCCTGCATCTTCGGAAGCTGCTTGTACGCAGATTCATAGTTGTGAAGTCCCAACCCAATTTGTTTGAAGTTGTTGCTGCAACTCATCCGCCGAGCCGCTTCGCGTGCCGCCTGAACGGCGGGCAACAACAATCCGACCAACACACCGATGATCGCGATCACGACCAACAATTCAACCAACGTGAAGCCAGCGTGCTTCCGTTTCGATCTAACAAAACTCATGATTCCGTACCCAAAAACTTTGATGAGAAGAAAACACTGTCGCAACAGTGCGACAAAAATGTGTGTATTTTGCAAAAGCACAGCAATATGCCGCACTTCAGTTGGACAAATTGCCCGAGGTCAGTTCGAACTACTCTCCGTCACCTTGGGTGTCGGGGACGTTAAGCTCGGGGTGCTCAGCCAAGTAAGAAGTCAGTTCGTCACTGGAGGATCCCGCCGTGACATCCGTTGACTCACCGCAGCCCGTGACCGCCAAAAGTCCCACAAGAAGGAATGCGTGAACACCCAAAGGAACCCGCCCGAAAAACACTAAGGACATCGCAGATCACTCCGTTAAGTAAGTTGAACCAGTGAAGTTTTTTTTGATGGACGCCGTGCTGAGGGAAGCGAAAGAATCAATCCGTCAATCGCGTTAACCCATCAGCGATAGCGGGCCTCGGTGTGACGAGCTAGGTGATAACGGGACTCCGCGGCACCCCTCAACCCAAACACGGTGGAACATCTGCGCAGTATGTGATCGCACGACCCGCCGGTCAAGTGATATTTATGAATTTGAATTAAATTTTAGAAACAATCATGGCTGCACACTCGCTCAATGGCGGAGTCAGCGCATTGCGGAGCATTTGATTTTTATCATTCACAGGCAGGATTGTGGCCGTTGGCCTTCGGTATTTGTGAGAGCTTCCGACCCGATGGAAAGCGTCTTGCTGCAAGCTTCGGCGATCGAACCAACGAATCGGACATCCCCCGAGTGACGTCCACATGATCGATGTTGCTCATGGGCAATCGGTAGCCCTCTAGTCCAATTGCTAGATCGCGATGATCGTGTTCGGAAACCGATGCGTAATTCATAGAAGGGAATCACGTCTATCTTCGCTTCCAAGCCCGCATAGTTAAGCTCCGGAAAAAAGTGAGCGTGTAAGCGGCTAGCGCGGTTCTGTCATTGCATAGAAACATCATCGTTGAAACGCCTGGTGCACAAACGCTGCCTCTACTCGAACTGAATGACGCCGGGTAGCCTCTGCGGTGACGACCATGAACTGCAACGTTTCTTCATCCCGACTGACTGGGCGCTGCTGAGCACGACGAATCGTTCGATACATCGCACGAACAACGGATACGGATATGGATACAAAACCTGGACAACTCCTTGATCTTCACGATTTTGGCAATGATGCCGAACCGAAACCGAAGTTGTTGCTGCAGAACGATTCGTTCAAAGTGATGCGGTTGGTCTTGCGGGCCGGGAAAACCATTCCTGAGCACAAGGCAATGAAAGAGATCACCGTGCAAACAGTCGCTGGGAAAGTTGAGTTCATGACAATGGGTGAAACGCACACGATGACAGCAGGCAACTTGATCTATCTGGAGCCAAGCGAACTGCATTCGCTGACGGCGATCGAAGACGCCATCGTCTTGGTCACGATGGCGAAGTGACGCAGGAATGCAGTGCAAAAATGCCTAGACGACATCGTGTCGCCTAGTGCTTGGCCGGTTGCTTTAGTGTTGGCAACGCGGTCTTGATTGCGATGGTGAACACCATCAATCCAAAGGCCCAGATGCCGACCGTGACTTTCCATTCTAGTTGGCTGGGAACATATTCGACGATCTCGTGCAGCGTGCTTGGTATAAAGCCGGGGATGATCAATCCCATGCCCTTCTCGATCCAAGCTCCGACGAATGCCATGCAACATGCCGCGACCAACAAAGGTCGCCAGCGGAATCGCAACAGCCCCGGCCACAAGAATAGCAGCGCCGCGGTAACGTTCAGCCCGATTGCCGTCCACGTCCAGGGCACCAATGCCGTTTTGCCGTGTAAGCCAAAGAACAAATACTTCGCCGCACTGACGTGCGCGCCGCCGGTGTAGAACTCGGTAAACAACTCAGATGCAACCATCAACAGGTTGACCAGGATCGTGACTCGGATGATTTTGGTCAGCGTCTCGATCGGCTGGTCTAGGCCACCGATGCCCGTGAGTCTCTTGATCAGCACCATCGCAACGATGATGAACGCGGGCCCAGAAACAAACGCGGAAGCCAGGAAGCGTGGCGCAAGCAGCGCCGTGTTCCAGAACGGTCGTCCACCGAGACCACAGTACAAGAACGCCGTCACCGTGTGGATCGAGATCGCCCATACGATCGACAACATCACAAACGGAATGTACCACGTCGGATTGGGTTGGCGACCTAGAAACCGCATGTAAAGCAGGTAACCACAGATGTGCAGGTTCAAAATCAGATAGCCGTTAAGAACGATCACGTCCCACGTCAGCATCGAGATCGGAAAGTTGAACTTGCCGATGATCGGCATCATGTGCCAAAAGCGATCGGGTCGCCCAAGATCGGCGACAACAAACATCAAGCACATCACGATCGCAGCGATCGCCAGCAGCTCGCCGATGATGACAACGTCGTGCATCTTGCGATCGTGATACAGATAGGCGGGGATAACCATCATCACTCCGCCCGCCGCCAAGCCGACCATGAAGGTGAAGTTGGCGATGTAGAGCCCCCAACTCACTTGATCGGTCATGTTCGTACCGATCATGCCGCCGGCGACTTGGTTGGCCCAAGCGTTTGCGCCGACCAGGAACAATGCCGTCAGCATTGTCATCCACGCATAGAACGCGAACGATCCTTCGGTTGCCAACCACAACGAACGACCAATGAATTTTGGATAGCTCGTGATGTGAGACTTTTCGTCCGCAGATGCGGTGATGCTGCTCATGTTAGTTCTTCATCGCCTAGTCAAAGTAGTAGAAAAACGCAGGCTTCGTTCCGAGCTCTTCTTTCAGGATGTAGACGCGTTTGTTCTCGAGGATCCAACGGAGGTTGGAGTCCTTGTCCAGAATGTTCCCAAACACGCGCGCGCCCGTCGGACATGCCTCCAAGCACGCTGGTAACTTGCCGCGGCGCGTTCGGTGCAGACAGTACGTGCACTTTTCGACGACTCCCACCGGGCGAATTCGGTTGCTCAGATAGCTTTGGTCCGGATTGACTTCCTCGGCCGGAACTTCGGGCTTTTTCCAATTGAAACGCCGCGCGTGATACGGACACGCCGCTTCGCAGTAACGGCAACCGATGCACCAGTTGTAGTCGACAACAACGATGCCATCCTCTTCCTTCCACGTCGCCTTTACCGGACAGACGTCGACACACGGTGGCTCGTCGCATTGTTGGCATTGAACCGGCAGATAAAACTTGCCGTCTTTGGGTACCGCGCCGGTATAGGTCGTTGTTCCCTGTTCCATGTCCATTGTGCCCATGGGCATCTCGAGGACTCGGATGTATGACTGGTTGGTGCTGCGATCGTGGTTGTTCTCTTTGTGACAGGCCTCGACGCAGTTCCCGTTCCCGTTGCAGACGCTCAGGTTGATCGCATAGACGAACTTGGTACCAGGAATCGGACGGTCGTCGCCGATCGTTACTTCCGCGCCGTAATTTTGCTTGGTCTCCGCTTCCAATCGAGCAATCACGTCGGCTTTTTGTTCCGGCGACAACTCGGTGTAGTGTTGTTGCATGAACTCGGCCGCCGACTTATCGCTGGCTGCTTGTCGCAATGGCGAAACCGCAGCCACAAACGCAGCAGCACCCAACGTCGCGAACCCGCCTTTTACGGCGGCGCGTCGTGAGAAATTCTCGACAATCGGTAGTGAGGGTTTGTCGGTCATGTCTAGTTCGTGAGAGTTTGGACGTCGAAGTGGGGGAGTCGCTTGAAAAAAACGTGGATCCGGGAATCGAATTCGCCACCTTAGGTCACTTCACGCCTAGTGTTCTGCGGGGTCGGTTGGTTCGTTGAAACGGTCTTTGGGCTTGAAGCCAACGATCATCTTGGGATACGCCGGCGCGTGTGGATCGTGGCAGTCGATGCAGTTGTTCTTCATCTGCGGCCCGACATTCAAATCCCAGTGTCCGTTCATGCCACCGTGCGCGCCGTGGGCAAACGATTCCGCTTGCTTGCTGTGACACTGCGAGCACAGTGTCATCACGTCTTCGTAAGCGACGGATGCTCCATCGGCCAAGTGAAGCGTGTCGGCATCGCTGGGATTGTGGCAGGCGTAACACGCGATCTTGCCATGCTCAAACGTCATGCCTTGATGGAACTCGTCCAGTGTCGCGGCGGAA
Source organism: Rubripirellula tenax (assembly GCF_007860125.1). Classification (NCBI taxonomy): domain Bacteria; kingdom Pseudomonadati; phylum Planctomycetota; class Planctomycetia; order Pirellulales; family Pirellulaceae; genus Rubripirellula; species Rubripirellula tenax. Next base: position 257,221 of record NZ_SJPW01000006.1, read on the forward strand.
ACGTTCTCAAGATTGGGTTTGCGAACGGAGTGGCACGTCGAACAAGCTACGCTGGCGGATCGGCCCTGAGGGTCTGTGCCGGCGAGCTCGATTCGCGGCGGCCCGATGGGCTTGCGAACGATGATCGGGAAAGTTTTCGCCGCGGAGTTCTCGCTGGCCGAGCTTTCTGACTGTGCAACGTGAACCGAGGCGTCACGCACGGTGTGCGATTCGTCGCTGCCGGTGTGCGTACTGTCGCGCAGTGCCGTCTGGCCGGCAGCGATCAAAATCATTGCTGCGGTAACACACACCACGCAAGTGAAGAACAGATTGGCGATTCGCGGCATGAATTTCTGTCCTAGATGAGGTTCCACTAACGACGCCCAATGTATACATTCACGTGCAGGTTCGCGAAACCTCACTTTTTCAACTTCCCGCCACTTTCCCAAAAGCAATCACGGTGCCAATCAGCGGACTCGTCGTCACGTTTCGTTCGTCGGTCGACCAAAACGCGGCGGCGATCACGTCGCTTCGTCAGATTCCTGAGATCGAAATCGGTAACGCCGGCGGCAGCAAACTTGCGATCGTTGTCGACACGCAAAACAAGCGACGCGATCAAGAAATTTGGAACACGGTCCGAGAGTTGCCTGGAGTGATCGACTTGGCCGTTGCGATGGTCGCCTTCGATGAAGAGACAGAATCGCGTTGAACCTCTTCGACAAGCGACGCTGCGTAAGTTCTTGTAACACCCATGAGCAGATCAATGAAAATGATGGATCCCGATCGCCGTTCGCTTCTTAAATCTGTCGCGATGGCTGCCGCCGGTTCGATGGTGGCAGGCAATACTTCTTTGCCGATCGTTCATGCAGATCAGGCTGTTCGCGATTTGCCCAATGCCGATGGTTTGACATGGAACAAGGCCCCTTGTCGCTTCTGTGGCACGGGATGCCATGTCCAAGTCGGGGTTGAAGACGGCCGCGTTGTGGCAGTCGCCGGCGATAAGGCTGCGGATGTCAACAAAGGCTTGCTGTGCGTCAAAGGCTATCACGTCGGCGGGATCCTGTACGGCAACGACCGACTGACTCAGCCGCTGCTTCGTAACAATGGGAAGCTGACTGCGATCACGTGGGACGAAGCAATTGAGACGATTGCCCAGCGGATCTTTGATTCTCCCAGCACGTTCGCGTTCTATGGGTCGGGGCAATGGACGATTCCCGAAGGCTACGCCGCTCAAAAATTCATGAAGGGCGGCCTGGGCAATAACCACATCGACCCCAACGCTCGGCTGTGCATGGCGTCGGCGGTGACCGGATTCTTGGCGACGTATGGCGTCGACGAACCGGCGGGATGTTATCAAGACCTCGATGAATGCGATGTGTTGATCACGTGGGGAAATAACCCCGCCGAAATGCACCCCGTGCTATTTTCGCGAGTCACCGATCGTCGGTCACGTGGCGAGACGGTTCGCATCATCGACATCGGGACACGGCGAACGCGAACAACGGACGCCGCCAGCGACTATCTGGAAATGAAGCCGCATGGTGACGTTGCGATTGCGTTGGGAATCATGCACCTGTTGATCGAGAACGACAACTACGACAAGTCGTTCGTCGAAAAGCACTGCAATTTCCGTGGTGCCGAGGCCAGCGAACCGACGCTGCAAGGCGAACAAATCAGCGAAGACGATTTTCGCAAACGCATCTCGAAGTACACACCCGAATTGGTCGAAGAACTTTCGGGAGTTCCGGCGGACAAGATTCGCATGCTCGCGGACCTGTTCGGCAATCACGATATTCGCATCACATCGTTGTGGTGCATGGGCATGAATCAGCACACGATGGGTACGGCTATCAACTCGATGGTTCACGGTGTGCATTTGCTATCCGGTCACTTCGGGCGTCCCGGCGATGCGCCGACCAGCTTGACAGGTCAGCCCTCGGCGTGCGGAACCGTTCGTGAAGTCGGTACACTCGCGCACGCGCTTCCCGGTGGTCGAGTGGTTGCCAAGCCCGAGCATCGCCAGCAATCCGAAGCGTTCTGGAATATGAATCCCAACAGCATCAACGCGGTGCCGGGATATCACACCGTGAAGATGTTTGAGCAGTTCACCAAACCAACTGCCGATGGCGGCGACATCACGACAATGTTCGTGCAGGTCACCAACCCAGGGCAAACGCTTCCAAATTTGAACGCACTGTTCAATGACAAAAAGGATCTGGATGACAAGTTCTTGATCGTCAGCGATGTGTATCCCACTGCGACAACCGAACTTGCCGATCTGATCCTGCCGGCCGCGTTGTGGGTGGAAAAGAACGGCGTCTACGGGAATAGTGAACGGCGAACCCAACAGTGGTTCAAGATGGTCGATCCACCGGGCCAGGCTCGCGACGACTGTTGGATGACGATCGCGATCGCACACAAATTGTTTGAATTGGGTTACGAAGGCATGAAGGACAAGGACGGCGATTTCATTTTCGCGGTCAAAGACGACGAAGGCGAAGAGATTCCGATTTGGGAATTCGAGCATTACTACGCCACCAACGTCGACAAGCACTTGTTCGAAGAGTATCGCCAGTTCACAACGATGAAGCACAAGAATCTTGCTCCGTACGATGAATACGTCAAAGCCCGCGGTCTGCGCTGGCCGGTCGTCGAACAGGAAGACGGGTCGTGGCGAGAGACAAGGTTTCGGTTCTCGGCTTTCGATGACCCCTTCGTCAAGGAAGGTCAAGAGTTCGATTTCTATCACTCGTCGAGCGAAGATGGCCGGGCGCAGATTTGGTTCCACGAGTACGCACCGCCGCCGGAGATGCCTGATGACGAGTATCCGATGTGGCTGTGTACCGGACGCGTGCTCGAGCATTGGCATACCGGTACGATGACCAGGCGACTCGCCCCTTTGAATCGAGCCATGCCGACGGCCTACGTCGAAATGCACCTGGAGGACGCCAAGGCGGCAAATATCCGGCAGGGTGAGATCGTCACAATCGAGTCTCGTCGTGGCACCTGCGAATTGCCGGTCTGGATCGACGGCCGCGGTCGACCACCGCGCGGAACGGTTTTCGTGCCGTTTTTTGACGAAACGAAACTGATCAACAACTGCACGCTGGAAGCGCACGACCCGTTTTCCAAACAACCGGACTACAAAAAGTGCGCGGTACGCGTCAAGAAACTTGCAAAGGTGAAGTCATGATTTCATCAAAAGCTGACTTCTTGTTGTCTTGGCGAGCCCACGAGTCGTTGTCAAAGGCGAATCCAGAAAAGTTGACTCGCTCACCAAGCCAAATGACAGGCATCGCGGCGGTTGCTTGCGGAGGTGAATGGTCATGATGAAGCGATATGCACCCATTTTCTTCTCTTGTATGATGGCTGTGGCGGTCGTCGGTTACATCTTCGGCATCGCGGATGGTGTACCGGTACCGGGCGGCTTGAATGAAGCGTCCTTGGCTGTGAAAGATGACGGTGCGTCCATCGACACAGATACAAAACTGATCCCAGCGGTCTCGTATTCGGAAATTGCCAACACCCCGATGGGGCCGACGAAGCATTGGCAGGCGACACCTCAAGTATTGCCGAGTGCGGAATATGATTTGTTCCGAAAGATCGAAACGAGTGAAGCTGACAAGAAAGCATCGGGCCAACTTCGCGCGTCGCGGCGCGCATTCAACGGCGCACCTCCGATCATTCCCCACCCGGTCGAAAACACGACCGACGCGGCTTGTTATGCATGTCATTCCGGCGGTGTTCAGATGGCTGGATTGAAGGCGAGCGTGATGTCACACGCGTTCCTTGGCAACTGTGTCCAATGTCACGCCCCGATGGCTCCCGCGCCATTTCAAGATGTGGACGCTGCCGTCGCAACTAGTTTCGTCGGCTTGCCGGCGCCGACGGAGGGCAAGCGTGCTTACAAGGGGGCGCCGCCGACGATTCCGCATTCCCAGTGGATGCGCGAGAATTGCAGCGCCTGTCACGGGGGACCAAATGGATGGGCCGGATTGGAATCGACTCACCCCTGGCGAACGAATTGTACTCAGTGTCACGCCCCATCCGCTTCGCTCGATCAGATGCCTGAATCCGACGTGGTGCCGATGCTGCCATCGTTGGACGTGGTTTCGAAGTAACCAGGAGACGACATTGACGGACAGTCGCGAAATGCCGACACATGCCAAGGAAGAAAGCGTCCAAACCGAGTCTTTCGTTGCCAAAACGGCGTGGCTATTGGCCGCGATATTCCGCGTCCCCATTTCGGTGTTGCGTTTTCTGTTTCGCCCTGTACGCCCGAGTCGGGGCCGCCGCGATCTGATCCAAGGTCGGTTTTGGAAATTCATTCCGTCGGCGAAGTTCGCGCCGCTGGTAACTCGCTACCCCAAACCCGAGCCTGCGACTGATTTGCCGACGAAGTCGATCCAGGGCATTTCGATCGCGCCGGTTCGGCCAACTGATCTATCGAGCAGACCTTCGCCGCGAACGATTCCCGTTCATCGCCCGCCGGGTGCGGTTTCCGAAACGCAGTTCATGGCCGGTTGCACTCGATGCGGCGACTGCATGGTCGCCTGCCCGTATGACGCAATCGTCAAAGCCCCCGCTCGGCTCGGCTCGGTCGCAGGCACGCCCGTCATCGAAGCCGACAGTTCCGCGTGCATGATGTGCGTCGACTTCCCGTGTATCGCGTCGTGCGAACCCGGCGTGTTGGTGGCTTCGAGCCCGCCGATTATGGGAACTGCTCGAGTGACAGAGCATTTGTGTCTTGCCCATCACCACACGACATGCACTGTTTGCAGCGAACGTTGTCCTGTCGGTGACGCAATAGCGGTTACCGACGGAAAGCCGACCATCAACGAGAGTACGTGCACCGGATGTGGTGTGTGTCGCTACGTTTGTCCTGCGCCGGAAAACGCGATCCTGCTGATGCCGGCGCTGGAACGTCCGTGGCTGAGCCCAAGAAGTTCGCTTTGACGACGGACATCGAGAAGCCGCAAGGATGAAAATCGATCCTCGATCCCGTTGCAATACATTCGAAAGCACGAAATCATGAATGAACCACTTCCCGAGATCTTGCAAGCCGAATGGTCATCGGATCAAGTCATGCAACTCTTTGCCGATTTGTCCGCTGGTGCCGTTGTTCAGCACGTGCAGTTGAAATCATCGCGGTCCGATGGGACGGTCACTCTGCAGAACGCAGTCTCTGCCTTCGCGGCCAGAGAAGCGCAAGCGATCCAGATCCGGTACGACTTCGAAGGCGAATCGTGGTGCGACACGATCATGCCCGGCGACCCAACGACCAAGATCATTCGCAACCGAATACCCGATGAAGATACTTTTCCGGGCTGAATCGGATTTGCCGCCTCCAATCGCGTTCGGTACCGTTATTTCGATTTGTCACGCTTGTCCGCCAGCGGCTCAGAGTCGCTTCGCTGACCTCGAGGGACTGCAGCACTTCGCCGACCGTCTTGCCGGCGGCGAGGATCGCATCGGCATCTCGCAACTTCTTGACGATCTGCTCTGGGGAATGTCGTTTTCGCTTCTTCATCGAAAGTCCTTTCGCCAATCTTGGCTGGTGAACTTTCAAAACTCATGGATCAGGATTTGGGGAGCATTCCACTGTGGTAGACCACAAGGGTTCAACGTTGGCAACGTAATCGAACCAAAAAACGGCGAGTCCTGATGGTAAGGACTCGCCGCAATCGTCATGTCGACATCAGCGTTCTGAAATGAACGCGATTACTCAGCTAGCTTTTGGTTAAGTCGGAGCAGTTCTAGAACAGCTTCTGCTGTTTCGACGCCCTTGTTGCCGACCTTCCCGCCGGCACGTGCGCGAGCTTGCTCGGCAGTATTGCACGTAAGCAAACCGAAGCCGATCGGCAATCCGCTCTCAACAGCCAAATCCATCAGGGCGCTAGCGACCGTTCGATTGATGTGTTCGTCGTGAGTCGTTTCACCCTTGATCACGCAGCCAAGGGCGAGCACGCCAACAACGTCGTCGTCGTCGATCACGGTTCGAACAACGGTCGGAAGTTCCCACGCGCCGGGCACGCGGACAATTGGAATCAACTCAACTGGATATCCGGCGGCGGCGATAGTGGCGATAGCGCCATCGACAAGCGCGTCACAGATTTCGCCGTTGTATCGGCTTGCCACGACGACGATCTTTCCTTCCGGCAGATCGCCATCGATGCCTGACAGTTCACCATCGCGGGCTTGGGAAGCGGGGAATTTTTCAGTCGACATCTTTTTGGCTCAGTAAGAATTCAGCGTTGTTTTGGGTTTTACATAGACCCGATAGGAGTTGTTTCATTGCGTCGGCAGGCGACAGCGACGCAAAGCTGCGTCGTAAGTTCGTCACGCGACGATATTCGTCGGGATCCATCAGCATTTCTTCGCGGCGAGTTCCGCTTTGACTGATGTCGATCGCTGGCCAAATGCGTTGGTCGACGAGTTCGCGATCCAGGACGATTTCCAAATTTCCGGTCCCTTTGAATTCTTCAAAGATGACGTCGTCCATTCGACTTCCCGTATCGACAAGCGCGGTCGCCAGGATGGTGAGCGAACCGCCCTCTTCGACTTTGCGGGCGGATCCGAACAGGGCTTTCGGTTTCTGCAGCGCACCGGCGTCAAGTCCACCGGTCAACAGCTTGCCGGTCGATTCGCCTTCTGAGTTGTGTGCTCGGGCCAGTCGCGTGATGGAGTCGAGGAAGATCACCACGTCGGTGCCCGCTTCGACCATTCGCTTCGCCTTTTCGATCACCATTTGCGCCACTTGAATGTGTCGCTGGGCGGGTTCGTCAAACGTGCTGCTGATGACTTCGCATTGTGGGCCGCGAATTTCGCGTTCCATGTCGGTCACTTCTTCGGGGCGTTCATCGATCAGCAGAATGAATGTGTAGGCGTCGGGATAATTTTTCAACACCGCCCGAGCCATTTGCTGCATCAGGATGGTTTTCCCGGCGCGGGGCGGGCTGACAATCAAGCCACGCTGGCCGAAACCGATCGGCGTCAGCATGTCGACGACGCGCGTCGACATCTCGACCGCATCATGTTCCATGATGATGCGTTTGTTCGGGTGCAGCGGTGTCAGTTCGTCAAACGGGATCACGCTGCCGCGGGAAGAAGGGTCCTGGCGATTGATGGCTTCGATGCGAAGCAATGCAAAGTAACGCTCGTTTTCTTTTGGAGGACGGATTTGTCCGGCGACGTGCGAACCGGTCTGCAATCCGAACCGACGAATCTGGCTTGGCGACACATAGATGTCGTCCGGACACGAGACGTAGTGATAAAGCGGTGATCGTAGGAATCCGAATCCGTCGGGCAGAATCTCGAGGGTACCCTCGCCATACATCAAGCCGTTCGCTTTCATGCGATGCTTGAGGATTCGGAAGATCAACTCTTGCTTTGACGAAACTTGACCGCTCGATTCATCATCGTCCCGAATGACACCTTCGGCGCGTCCAAGTGCGATCAGGTTTTCGAGCGATGACTTTTGTAAGTCGGCAATGTTCCATGTCGGCTGCGCTTCACCAGTGACCGGAATGCCAACTCGTTGCCCAGCCTTGTTGGCTTCGCTAACGATTTCTTCGGGAAGCGATAGCGGGTCGCGTTCCGCATCGAGTTCCCGTATCCGCTCGTCGACTTGCTTGTCGGGGTGTCGGGGACGATTTTGCGATTGCCGGTAGTCGCGATACTCGCGCGGACCCGTTTTTCGATTAGGTCCGGAATTGTCCCGTGAGGGATGCCGGTGAGGAGACATGATTTCGTTGAGAAAAAAGAAGAGAGGAGAAAGGTCTTCGGCGATTGATCGCCGGGAGGGGAATCGTTGAGGAGGAGGAATTGAGGAGTGAGGGAGAGAAGTGTTTTTGGAAGGAGTCTATTTCTCAGATGCAGTGATTGGTTTTCGATTGACGTAAGTTTGAAATCAAGTGGAAGTTCTCGTCGACGGCTGCAATCAGCTCGGCTAGCGAACCGTTGTTGTCAAGGATGAGTGTGCTTCGTTGGCGTTTGTTGGACAGGTCGAGCTGGTTCGCCTCGCGTCGGTTCAGTTCGTGAGCATCCCATCCTCGCTTTGCGGAACGTAGGAGTCGTTGATCGAATTCCGCGTCGACGCACCAAATCGGATCGCAAGCGAGGTCCCATTCGGACTCGAAAAGCAAAGGAACATCCAGTACCGTCGCCACCACACCGCCGCTTGATGCTTGGGCAAGCTTTTCATGGATGAGGACTCGCGTGCGGGGATGAACCACGCTCTCCAGATAGTCTAACTCCGCTCGCTTTGAATCGTCAGCCCCGAAAACCCTCTCGGCCAAGCGTCCGCGGTCAATCTGTCCGTCTTTAGTAACGATTTTGTCGCCAAATCGGCGGACCAGCGCGGTTCGCACCTCTTGTTCGTCCAGGACCCCGCGGGCGATCAGGTCGGCGTTGATCCATGTTGCACCCAGTTCCTGTAGCCTCGAGGCAACGGTTGATTTTCCACCCGCAGGGCTGCCAACGATGCCGATCACGATCATAGTGCGGGATCCGTTTTTGCGGTTCTATAGCTGCACATGGCGAAAAAGCCGATTGACGGCGGTAACGCGTTAAGGGTGGCGGAACGACCGTTGAAAAATTTTGCCATTTTCGTTTCGAGGGAACGATTCTAGGTGCGAGGGCCGCCGTTTACGGGCCCAATGAGTCGATCTGGTCGATCAATGCCTTGATGGATGGTCGGTCGGACGGCGATGAACCCACATAGGATAGGCGGACGTTGCCGCGAATATCGATCAGGAAAGTCGACGGAAACGCAAGGTGCGCGGCGATCCCAAGCTGCTTGACTGCCACAAGGTCTTCGTCCAGCAGTACGGGAAACGGGAACGCGTCGCTGTTGCCACTGTCATTACTGGCTCGAATAAATTGCGGCAGCTGCTCTTTCGATCCCGGGTAGACGAGCAGAATCTGAGTATCTCGCTTCGCAAATTCGCCGTGGTTGGCAATCAGACGCGATGTTTGTGTTGTGCAAAACGGACACAAAGATCCATTGAACCCGCGGGTGAACACCAACAGGACGTTCTGCTTGCCTTGATATTGTTTCAGCGAAACATCGGATCCGTTGGTATCGACAAAGGACAGGTTTGCGAGCGTGCCATCGTCTTCACGATTGCTGGTCACTTCGTCGTGAAATAGAACCTTGCGATTGGGGATGCTTTCGTCCACCTGCGTCGGTTCTGCGGTCACGTCCGTTGCCGGCGCCGCGGGCTCGGATGTCGATGGACTTGCACCGCAGCCCGCCAACCCGATTGATACGACGATCGTGACTGTCAACGCGCTTTGACGGAAACGATTCACAGACATCATGACGCTAGCATCCCAATGTTTCGCGTGAGCAGTCTTGCGCCGATCGATGCAATGGACTCCGGCTCACTCGGGTTTTCGTATTTGAAAACCATCGTCTAGGGTCGCCGATCTTCAGGGAAATACAGAAACGCGTTGCAGTTTGGGCAGTGAAGCAGAACGGACATTCGAAGCGTTTCGACGTGCTGGGTTGTGAGCGTTTGGTAACACCCGCCGCACGAGTTGTCTTCGACCGGTGCAAGCGCTTCTTCGCCACGCGCACCGGTAAGGCGTTTGTACTCGGCTTTTACGCCTGACGGCACTTCCGCTTCATGCGTTTCGAGTTCGCTTTCGACTCGCTCAAGGGATAACTGCAGTTCGTCGAGCTTTGTCGTCACCTCCGTCACGCGAACCTTTTGATCGGATTCTTGTTTCGCAAGTTCGGCTTCGGCCTGGGTGACGACGGCTTCGAGTCCGTCGAGGTGATCGAGCGCTTCCAGGATTTCGTCACTGAGCACTAAGTTGGCTTGCTTGTCCGCAGCGATTTGATCCTTCAACGTCGAAAATTCTCGGTTGCTGGCGGCCGTGTTCAGCTTAGCTTCGAGGTCCTTGATCCGAGCTTCGCGAGTCGCCAACTGCAATTGTTTTTCGTCAGATGCGATCTTGGCCGTCTTCACCGCCGATCGAGCCATAGCGACTGCTTCGGCCGCTTTTGCCACCATGCCCTCGCCAGCCTTGATTTGCCGCGGTCCTCGTTCGATCCGCGACGTCAGGTCCGTTCGCTGGCGGTGGATCCGGTGCAACGTGCGAAGAAGTTCGGTGCTGATTTCAATTTTCGATGCGCTGGACATTTATCGGACCGTCGGGGGTGTTTCGCTTTCGCTCTGCGTCTCAGCATATCGGAAAGTGGCAAAATAAGGTATCAGCCGACGTCGGGATCTCGAACGCGACCCCGGACCGACCGAATTCCCGTCCGGCGAATGGTAGCGAAACAAGTCGCGGGATTCGCTACGCTATTCAAAAGTGATTTTTGCATTTCTAAGATGGGAATTTCGAGTGAACGGTTGGCTCATTGCGTTGGCGGTATCCGCCGCAGTCTTTTTCGCGTTGGTTGCTTTAGCGATCATCTCTCCCCGGCGGTTCGTGCGTTTGCCGTTCAACATTCTGCTCTCGCTGCTTTATCGCAAGCGGATCTTCGGGCTCGAAAATCTTCCAACCGACGGCGGTTGTCTTGTCATCAGCAACCACGTTTCCTGGATCGACGGAATCTTGATCCTGTGGATGTTGCCGCGGAACGTTCGATTCATCGTCGATGGGGCCAACTTTTCATCTTCGATTGGGACCTATTTGGGGAACGCCTTCGATACGATTTTCATGATGTCACAAATCAAGTCGATCGGCAGGGCCATCAAGGCTGGCCGAGAAGCAATCGTCGACGGCGATGTCGTGGGTGTCTTTCCCGAGGGAACGATCAGCCGAACGGGACAACTGCAGGCGTTCAAGCCTGGCATTACCAAGATCATCAAGGGCACCGACGCCCCGGTTGTCCCGATGTGGATGGACGGGATGTGGGGCAGCATCTTCAGTTTTTCCGGTGGCAAGTTCTTTTACAAATGGCCGAAACAGTTTCGTCGAACGTTGACGTTGTATATCGACAAGCCGGTGCCGGCGGATACGCCGCTGGAAATCCTTCGCACCCGCGTTCAAGCCCTTGGCGCTCGTGCGACGATCGATCATCGGTCCCAGCTTCCGATTCTGGCAAAAGGGATGATCCGCGTTTGCCGTCGCCGTGGTGGCCAAATGCAGGCCGCCGATTCGATGGGCACCGAGGTCTCCGGTCGCGAGATGCTGATTCGTATCTTGGCGCTGCGACGAACGTTACGCCGCGAAGTCTTTTCCGATGACGAAAAGTACGTCGGTGTCTTGCTTCCACCGAGTGTCGGTGGCGTGATTGTGAACATCGCATTGGCGATGGACCAACGAATTTCGGCGAATTTGAATTACACGGTCAGCAGTGATGTGATGAACCACTGCATTGCCGAAGTCGGCATCAAACACGTTTTAACCAGCGAACGATTTCTGTCGAAATTGGACGTCAAAATAGACGCCGAAGTCATACTGCTGGACACCTTGAAGGATAAAGTTACCAAGCTAGACAAGGCGATCGCATTCATTCAAGCGACCGTGGTCCCGGCGTCTTTACTTGACCGCATCCTCGGACTATCGAACGTCGACGGCGACGACATTCTGACGATCATCTTTACCAGCGGTTCGACGGGGATGCCCAAGGGCGTCTTACTCAGCAACGCCAACATCAGTCACAACGTCGACGCCATTGAACGGGCGGTAAAGTTGGACATGAACGATACCGTCCTTGGCGTGCTGCCGTTCTTCCATTCATTCGGATACAGCGTCACGCTGTGGGGCGCGATGTCGTTGGGGCCGCGAGGCATTTACCATTTCAATCCGCTCGATTCGAAACAGATCGGAAAACTAGCCGAAAAGTATGGCGTGACGGTGCTGCTTGCCACGCCGACTTTCCTTCGCGGCTATTTGCGACGGGTTACACCCGAACAATTTTCGAAGCTGGACGTTGTTGTCGTCGGTGCCGAAAAGATGCCAGCGGAGTTGTTCGAATCGTTCGAAAAAAAGTTTGGTGTACGGCCGGTCGAGGGTTACGGCGCGACAGAGTTGAGCCCGCTGGTATCGGTCAATATCCCGCCGTCGCGATCGTCAGCCGCTCATCAAGCCGATCGCGTCGAAGGATCAGTCGGGAGACCGCTTCCGGGGGTTTCTGCGCGTGTCGTTTCGCCCGATTCCGGCGACGAATTGCGAGCGGGCGAGGACGGCATGTTGATGGTCACTGGCCCCAACGTGATGCGCGGTTACGCGAACCAAGAAGAGATGACGGGCAAGGCCATTCAAGACGGATGGTATGTCACCGGCGACATCGCCAACGTCGATGACCAAGGGTTCATTCACATCACCGGTCGATTGAGCCGGTTTTCAAAGATTGGCGGCGAGATGGTGCCGCATGTTCGCATCGAAGAAGAGTTGTCGCGATTGTTCTGTGAAGGCGATGATGACGAAACGCTAAGGATATGCGTGACCGCGGTGCCGGACGCAAAGAAGGGCGAACGTTTGATTGTCCTGCACGTCCCAACGACGAAGGAAATCGACGATATCCGCAAAGGACTCAGCGAAGCCGGTCTACCCAACCTGTTCATCCCCGGCCGCGACGGCTTCATCGAAGTCGAAGCGATCCCAATGCTCGGCACCGGAAAGCTGGATCTAAAAGCCGCGAAAGACGTCGCGGCAAGTCTGGCGACGTCGGCTGGGGCAAGCGACGGTGATGACTAGCCGCCTGCCGCTACTCAACTTTCGGTTAAGGGCGTTGCGGAAGTGAAGTTGGGGCTATTTAGAAAAGAAGTGTCTTTCCGTAGCGACCTCGGAACTGAAGGAAGTCCGATCCGTCAACTTTGCTGTCCAAATTGAAATTGAAGGCTCGCCGATATCCCACGTTCCCGACCGATTTATTGTACGCACCTCGGAAGAACAAGAAGTCGCTTCCGTCTACGTCTCGGTCACCATCGATATCTCCGTAGTATCGGAAGAACTTATCGGTAGCCTCATTTCCGAAGATGAAGTCATCACCTGCAACGCCATCTTGATTGGCATCGAGACCCAAGCCATTTGCAGAGACAATTTTCGATGCGTCAACACTCAGTTCGTAGTTGCCATCGATCAGTGACCCAAAAGTCACGAACGATCCTGAGAATGAAATCGTGAACACGCGAGACGTTGCCGATGAAAGCGGCGCGATAACCGTCCCGACAATACTTCCGGGGGTTTCTCGTCGACTGACCGTGATTGCGCCTGCTTGCAATTGCACGTCGGTGTCAAATTCGATTTGGATTGATTCAACCCTCGACCGCTGGGTACTACCATCGTTGATCAGTACGTCGGATTTGCTGATCTCCACTAGATTCGTTACATCCACGACAAACGATTTGTCTAACGACAGCATCGTTAGGTCGGTTACACGTATCTGCGTGGAGTAAGATGACTGCGTTTCGTAGTCGATCACTTGCCCGGATCGCAGGCGAAGCTCGTTTCCGACGATCGTGAACTTGTCATTGTCGCCGTAACCTTCGACAAGGGTGAACGTGTGACTGTCGTCTGGCGTAGTATCGATCGCCGATAGACTTCCGACGAACAGGTCTCCGCCCACAGTGCTGGTATTCTCGACGAGCGTTGATCCCACAAACTGGATGTCCGTCGGCGCGGGTGTGGGGATGATGGTCCCGCCGATCGACATTCCATTCAAATAGGTTTCTTTATTCTCGTATTCTCCGCCATACGGATAGATGCGGAACTCGATCGGATCCCCCGTCACGAAGCCTTCGAATGGCAAAATAAACGAGAGCGTTGTCGGGGATTGGGAATTGATACGCTCGGAATCAAACAGCGCAGCGGAAGATGTGAATCCATCGACGCTGGACATTACCGCATAATGTCGCGGCGAGAGCCAGTTGTGTCGCTCGACCGTAAAGTCGAACGAAGCAGCGGTCAAATCCAACCATTGATCGCTTGTGGAGGTGTCAACGGTAACGGACAGGTACTCGCCGTCTGCAATTGCCTGATCAAGCGTCGTTCCCGGGTATCCCTCAAACGTTCCAATAAACCCGACAAGGTTACTCGCTGATGATGACGTATCGCGAGTGAATCCGGGGCCGAGCGTTACGCCCGAATAGGCAACGTCGGATGCAATCGAACTTGTGCCCAACCAGACGGGGTCGGGACTACCCGCGTCGGTGACCGGAGCAACGGTCAGGTCAGCCGTCACCAAATTTCCCACCGATGCCGCAGGACGAACCGCGACTCGGACCTCACCGGTTACGCTAGCGCCCCCGTCATCAGTGACAGTGACTGTGACAAACTGTTCACCGACGGCGGCGTCAAAAGACACAACAGCCGTCGTGCCGATGATCGTTTCGCCGGCCATCCATTGGTAGCTGACAATCTTGCCGTCAAAGTCGCGGGATGATGACGCGTCGAGTTGAACCGACTCGATACCGTTGTCATCCAGATCGACGACAGTGATCTCGTCGGTGGCGCGAGAAATGGGGACTCGGTTGGCGGGTGCATTGCCGAGTGCCCAGTCGGATATTGCACGAAACTTATGAGCCTCGGACACCACTTGATCTTGCGATTCGAACGCGCCCCACGACCCAAAGGCGTTTGGCGCCGAAATGTGGGTGAAGTTGCTGTGTAGGGCGACGTCTTTCGCTTCAAGGAGCGTCAAAAACTCTTGATAGATCCCATACATCCGCGGACTACGATTCGCCGCGATCATCAAGTTGGCAAGGTCTTCGTTCGCGACGTTACCGCCCGTCCCGACCAAGTGCTGACCGCCCTCGTAAGTGATCAGCCACAAATCGTGATCCGACGCGATCGCTTTGTGCGTCGTCAACTGACTGGTCAGCGGTCCACGCAAGTCGACCTCAAGTCGGTCGAGCACCTGATCAACCGTAATGGGGGCGGATCCATCGGTGGGTGCGAGTTCCTGGTCTCGGACGATATCGTCCGCGATTTCGCCGCCAAAGTATGCGTTGATCGCGAGTGCATCGGGCTTGATGCCGGTCGGGTTGATGTTCGGGTCATCCAACGCGTCTAAGCGTTCGGTGCTTACGGCCGAAACGCCCGCTTGGGCCGACAAAACCTTGACCAAACGATCAGCGGATTGAGCGGCAAAGGTGTCTTCAAAGATTTGCCAAATCTGTGCCGATCGCATGGAATGAAACTTTTGACCCGCGGCGTATCCGGGCCAATCAAGGACTAGGGCTAGGCCTTGCTCTTGAATGTAGGTGGCCTGCGAGAAGCTTCCGTTCCACGTTTCGTTGCTGTACTCGATAAAGACTTTTAAACCGGGACTAAGATTGTCTCGCAAATACGTTGCCAGGTTCGTAACGAAGGCGTCGTTGGCTCGCGCCGGCACGGTGATCCACGCATCTTGTTGCACTTGATTGGCAAGTGCCGTGATGTACTCAACCGCGACGCCAACGGGAAGCGTTTGCGTGAACGTGTCCAGTGTGACGCGATCATTCCAATCCACGATCGGGTTATTGTTGGCTCGCATCCAATCCATGAAACGCAAGTTCCCATAAGTGCCCAAGTGCTGAGTCATCGATGGCAAGAATGGCGCAGTTTCATAGGTGCTTGAGTGGCCCGGTGAAATCAGTTCGAGATCACTGACGGGATTCACGGCGTCGCTGGTTGTGATCGCCAACAATAGACGTCCGACGCCATCACCGAAATCAGAATCGTAGACTTCAAAATCGGCGTCGTATCCGTTGGTGAATGTGATGATCCGAGATTCGAGTTGATCGCTCGTGTTGACCAACAAACCTTCATCGGCGCGGAACAAAAGCGAGCCACTGCCGCTGGCCTTCAACCGATACGTGCCCGGTCCATGGACGGGAATGACTGTGTGAACGATTTGATCGAGCCCACCGCCGGCGGGTGTGAACGGCAACGCGGCCGTTGCACCGACCGACGCCACGGGATAGCCGTCAGCGTCCAACAAAATCTCAGCTTCGAATCCGGTGTCGTACTGGCCTTCCAAATTCGCGTTGGCCGTCATCCAGTCCCGACTTTGCTTCATGACGTCGACAAAGCCGACCACGTCATAGTCGGTACTCGACGTCAAATTTGTCCCCAGGGCCAGCGAATCACCGGCAAGCAATTGGCGCGATTCGAATTTCTCGATCGCTAGTCGGCGATTCGAGGTTCGGGAACATTTGGCCAACCCACGACACCGCTTCAAATATCTGTTCACGCTGAATAATCCCCGATTGCCTAACTCTACTGAAGTCTTTTTCAAAGATGCAGCCGTAGGTTATAGAAGGGCGAATTGCAGACTTCCAGCATCGATCGCTTTCCAGCCCCCTAACGGCGCAGACTGCCCCGCTGTTCGCCGTCGGGGGTGGCGTGCGGGGCTCAGAGGAGGTGCAGCACTCTCGCCCTAACCGTTATTGCCGATCACCGGGATTGAGAGGGGGCTCATTCAACCAAGGAATTACGTCATGACCGGTATCGTCGACGCCATCGCCAACCGCTCGCCGCGACAACCATCCCCAACGCCAACACGGATGAGGGTTCGGGAACGGCGACGACTCGCAGAGACCCCAGGGCCGACGAAACCGCGATGGGTGTGAACAGGTCGTCTCCTAGCGTGAGACCACTTAACGATCCAGGACTAAGCGTCAGATCGTAGTTACCGCTCGCAAAACTGAGAACATTCAATGAAGCCGTCCCCAGATATAGTGAGGGATCGCACCCTTAAACACAAATTCCCAAAGCACCTACGTCTTTTGCGGTGCGTGGTCAGGTGTTGGTCATGGCGCGTCGCGCCGGACGCGAACGAACCAATTTAAGAACAACGGCAACCAGCGATACTCGCTGCGCCGATGATGTAAGGCTGGGCGATTTAGGGGGCAAGAAGTGTTTTGTCTTACGCCCAACTGTCAATGGCAGCTCAACTTTGTGCACTTAGAAAACGAGACTCTAAGATCGTTTTGCCCGACGTCGACGCCATTGCAAACCACCGGCCGCAATCGCAAATCCGACCATTGCGATCGACGAAGGCTCAGGAACTGCTACGACAGAAAACGTCGCTGAGCCAAAGGATGCTGTGGCCGCCGGAAAAATTTCATTGTTAAAGAACACTTCGCCGAAATCGTTGGGATTCAAACCGAGCAAACTCGATTGGCCCGGAGCTCCAACGACCGTGAAGGTGATCGTCGCTAGATTGACTTCGTGAAATGTAGCGTTGGAACCGATCTTGATTCCAGAGCTGTTTTCCCCGCCAACTTCGCTGACAAAATTGGGATTGTCGATCAATTTAAAACTGAGACCAGTAAACAGCCCACCAACCTCAATGTCCGCCTCATCAGCAACCTGCAATACGTCCGTCGCAGGGCCGACCGGTTGGTACGTTACACGGACGGGTCCAAGTGAGGTGAGACCAGTGGGCGCAGTGAAGAACATTAAGTTTTCACCTTCAGTCGCGGTTTCGCGAAAAATGATGTCAACACTGAACGTCGATCCAGCCTCGGCGGAATATGACGATTGATCGAATCGAAAATCGTAGATGAGGTCCGCTTGCGACGATGCAAAGCTGGTAGACGCAAGGATGACGAAAACAAACAGAAGGCGAATCATGACAAACACTCGATGCAGAACGACACGAAAGAAAAACGTTTTACTAGAACAAAAGGGTCTTGCCGTAGCGGCCACGGAATTGAAGGAAGTCCGAACCGTTTACGATACTGTCGAGATTGAAGTTGAAACTTTGGCTGTACCCGACTTGTCCCAGGGATTTCCCGTAGGCTCCGCGAAAGTACAGAAAATCACTTCCGTCAACATCGCGATCCCCATCGACGTCCCCATAATATCGAAAGAACTTATCGCTGGCGACATCACCGAACTCAAAGTTGTCGCCGGTAATCCCGTCACCATTGGCGTCCAGGCCTGTGCCATCGACCGACACGATTTTACTCGCATCGACGGTTAATTGGTAGTTTCCATCAGCCAGCGAGCCGAATTCCGTGAAATTTCCGGAAAATGTCAGGGTGAATATGCGTGCTGTGGCACCCGGCAATGGCGAAATCACCACCCCGGCCAAGCCGCCGCCCGTGCCCCGCTTGGTGACCGTGATCGCGCCCGCCTGTAAAATCACGTCGGTATCAAATTCGATCGTCATGGTGTCCACTCGAGAACGCTGATTCTCGCCGCCGTTGATCGTGACATTCGATTTGTTGATCTCGACCAAATTGTTGACTGAAAGCGTCAATTGCTTTTCAAGCAAAGTACCGGTGTGGTTGCCGACCATAACGCGGACTTGGTAGGTGGACTGAGTTTCATAGTCGATCACCTCGCCTTGTTTGAGTCGAAGTTCGTTGCCGACCACGACGAATTTTGAATTGTCGTCGTCACCGTCGCCGGCTACCAATGCGAAGAACCGCTGGGCAATCGGCGAGGCGTCGACGGCGGATAGTTCCGCGAACAAGACGTCGGCGGATGATGTATCGACGTTCTCGTTGATCGATGTCTCCGAAAGTTCAATGTCGTTCGTTTCGAATCCTGATTGAATCAGGAAATCAACGTTCGATTGGACGTCATCGACTCCGTCGTTCAAGCGGGCTTCACCATGAGGAACCTCGGCGACAGCGAGACCACTCGCGTTGCCCGTGTCATAGTCGGCCGGCAGGATACGGACCAGTTGGTTTTGCCCGTTGCGAATCTGAACATTGCCCTGCGAGCCATGATAGTGCTCGCCAGCCGCGGTACCGAAGCCAGCGTTCGTCCAAAGAAAGTTGATGTTCGGGTCTTCACTACCAAAATCAGAATCGATCGCGATTACGCCATTGTTCGATGTGCTGGCGATCAGCTGGGTGCCGTCGATGCTCTCGCCCAGCGTCCCCGTCAGATCGAAGGACGAAGTGAATGTCTCGACGACCGTTTGGCTGAGCGGATCAATCTTCAAGACCTTGTTGGTACTTGGTTCGACCGCAAAGACATGACCCGCGACCGTGGCTAACCCCGTGTAATAGCCGCTAGGCAGTTCGAGATAGGCCAGCAGTTCGCCCGTGTCGGGATCCAAACTGTAGAACCTGTCATAAGCGACAAAATACAGAGCATATTGGTCCAAGGCTAAGCCGACGCCGCCCCCGTCGTCGGGTGCATCGAACGTATTCAGCACTTGACCCGAGAGCGGATCGAGTTCGCGAATGATCGTTGGCCCGCTGCCAAAACTTTGTTGTGTCGTAAACAGCCTTGTTGCATTCCCGGCCGTCGCGATCGACCTTTCGTCGGATCCGGTCGCGACACGAATGTAATGATCGCCCGGAGTGACATCCGTAAACGTATAGGTTCCGCTTGCGTCCGTCATCACCGACTGCTCACCCGCGTCAAGAACGCCGTTACGGTTTGCGTCCAAGAAGACTTGTGCCCCGACGCGCGGTTCGTCGCCGACATCCGAGACTCCGTCGCCGTTCACGTCGTCCCGAATCGTGCCGGAAATCGTGGCCAATGTCGACTGAAAACCAAACGAGACGCCGGAACTGACTTGTCCACTCGATACATCGACGACTAACCCGCTGTCTTCGTATTTCCCGCCGCCAAACCCTTGCCGCGAATAGTTGGCAGGAAATGCCCGCTGGAATACCCAATCGGAATCATAAACCAGCGTCCCACTAGAGCCATTGGACCCGACGAATTGTTCATCGCCAACGGCGGTGGCGGCATATTCCCAACCATAGGTTTCGCTCAACTGGCCAACGCTTGTCGTTCGTCCGGTGGTTGGATCGATGGTGAACACCCCGTCCTGACTGGAGAACGCGACGATCGACTGGCCGTCGGTCGATTCGGAAAGCGCTGCGCTGAATTGAGGTGCTGTCTCGGTGGCTGTGAACGCGAGCGTCACGGACTTTCGATCAACGAACTCGTTCGTCGCGGGATCGTAGCGATAGATCGAATGTTGACTGCCAATGCTGCCGAGAACATAGATCGAACCGCGAGCAATGACTGGACCGGTGACGAACAGAAACTCATTTCCGTCCCAGGGCAGCGGAGTCGAATCCAGAACCGTTCCATCGAGCGCGATTTCATGTAAGACATCCAGGTCGTTGTCGATGACGATCAGTTGCTTACCATCAAAGGCGGTCGAATGTAGGAACGAAATTTCAACATCCGTTTGGATCACGGACAAGACGTCGCCGTTGATTGGATCGATTTCACGGATGTCCATCACGAAGCTAGGTGGGCTGTTGGGATTGGAGATCCGCCCCGTGGTGAACAATCGATCGCTTGAATAGGACACGTCCGTCGGACGATGGTTGGTAGGCGTTACTGTTCGGACGTATGCATTTCCGGCCGGGACGCCAGCGATCGTGTACGTTCCGTCGGCCCCGCTGGTTGTCTGGGGTTCATTTGCATCGGGCCACTCGTTGAAATTGGTGTCAACAAAAACAATCACGCCTTCGATCGGCAACTCACCCGTATCGAACAGTCCATTTTCGTTTCCGTCAACAAACTGAATGCCCGAGATGCTGCCGAGCTTATCGAGGATCACAAAGTCCGCCCCTGTGGCGCTATCGGCACCGTACAGGACAACGCTGTTCGAAGTTGCCGTAACCGACTCGGCGGCCATCCCATCGATATAGCCGGACGCGTTGAAGGTGATCGTTCGAGTCACATTGCCGCTTGCGTCTCGGACGTTGATCGATTTTGCAAAACTGTTGGAGCTGAAATTCCCAGGTTCAAACCATTGCCCACCTGCACCGGCAATCGCGTTGCCGGTGGTGAGGTTACCGAGGTTTTCAACAAACAATCCGGTGGCGGGATCGACGGTCCAGGCATTCGATCCGACCGAAAGAATCAAATGCTGGCCATCCGGCGCTTCGCCCAATCCGCCTTCAGTGGAATTGGTGTAATCCAGATTGAGTTCATTCAAGTTGAATGTTGAACCGAGTCGGTTGGTCCTGAGGTCGAACGATCGCAGCAGCCCGTTTTGAGAGTCATGCAGGTAGGCAACGGAATCCAGAATCGCCATCCCTTTGTAGTACCCAGCCGGAATCGCAATTTCGCGAAGCAAAGCACCCGTGTCGGCGTCGATCGCACGCATGACATTGCTTTGCGCCAGATACAGTACTCCGTTATCCAACGCCATGCCTGCCCATGCTGTTCCGTACTGTGTCGCAAATGAGTTGAGTGTTTCGCCGGTAACTGGATCAATCTCGGCAATGAATGGGTTGCCCGCGTCGGCACCTTGAACAAAAAGTCGCACTGAATCATCGGCGATCGCGTTGATTATTTTTCCGGCAATCGGCTTGACGCGAACAGAAAAGTCCCCCGGCGTGACATCTGCGATGGAGTATTCACCCGACGAATCAGTAATCGCCGTCGGCTCACCGGCATCAAAGGTTCGGTTCCCGTTGGTGTCGACATAGACTTCTGCGCCGCCGGCGGGAACATCGCCGCTTATGGAACCCGAAACCGTTGACAAGGTGGATCGGAATCCATGATTCACAGCGTCCGTTGACTGGTTCGCCGCAACGGAAACGCTAACGCCGTTGTCTTGGAAGGTTCCGCTAGCCAATCCGGTGGGAACGAAAGGCACGTTGAAGATTCGATCGGGATTCCCGTAAACTTGAATGTTGCTATTGTTCGAGACAAAGACTTCGCCGTTGAGCGAGTCGCGAGCGCGGACGCTTGGTAGAGGTCCTTCGCCTAGCACGCCCACGGCCGTTTGTACGTCTATCGTTAATGTGACCAAACTTTGGTTGCCGCTGATCACGATTGAATTCCCGTCCGCCGTTCGTCCAGCGGATACGCGCCACCAATTCGGAAGCGAAACGTTCGGCGTTGCACTATCGATGACGATTGAGATCGGCGATCGGTCTTCGAACGTGTTGGTATCTGGATTGTATTGTGCGAGATACGGTGTCGTTCCAAGGAAGCGAACCGAAATGATCGAGTCGCCAATGATCGTTGGGCCCAAATCGACTACCGTCGAAAATCCGCCCGTAGGTAACTGCTCGCCCAGTGGCCGGGAATCGATCAGCTTGCCATCGAGCGTGATCTCGTAGAGTTGATTATTCCAGTTGTCGATTGCGATAAAGCGGTCGCCGTCAAATGCAATCTCGACGCCGAACCGCGTGGTGATGTCAGTCTCGATCGTTTCAAGGACGCTGCCATCTTGCGGATCGATCTGGAACAATCTCATTCGGTACAGATTGTTTCCAACATTTTCTCCCAAACCGCTCGCGTACAAACGGTCTTCGCCTGGCGAGATCGTGACCGGCCGAAACGATGGTCGAGCCAACGCACGAACCCGGTGATTGCCCACTGGTACCTCGGCGATCGTATACGTCCCATCCACCGCACTGATCGCCTGTGGTTCATCGGCGTCGGGCCATGCGTTGTCGTTTCGATCGACGTAGACGATCGCGCCAACAAGCGGCGATTCGCCCCCGTCAAAGACTCCGTTCATATTGGCATCGATGAACTGTGTCCCCGTCACCGTGCCGAAATTATCGACGACACCAAAATCGTTACCCTCGGCCTGGTCACCGAAGGCTACGGTAACAGTGAAGGACGATGAACTGGCAACGCCAATCGCTAGGCTGTGCGGTGCAACCGATGCGACATACGATCCAACTTCCATGCCCGCGGAATCGTAGACAACGACTTCGTGCGGCGAACTAGGCACACCGACATAAGTGAATCCCGCACCACCGGCAAACCCCGCATCAGGATCAGGCTGAGTGTGTGTTTGATTACCAACGATGAATCCCGTAGCGGGATCGATCACGATTCGTTTGGCGCTATCGGTGACCGCGACGAGCAATGTTCCATCCGCGGTCTCGCCCAAGCCAGAATCAAGCTGGGGCGTGCCGGGATGGAAATTCGTTCCGACATTCAAGGCTTGGATATCGAAGACCTGCGTGACGCTGCTGCTGGTCGGATCGACGACGAAGATGCTGTCCGAAAACGAGTCCATCGCATAAAGCAAGCCATCGATACGGGCCAGTCCCGCAAACTCGGTGGTACCTGTCGAGATTTGGAACTGACGAATTTCCTGCCCGGAATCGGCGTCGGCTTCAAAGATCCATCCGTTCGCGGAGAGGGCGAACAACGAGTCACCCATCAATGCCAAACCAGAACTGTAGAACGGCACCGATCCGGCACCTTGTGTTGAGTACGTCAGCGAGAAACTGTTCAACAGCGAACCATCGGCGGGGTCCAACTCGATGACATTGCCGAGCAGATTCGCCGCAAAAAGTCGATCGACTTGCGATTGAGGTGTCGTCACAACTTGGTTCGAAGAGACGATGATGCGAACGACATGTTCGCCGGGATCAACGGCATCAAACTGATACGTTCCGTCGTTTGCGGCGATGGTCCAGCGCTCGCCCGCATCGAACGATCCGTTCTGATTCGCGTCCAAATAAACCGTCACACCCGAATCGCCAAGCTCACCAGAATCCTGGGCGCCGTTGCCGTTGGCATCGTCGAAGATCAAGCCGCTGATCGCCGTCGTGTTGAATCGTTGCCCAAAGTTCGCGGTTCCAACGATGGTTT
Organism: Rubripirellula tenax; assembly: GCF_007860125.1. Taxonomy (NCBI): domain Bacteria; kingdom Pseudomonadati; phylum Planctomycetota; class Planctomycetia; order Pirellulales; family Pirellulaceae; genus Rubripirellula; species Rubripirellula tenax. The sequence continues at coordinate 280,642 of NZ_SJPW01000006.1, forward strand.
CGAAATCCAACGTAACGTTGACGCTTGTAGGACTCGTCGCGACCCACGGGGACACGACGTCGGCGCGGACGGTGTAAGTCCCCAGCGGCAAGTCCGTAAACCTGTAGGTGCCTGATTCGTCCTCGGGCGTCTCACTGTCATCACTCAACGTTGTCGTGGATGGTTCGCCCGAATCGAAGACACCGTTGGCGTTGCTGTCCAGGTAAACGGTGCGCCCGGCGTGACCGACTTCCCCGGCATCGATCACACCATTCTGAATGGAATCATCGAAGACGCGCCCGACAATATCGCGTTTGGCATCCACCTCGATGGTGTACGTGCCGTCGGCGGGGAAGTCACCGTTGCCGACCCCCAAACCAGCCAGCAGGTTGCCTGCGGTGTCCGTGATCGAATCATCGTCAACCAATTCGATCGTGACCGTGCCGTCGCCCGAAGTCGTTTGAACCACCACCGTGTATCGTCCCGTTGAACCAGCAACCGGATCCACCGAACTGACCGTTGCACCTACGACGCCGGTCGAAGTGATTTGAAAATCGGTGGTGTCGACACTTAGAACGGCTTCCGAAAACTGCAGGTCAAACGACACACTGGATTGCGAGGTGAACAGCGGGCCGATCGTCGACAACGAGGTGACGACCGGAGCATCCAGGTCCAACGTGGTGATGACCGAATCGACGCCACCCGAATTTCCCGCGCCAGCCAAGGTGTCGCCGGTCGCATCGATGATCGAATCGTTATCGTTCACCCGCAGTAACACCGTGCCGACACCGCTTGTCGTTGACACAGTGACGACATAGTTCGCGTCGGAACCGCTTATGTTGCTGATCGTGGCCGCCAACGTCCCGGTTGTCACCACCGAAAAATCGCTTGCATCGACGCCGGTTACTGGCTTCGAAAACGCGACCGAATAACTCAGTTGAGCTGCGTTAGCATCGGGAATTCCGATCAAACGATTTTCGAAGACCGTCGGCAGAAGATCAACGACACCGAAACGTCGCGACGCTGCATCCCCCGGATCAACGTCGACGACGTGAGCCCCAAGGGGCCATACCTGCGTGAATTCCGAGTCCGCCGTCCGTACCGAGTAGGATCCCGCCGCCAAGGCTGTGAACTCATAGAAACCAAGATCGGTGGAGTCCGTGATCACGGTCGGCTCGCCAGCATCGAAGGCAGCATTTCCGTTTGAGTCCAGATAGACCGTCACGCCCGCGACTCGATCTTCACCTGCATCCTCGACGCCGTCTTCGTCGCTATCCAACCAGGCAAAACCGCTGATCGATGCCGGTTGTGGAACGAAAGAGAACGTTTGGGCCAACGTTTGTCCGGGCAGCGGATTGATCGTCGTTGACCACCCCGGCACGCCTGGATCATAGCCCGCCACGGTCTCAACAACGATGGTCGATGGGCCAGGTTCGATCGCGGCAAACGCGTAGCTGCCGTCTGCACCGGAGACGGCCGATGCTTCGCCAGCATCTTGAACGCCGTTGCCGTTAAGGTCTTGGAACACGGTCCATCCCGCTAGCCGCGGTTCCGCCGGATCGACAACGGAATCCAGGTTGTCGTCGACCCAGACGGTTCCTTCCAGTTGGGCCGCCGTCACTTGGCTGCCCAATGGGATCGCCGATGCGGTGTAGGGCGAAACCGAGAACTCGAAATTGTCGACGGCGATGTATTGTGACCAAGTGACGGATTCGACGTCGGTGAATCCGCTAATCGCAAACGTCTGCATCGAAGCGGACACATTGATTGTTTGGACGACGTCGGGCAATCCTGCCCGCTTGCCACGCAATTCGCCGACGATCGAAGATCCGTTTTGCGATTTCGTGTCGATCGACAACAGGTCGAACGGTGCTCCGTCGCGGCGCGACACGTAGGACGTTCGCGTCGTGCCTGGATAGATTGATGTGGACTCTGGCGCCACCGGATTGCCGGCGACACGCCATTTGCTGGGGAAATACGGGTCGTTGCCACCGAAGGTGAAACCGTTTGACGTGTAGGTGGGGATGGCGACGGCCGACGTGGAAGCATGGGCCAAGTCTTCAAAGCCGACGGACACGGATTGAGGCAACCCGATCGACGCGGTTGTCGAGCCATCGCCGTCACCGGTCGATGGCGACCAATCCGACGGCATTACCTGGCGTACGGTGTAGGTGCCCGTCGCGATATCGGAAAAGGAATACAGGCCGTCGGCGTCCGACGCGATCGAAGGCTCGCCCGCATCGGCCACGGAGTTGTCGTTGATATCGACGTATACGGTTCGTCCCACGATGGGCAACTCGCCCGCTTGTCGAATGCCGTCGCGATTGTTGTCTTGAAACAATTCGCCGGCAATGATGCCCGATTGAAGGACGGCGTTGCCAAAATCAAGATTTGTCGCCGTCGTACCAACGGGCGTCACGACATGCGATCGCGCGGGTTGGAAGGGTCCGACCGAACGGCGATAGATGTCGCCTTGCTCGTTCGTGTCGCCATCGACCAAGGCTGATTGAGTTCCGAAGGCGACCGTGGTTGCGTCAGTCGAAAGGCTTAACCAATCAACCTGTTCGCTGCCCTCGCTGCCGTCATCGCGGCGCGTCACCGGTTGGGTCAGCCCTGTATCCCGATCGTACACAAACCCCTCGACGTGCGGGATCATGTCATTGTAGGTCACGTCGTCGGCCTTGGAGATGTAGGCGACGTAACGACCATCGTGGCTGATCGATGGCCGGCGCAGTTCGACGTCTACGAAATCACCGTCCGTCGAGCGAGCGATCATCTCAAGTTCTTCGGTCGCAACGTCGTAGACGAAAATCATGTCGTCGGGATGAGCAACACCGCTGACGCGGGCCTCGCTGAAGAAGACGATCGAGCTACCGTCGCCGCTGACACGTGGGTCGTGCGAATCGCCTGGTGGCTCGCCGGTCAGATACCGATTGTGAGCCTGTTTGATTGTGCCGGCGGAACGATTGACGATCCAAATGTCGCTGCCGACGCTGCCGCCGTAGATCGCTGGAATGTAAGACTCGAAGGCGACGATGTTTCCGTCGTCGCTGATCGAAGGCGACGTCCCCGAACCGGACACCGATTGTGTTGACGTGGTTTGATAAGTTCCCGTCGATACAAACGTGGTCGTTTCAAGCAACCGGTCGCGGACGTAGATGTCCGCGTCGCTGGTCGTATCCAACGGGTCAATCGTTACCGCTCGCGAATCGAAAACGACGAATCGTCCGTCGGCGGAGATGTCATAGTCACGATAGCCGTCGAAATTGGCTTGCGTCCCATCCGTCGCGACATTGACTCGTTCCGTCGTTCCTGCGACCCGGTCGTAAACAAAGATGTCGTCGTAACCATTCGTATCGTTCGGCACCAAGTTGGTTGCGGAAGATCGGAAAACGACAAATTGGCCGTTGTCACTGATCACCGGTATGTACGAGTCTCCGTCGGCCAGCGATCCGTCATGACCGACCGACACCTTGGTGATCGTGTCGGTTGCCCCATCGTGTACGAAGATGTCGCGGACCGAAGTATCGCCAGCAACCAAATTCGATGACATCGATTCAAACGCAACAACGCTGCCGTCACCGCTGATGCTTGGGTAGGCCGACAAGTAATGTTCGCTGCCCGGCGTATCGTCGCCCGTCAATCGAGCGATCGAAGGCGACGCGACCGATGGGAAGGTTTGCTGTGTCGATGCGGATAAGATCTCGGTGATCACGGCATTGGCCTGCCAATGACTGACGATCGTGTAGCTGCCGTCGGCGATCGTCACGGTACTGACTTCGGTGGCACCCAAAACGCCGTCTCGATTAGCATCGTGGAAGACCGTGATTCCGGGCGTTGCCGATTCGCCGCCGTCAAAAATGCCGTCCCCGTTTGTGTCGTCCCAAATGATGCCCGAATACGTCACATCGCCGGGAATGGTATACGCGATCGCAGAAACAAATCCGCCAACCAAGTCGTTCTCGTAGTAGTCTTCGATCGTTGCCGTATCCGAAACCTTAAGCGCGATCGTTCCATCGTTTGATGTACGTCGCAGCGTGACTTCAAAGCGATCGTTGACCCCCAGCACCGACTCGACCGTCGCAGCGGCCGAACCCGTCGTCACGACTTCAAAATCAGCGACGTCCAAGAACTTGATGCGTTCGTCAAACTTGATCTCGTATCGAAACCAACTCTCGCCGGTCGTCAACGTATCCATCGGCTCGATCGAGACCACCGCGGGCGTCGTCCGATCGATCGTGTAGCCGGGGATCGACTTGATTTGGGATAGCGAGTTACCAGCCAAATCGTCGATCGTCGTTGACGCCGCGAGCGCCAAACCGAGTTGACCCGATGACGTGCCCGTGTTGGCCGTGATGGTATACACCGATCCGCCGCCGACCACAGACACAATCGTTGCATCGGGAATCGTCGTGTTCAGTAAGAAATCGCTGGCATCGACGCTCGAGACCGATTCGCTGAAGTTGATGCGGAAGCGAACTTCGTCAAGCGAGTTAATCGTCCAATCCAAAAGCGTCGACGAGGTCCACGTCGGCGCGATGTGATCGACCAGATACGTTTCGCCGGTCAAACCCGTGGCGGAAAGCGGATTGCCCGCCCGGTCGGTGATGTCGTTCCCGGTCGCCACGTCCAGCCGAACGTTCCCTTGACCGGCACCCGTATTGATCGCGACGGTATAGACGTCGTCGGCGCCGGTAATCGAATCGATCGAGACGTCACCTAACGAACTGACCAAGACAAGATCGGATACATCCACGTTCAAGACTGGTTCGTCGAACGTCACCGTGTAGTGGACGGTTGCCGCATTGTTTGGCGATGCATCGGCGCGAGCGATTGAAGTTACGTGCGGCACATAGGCGTCCTTGGTGAACATCGGGTTGTCCGTTGCACCAACGAGCAGATGAAAACCGCTCATATCGGTCACCGTTTGGTTGGGAACGATGTTGATCGTCGAGGTGCCCAGTCCGCTGGTGTTGCGCACGACAATTCGCCGTTGCGTTCCCGAGACGTAATGGATGCTGCTGATCTCTTTCGTGCCTGGTCCCGTCGCTACCAATTCGATGTCGGCAGCGGAGAAAGAGTTGATATTTTCTGAGAAAGTGACGAGAAACTCTGAGAATTCGAGATTGCCGAACGGCGGCGATTCGAGCGTGACATCCAAGACTGTCGGTGGTGTCCGGTCGACCGTGAACTGCTGCGACGTGATAGTCGAACCGCCAACAAGATTGCCCGCGGCGTCTGCCAAACCTTGGCCCGTCAGCGCAGCCATGTAGACATTGCCTTCGAAACCGGCGACCGACACGGTAACGGTAAACTCGTTCGACGCAGCATTGGCGGCGATATCGGAAATCGATAGCGAAGGCTCGTACAAGTAGAAATCGCTGGCCGTTATGCCGGTTACCGGTTCGCTGTACCCGACCAAAAACTGAACTTCGTCACCGTCCGTGCGATAGTTGGTTGGTCCCAATCGATCCACAAACGCGATCGTCGGCGCCGTCAGGTCCATGTCGACGATGTTCGAGAGGACTGAGCCATTGTCGCCAACACCGCCGATGGGTGCATTGGCAGTGTTGCGGATCGTATCGTCATCGATCATCTGCAATTGGATCGGGCCATCACCGGTTCCGGTCGCGACCGTAATCGTAAATTCGGTGGGGCCACCGACGACCGAACTAATCGATGCGCCCGTGCCCGTCCCACTGGCCAAGACAAAGTCCGTTACATCAACACCCTGTGCGGGTGCGGTGAAGGTGAGATTGAAATCGAGAGTTGATGCGTTGCTGGGACTGGACTCATCAGTGGTCAACGAAACGACCGCCAACGGCGCGAACTGAAAACCGAAATCCACATCCGTCGACCGCTTGAATTCGGTCGTCACGACGCGACCGGCCGGCGTTGGTGTCCCCGTGTAGCGCGAGAAAACCGTGATCGAATCACTCGTGCCTGATGCGACCAGCAAATCGCGGCCGTCGGCCGTATAAACCACTTCGGCGGCTCCGTCGAGCGTGGCGTGGGGCGCAACGTTCTCGATCGTCTGCAGTTCACTGAGCATCCCCGTCGACGCATCGCGACCGAACACTTTGACGCGATCCTGCGTTACGCTCGCGACGGCAACGGACAACCCGTCGGGACTAATCGTCAAGTCATCAAGATTGCCGGTGCCGGTTGCGAACGTTTGAACGAGTGTCCAATCACCCGATAGCACATCACGATCAAAGACGCGCATTTCGTTACTCCACGACGATCCCACGTAGACGAACCTGCCATCGCGACTGAACTCGGCCGTTCGTGCAGCAGGGACGGATGTGATCGTCGATCGGAACAGCAAGTCGGACGTACCGGGCTGAACATCAAAGATGTTGATGGCCGAACTGTTGAAGGCCAACACAGCAACCTGTCGGCCATCCGGACTGGCGATCACCATGTAGGGATTGTTGAAGGCAGTCGTCGGCGCCGTCCCATTTGTAAACAGCTGCGTAGGTGTCAACAGGCCCGTCGTTGTGTCGACGCGAAACACCGCTAGCGCGTCTTGACCGGTTGAAACCGAGTAAAGCGATTCGCCATCCGGGCTGATCGCCAACGCTTCGATCGTGTCGAGACCGTCGACCCCTCCGACGCCATTCTCGTAACGTGCAACGAACGACAGGTGTCCCGTCGACAGATCGCGCGACATGACGACGATTTCGTCGGACGAACGATCGGCGAGAAAACCGAATCGCCCGTTGGGGGAAAAAACGAGATCGACGGGAAACGCCATACCCGAAAACCCGTTGACACCGTTGCCGATCGTTTGCGTGTGAACCAATTCGCCGGTGGTCCAGTTTCGCGAAAGCACCGCGACGCGAGACGAATTCGCAATCGCATAAACATGGTTGCCGTCCGCGCTGGCGGTCACAAAGGTTGTGCCGTTCAAGAAGTCGTTCGGAGACGTCCCCGCGACGACGGCACTTCCGAAGGACAGCAGTTGATCCTGACCTGGGTAAACGACGGGGTTGGTTTGCAACCAGTCGGGATCCGCTTGCGCGACAATCGAGTAAGTCGTGTTGGATACGAGACCCGTGATTTCGTAGTTGCCCTCTGCGTCGGTCGTCGCACTGGGTTCACCGGAATCCAGTGTTCCGTTGCTGTTAACGTCAGCAAACACGACCACGCCGACTCGCCCCGGTTCGCTCGGATCGCGAAGTCCGTCGGCATCCGTGTCGGCCCACAGGGCTCCCCGAACTATCGGCGCGACGTTGGCAAACGTTTCGCCGACCGTAGTTGCCGGACTTGAAAGAATGTTGCCAACGGCATCCGTGATCGAGTCGTCGTTGACCAAATTCAACGTGACGTTGCCGGCACCGCCTGACAACAAGACTCGCACCACATACGAGTTGCCGTCGCCGGACACCGAATCAATGGTGCCGACCGTCGCACCGGCCGACGTAATAGAAAAATCACTCGCATCGACGCCAATTACCGACTCATTGAACGCAATGTGATAATCGATCGAAGTCACGTCGGCCGAAACAATGGGTGCGTGTGCGATCGACAAGACTTCCGGCGCCTCCGAATCGACGGCGATCGCGGGCGACTGACCAATCACCGCTCCGGTTCCCGCCCCACCGGTTGAAGCCAAATCTGCATCTAAAATCGTATCGTCATCGATCGCGCGAACTTGCACCGTCCCCGTCCCAGTCGGCGTGGCGACCGTCAACAAGTATTGATCGGCACTACCACCGATCGGTGTAACGCTATTGATCGATGCGCCGGCAAGCGTTGCGTTGTGCAGTATAAAGTCGCTGGCGTCGACGCCGGTAACATCTTCCGAAAACGTCGCGACGAAATCGACGCTGCTCGACATCGTTAGCGAGGGTTCCGTCGTGGTGATCGAGATCAGACGTGGTGTGTCTGAATTGACACCAAAATCAGACACCGTGGCATCCACACCTCCGGCGATCGTCACAGCACGAGACGCAGTCGTTCGCTCGCCCTGGTTAACCCAAAACGTTTGAAGCGAATCGCTGTTTTCCGAGGCAACGTAGACGTGGTCGCCATCGGGGCTGACCGCAAAGTTGGCCGGCCCATCCATTTCGACGACGTCAACTTTGTCTGTAATGGTTTGCAAGTCGGACAACGCCCCTGTCACCGCGTCGCGACTCAAAACCGACAAACTGTCGCCTGTGTTACTCGTGAAGTAAACCTTCGATTGATCGGCACTCAGCCCCACCCGCCACGGCGTTCGCCCCGACGTCGAAAACGTTTCGGCCACAGCAAAGTCGCCGCTGACCGCATCCCTTTCCAAGACAACGATGGAACCAGTACTGTTTGCTAAGTAGGCGAAATGACCATCGGCGGTCATCACGATGTCGCGGATCTGTCCCAAACTCTGATCGGGCTGATCCAAGGTCAGCACGCCCGTTGCCGGATCGCGACTAAAGAACGACGAACCGAATCCGTTGGCCGCACCGACGATCACTTTTGTGCCGTCAGGCGTCTGGCCGATGGACGAGGGAACGACCAACGAAGTCACGCCGTTAATGCCGTTTCGAAAAGACTGAGTGCGCGTCAGTCCGCCCGTCACCGAGTCAATCGAAAAAACTGTAAGCGACTTTCCGTTTCCAGCGATCGCATACAATTGTGATCCATCGGCGCTGACCAAAACTCGCGCGACTCCGTCCAGATCAGTGTCGCCCAATGTCGTTGTCGAAACGGTTTCGACCAGCGCCATCGACCCATTCGTGTCCTTGGAAAAGACACTGATGGAATCGTCAATGATCGCGGCAACATAGAAGTGTTTCCCATCGGGCGAGAGAGCACCTTCGTTGGCCCAATACATCTGAGGCGCGGTCACCGTACCTGTGAACGTCAGGCTTCCGTCTTGAGCATCGCGATCATAAAGTGCGATTCGCTCGCCATACGTGAACACGCCAACGGCGGTGGAACCGTCGGGCGATACTGCGATGTCGGTCATCTGCGAAACTGAAGGCGGATGTCCCTCTGTTAGCGTGTCGAACGACAACACTGTGCCATCACCACCCCCCAGACCCAGCGGAGTCGTTTGCCGCAGGTTTCCAGTGACTTCGATGCCGATGCTATGCTCGCCATCGGCAACCGTCGCGATGACGAAGTCTCCGTTGGCATCCGTCGTCGCGAACAACTCACCCGCGTCACGAATCTGGTTTGCGTTGGCGTCCACGAAGGCGATCACGCCCGATTGGCCCACTTCGCCACCATCGCGAAGTTCGTTAGCGTTGACGTCCGCAAAGACAGACCCGGTGATCGACGCCAAGACGCGGCGATCTTCCAAGGTCTCGACGATCAGTTGTCGTCGCCCACGGTGTCGATCTAATTTCGATCTGGATAGCGACCGATTCTTTCTGGATTCGCTTCTCACAATCAATTTCCTCGGTTCGGCGTGTCATCGCTCGAAGGGAGTCTTGATTGGCAGACCATGGACTATCTCAATGGCCGCCAAAACTTGGAAGCAACCAGTTTAGTGGGGATCCTTGACCCCTTGCGGGATATCGACGATCAAAACCAAACTTTCTAACGAAATAGTTCGTTTTTGCGGGAACTTAGTCAGTCTCGGTAGTTTTGGCTCCATCAAAGTCCGTCAACGACTTGGGCCGGATCGCCACGCGTAGAGCGTTCACCACCGCCGCAACGTCGATCAATTCTTGCGTGATGGCACCGGCGACCGGCGGCAAATATCCCGCGGCTGCGACGATCATGCCGATGATGCTGATCGCCATCCCGCCGACGGCGCTTTGCAACGCGATCCGCCGCATCCGACGACTGATGTGCAGCAACTCGTCGACTTTTTCGAGCGACGAATCCAGGATCACAGCTCCGGCGGCCTCGGTCGTCACGTCGCTGTTTTGACCAAACGCGATTCCCACCGTCGCTGCCATCAACGCCGGAGCGTCATTGATTCCGTCGCCGACAAAGATCGTTCCGGCGGCGGCTGTTTCTTTGCGGACGATTTCGAGCTTCTCTTCTGGCGACTTCTCGGCATGAATCTCCGTGACGCCGACGCGATCGGCCAAGTACCGAACTTCACTCTCACGATCCCCCGACAACAACATCACTCGCTCGATTCGGTGTTGCGGTCCAAGGTGACGGATGAACGATTTTCCTTCGGCTCGAGGCGTGTCACGAAACTGGTACGTGGCCGCGTATTCACCGTCAACCATGACGACACACTCCAATCCCGCCGCCGGCGGTGGCAAATCGGGTGCAACGTGTGGTAACTCGCCAAGCAGTGTTTTGCGATTGGTGATTCGCAACTGACGACCGCCGACGGTTCCGCGCAGTCCCTGTCCCGCCTTCTCGCTAATTTCCGACGTTGCAAGTACGGGTAAGTCGCGTGTCGACGCGGCTTCAACAATCGCTTCGGCGAGCGGATGTTTTGAATAGCGCTCGATGCTTCCGACCAACGATAACGTCGCGTCCTTCTGTGCAGGATCGACGACGCTCTCTTTGACCAGTTCGGGACGGCCGTAGGTGAGAGTACCTGTTTTGTCGAAGATCACGGTCCGACACTGGTCCATGCGTTCCAAAACCGCGGGGTCACGGATCACAATCGCTCGTTTTGCCGCAAGCGATATCGAGCCGATGATGGCGACGGGGATCGCGATCAACAACGGACAAGGCGTTGCGACGACCAACACGGCAAGGAACCGCACCGGATCACCGCTGGCAATCCACGCGGCGAAGGCGACGGTCAAGGCGATCGGTGTGTAGATCGCGCCCAACTGATCACCCAGTCGGCGAATTTGCGGCCGATGCTGAGACGACGACTGCATCACATTCATGATCTGCGCATACCGAGAATCTTTAGCGACTTTCTCGGCGCGAATCGTGATGGCCGAATCGCCGTTGATGGCGCCCGACAACACCGCCGATCCGGGCGTCTTGCTCATCAGGTAAGGTTCGCCGGTTAAATAGGATTCGTCCATCACGGTGTGCCCTTCGGTGACGGTCCCGTCGATCGGACAAACCTCGTGCGGGAACAAAACGATCTGGTCACCGATCACGATGGATTCGACAGGAACGTCATCGATCGAAGAACCGCTTTGCCGGTGGGCCTGGGACGGCATCCGCCGCGACAGGGCTTCCAAAACCGACGAAGCGCTGCGAACGGCATAAGCCTCCAAAGCTTCGCCACCGGACAACATCAACACCACCAACGTGCCCGCCAAGTACTCGCCCAAAATCGCAGCGGTCACGATCGAAATGCCGGCCAACAAGTCGGAACCAAATTCGCCTCGAACGAGGTTGCCCAAAAGCTCCCAGACCAATGGGATTCCGCCAAGCAGCAGAGCAACGTAGAGCGGAAAATCTGCGATATCCGCACGCCCCAACCCGTACCGCATCACCAAGTGCAGCACGATGGCTACAATCGCGAGTGCGGCGATCGCAATTTGTGAACGACTTTGATCAACCAGACCGCTTGGCGAAGATGTATTGCTCATCACTAGATTCTAAGCACAGATCGCCCAATGGGTGACGGGCGACCGTCGCCGGATGGTCTATGATGTAGCCAGAGATCGGCTGACGGGCATTCGTGTTGAATCCTGTTCTTGAACTCGCATTTTGGAATCGGCACGTTGGAACTGGCACTTTGGGGCGGCAACTTCAATCCGCCTGGAAATCATCACATCGAGATCGCGCGTGCGCTCGCAAGAGTCGCCGAGCGGGTTGTGATCGTGCCAGCGGGACCGCGCGCCGAAAAACGTGAACAGAATGCGATCGCCAGCACGTTTCGCGCAGCCCTAGTCGATCTCGCGTTTCGAGATATCGATCGCGTCGAGTTGGATTTTTCGGACTTAGAAAACCAAGTCTTCACCAGCAACGACGAACTCGCACGTCGCTACTCCGACGCCGACGTCTGGCATGTCGTTCCCCGAGAATTCGTCGATGGCGGCGCGACCGAAGAATCCATGATCCAACAGTACTGGGAACAGTCGGGCGATCTGTGGAAGTCCGCAAAATTCCTTATCGTCCATCCAAAGAATCACCCGCCAAGCGTCGCCGATCTGCCGCCGAATTATCGATTGTTGGAAGTCAACGCCGAGGGACGATCACAAGACATCCGCGTTGCCTTGGTGCGTGGCGAGAACGTGTCGCATCAAATCGATCCCGCGGTGCTGAACTTCATCGAGACGCGCGGTCTGTATCGATTGAGCTCGCCGGCGCACAGCCGAACGATTTCGCTGCAGGGTAAAAGCGGGCACGTCTACTTTGACAAGCGTAACGTGGCCGCGTCGGACTGGGCGCAACGGTTCAACAGCGTCTCGATCGACCGGGCCGACTACGTGATCGCCCTGGGTGGTGACGGAACGATGTTGCAAGCGATTGGAAAGTTCTGGGAGCGACGGATTCCGTTTTTCGGCGTCAACTTTGGACACGTCGGATTTTTGCTGAACGACCGAGAAGACGTGTCGTCGTCGTCGTTCCCTTCCGAGGATGTGATCGTGCGCGATCTGCCAATGTTACGAGTCGAGTCGCTGTTGACGGACGGTTCAACATCGGTCGGCTTAGCGTTTAATGACGCTTGGCTTGAACGGTCCACCGGACAGACGGCTTGGTTGGAAGTCAAGGTTGACGACCAGGTCCGATTCAAAAAGCTGGTTTGCGACGGCGTCCTGACTTGTACCGCAGCCGGCTCGACGGCATATGCGTCGTCGATGGGAGCGACTCCCATGCTGGCGGACACCGAAGCGTGGATGTTGGTGGGGTCCAACGTGATGACTCCGCGAAATTGGAAGTCGGCGCCGATCTCCATGAACTCGTCCATCACCGTTCGGAACCTCGACCCAGACAAACGCCCCGTCCGTGGCTTCATCGGCGGCACGTCTCTTGGGGATGTTTTGGAAATGCGGATCCGACCGTCGCGAACCGCGTTCGTCGAGCTCGCGTTCCTGCCCGAGCACGACATGTCACGCAAAATCGCCGACGTCTTGTTTCCCAACACGTGAACCAGCGATCTCTACGACAGTGCGACGATCCACGACAACGCCAAGATTCCGACGGCGATCGTCCCGGCGCCCCACTGAACATCCCCGCGTGCCAACCACTGTTCGGGCATCCGGCAGGCGATCCAGCCGATCACAAATCCGGCGAATAGTCCCGATGCGTGTGCGCCAACATCCGTCCGCTCGTCGCCGATGCCCAACATCGCGAACATCAGGACTCCGCCAACCAACGGACTGTAACGCTTCATCGCCGATTGAGTCGACCGAGTCCGCGGCGCCATCGCGTGCGCGACCATGACGCCCAATGCCCCAAACACGGCGGTCGAAGCACCAATCGAACCGTGATCCGCGTCACGCATCATTGCGTTGAGGTAGTTCCCAATGCCTCCGGCCAACAAAATCGCTAACCAACCGACGCCACCACCAAGCACACGGCCGACCAAGAACCCGAAAACGCCACCGAAGGCGAGATTCGATAGCCAATGCTGAAGATCAACATGCAATGAAAGCGCAGTGAAGGCACGCCACCATTGACCGGACATCACATCGCCGGCCTTCATCCGTCCAAATTCGTTCCAGGCTTGGTCAAGCGGCGGCGTCCAAGCCGTCACGGTAATCGCATTGACGATCACCGCGTACGCAAACACGCCGGCCAAAGCACCGCCGTACAAACGCAGCGGCCGAGTGGTTGTCACAACGGACTCGGCATTGTCGCGCAGATACCCTTCGATCTCGTCAATCGCCGCCGACTGATTCGATTCATCGACCAGCAACGACCAGCTTCCGTCTCGCATGACGCCCTCGCCCGCGATCCCAACGGCCGCCAGCGCCAATCGCAAGTCACTGCATTGTCGACGCGAATCGGTTTGGTGGACGACGACTCGTGACAACGCCTAATCCTTGTCCGCTCGCAAGACAGAAACGAACGCCTTCTGAGGAATGTTGACGCTACCGAACTGTTTCATCTTTGCCTTACCCTTTTTCTGCTTCTCCAGCAACTTCTTCTTTCGTGTCACGTCGCCGCCATAGAGTTTTGCAGTCACGTCTTTGCGAAAGGGCGCGATCGTCGCACGCGCGATGATGGTTCCACCGATGGCACCCTGAATCGGAATCTTGAATTGGTGCCGAGGAATCGCTTCGGCCAGTTGTTCACAGTAGTGCAAGGCACGTGCTCGTGACTTGTCGCGGTGAACCAAGTACGCCAATGCATCGATCGGTTCCTTGTTGACCAGAATGTCAACTTTCACGATGTCCGTTTTGCGATATTCGATCGGCACGTAATCGAACGAACCGTAACCGCGAGTGATCATTTTCAGCTTGCCATAAAAATCGAACAGCACTTCGCCAAGTGGCATCTCGCTGGTCACTTCGACCCGTCCGGCCGACAAATAGTTCATCGTTTGGCTTTCGCTGCGATGATCGCGGCAAAGTTCCATCACAGGACCAACATACTCTTCCGGGGTAAGTATTTGGGCTTTGATATAGGGTTCGGAAGCTGAATCGATCGTCGACGGGTCCGGCCAATAGCTGGGGTTGTCCACGTCGATGACGGTTCCGTCCTTCAACGTCAATTTGTATTTGACCGAAGGCGCCGAGATCACCAAGCCGATGTCAAACTCGCGTTGCAAACGTTCTTGGATGACGTCCAGGTGCAATAGGCCAAGAAATCCACAGCGGAATCCGAAACCCAACGCAGCCGAACTGTCTTTTTCAAATGTCAACGCGGCATCGTTGATCGAAAGTTTTTCGAGAGCCTTGGTCAGGTCCTGGTATTCATCGGTGCTCATCGGGTAGACAGACGAGAACACAACCTGTCGGGCCGGTTGGTATCCCGGAATGGGCGCCGACGCTTTGCGATCGAGTAGCGTGATGGTGTCGCCGATCTCGATGTCTTGAACCGTCTTGACGCCCGCGACGATGTAGCCCACTTCACCCGCAGCCAGTTTTTCTTTCGGGTTCAGCTTGAATTGGTTGTAGCCGAGTTCATCGACGGTAAAGTCACGTTCGGTATGCATGAAGTGAATCACGTCGCGAGGCATCAGCGTACCGTCCATCACGCGGCACTGCAGAATCACTCCGCGATACTTGTCGAAGAATGCATCGAAGATCAGCGCTTTCAAAGGAGCTTCCGGATCGCCCTTGGGAGGCGGCAGGTGCTTCACGATCCCTTCAAGAACATCTTCGATACCCTGCCCCGTTTTCGCAGAAACCGGAATTGCCGCGAACGGATCGAGCCCCAAGTCGGCATCGATTTCTTCGCGCACGCGATCAACATCAGCAGCCGGCAAGTCAATTTTGTTGATGACGGGAAGCAGTTCAAGATCGTACTCGAGCGCCAAATAGAGGTTGGCGACTGTTTGAGCCTCAACGCCCTGTGACGCGTCGACCACCATCAACGCTCCCTCGCAAGCCATCAGTGAACGACGAACTTCGTGAGAGAAATCGACGTGTCCTGGCGTGTCGATCAAGTTCAGCTGATACGTCAGCCCGTCCTTTGCTGTATAGGACAGCGTCACCGTATTGCTTTTGATCGTTATCCCGCGCTCCCGCTCGATGTCCATCGAGTCGAGCATCTGGTCGTGAAATTCACGCAGCGTCACGCCTCCGCATGCTTGGATCAAACGGTCGGCTAGCGTCGATTTGCCGTGGTCGATGTGAGCGATGATGCAGAAGTTGCGAATGAGTTTCATGCGTGAGAACGTTGGGTTAGTCGCCGTCGCTAGCGGGCAAATGAGGGACGTCAAACCCAAAGTTTAGTGCAGAACCCGAGTTTCCAACAGGGAATCTGATTCCGTGCGACGGACGACCACGCATGGCGCACGCATCCGACCGTGCGTGCGATCTCGAAAACCCGATCGCGAAATGGTTTTTCGCCAATCAAGCCGCATCGGCTTTGTTGTTTTGTTTCCCTTTTCGCTTCGCATTCTTTTTCGCCTTCGGTCGCGGTAGAACGCTGGAATTCTTGGCCCACGATTCCCATTGGCCGCTCATTTCATCGACGCGGTCCGCCTGTTGCTGGGCCAAGTCGTTCTGCTCGGTACGGTCGACTGCCAAATTGAAAAGTTCCCACGGCTTACCGGCAAACCGAACCAGCTTCCAATCACCGGTACGAATCGCCGCGTTGCCTTCGTGTTCCCAATACAACGATCGCTTCGCAAATTCGCCTTTGCCTGTCAGCAGCGGACGCAAACTTTGTCCCTGGGCCTTGGTGATCGCGTTTTCGTTGAATTCCGTCGGATACTTGGCCTGCGCCACATCGACACACGTGGTCATAATGTCGACCAAGTGAGTCGGTTCGGTGATCCATCGATCTCCGCCCGCTTCCGGATTGATGGCATCGGGCCAGTGGGCGATCAACGGCGATGCGATCCCTCCCTCGTGATTGAAGTGCTTATATTTTCGGAAGGGCGTGTTGTTCAAATGAGCCCAGCATTGACCGATGAAAACGTTCGAATGTGCGTCACCGGGCTGATCACCTTCGTGTTTACCTGCGACGCCGGTTTCCGCGTTTCCGCCGTTGTCGGACATGAACAGAATCAACGTGTTATGAAACTCTTGTCGTTCTTTCAACGCGGCGACCAGTTTCCCAACGCTGGTGTCGATTTCTTCGATCATTGCGGCATAGATGGCCATCATGTCGTCGTATCGCTTTTGTTCGTCGGCGGACAACGAATCCCAAGCCGGAATATTTTCCGGACGCGGTTCCAGCTTCCAGCTCGCGTCGATCAAACCCATTTCAACTTGCCGCGCGTACCGTTCTTCTCGCAAACGGTCCCATCCCTTCATGAACTTGCCGCGATACTTTGCGATCGTCGCTTCGGGCGCCATGCAAGGAAAGTGCGGCGCGGTGTGCGCCAAGTACCAGAAAAACGGTTGGTCGGCCGCCAATGATTCGTCGATGAAACCGATACCCTGCTGAGTGAACAAATCCGTTGCATACCAGGGCGGATTCAGCCGCGCGTCGTCGGACGCTATCGACTCGCCGTTGAGGAACATTTTCGAATTGCCTTTCGATCCAGTTTGGTTCCAAAAGTGAACGCCGCCGGCGGGCAGATTCATGCTGCGATCAAAACCTCGCCCCCACGGAGTCACGCCGTGTTCAAAACCGACGTGCCACTTGCCCGTCATGGCCGTGAAGTAACCGGCGTCACCGAGAACTTCGGCAATCGTGACACAACTGTCATTCAAACCGCCTCGATACCCCGGTTCACCCTGATCGGCCGTCATCCAACCAATGCCGGCTTGGTGCGAATACAGCCCGGTCAACAGCGACGCGCGCGTCGGACAGCACCGGCCGGTGTTGTAGAACTGCGAAAACTGAACGCCGCCGGCCGCCAACGCGTCCAGGTGAGGCGTCGGTATCTCGCTGCCGTTGCCAATATCGGAAAAACCCATATCGTCGACCAGAATGACAACGATATTGGGCCGTTCGGCGATGACGGCCGCGGGAATCAAAATCGTCGCCATCGCGATCATCGCGGAAAAAATCGTTTGTAAGCTCATTTCGAAACGTGTCTTTTGTGGGTTGGAGTTTGCGATCGAGGCGGCAAGTCTAACCGCTCGCCCGCCGCGGACGCTAGTTTTTGATTAACATTCCCATGGTTGTTTTGCCGTCCCCAACGATTCAGGAAGTTTGCGTGGCTCATTTCGATGTCTTCAACGGTGATGCCGATGGAATATGTGCGCTGCATCAGCTTCGACTCGACCAGCCCAAGAAGTCGACTTTGGTGACCGGAGTCAAACGGGACATTCGTTTGCTCAAGCGCGTTCAGGCAAGTTCGGGCGACACCGTCACCGTGCTGGACATTTCGTTAGACACCAATCGCGACGATTTGAATCGGCTGCTCGAAGCCGGCGCGACGGTCGATTACTTCGATCATCACTTTGCGGGCGACGTTCCCCAATCGGGTAACTTGACCGCACACATCGACACCGGCGGCAACGTTTGTACCGGATGGATCGTGAACCAATTTCTCGGTGGCAAGTTTCTGCCATGGGCGGTAACGGCGTTGTTCGGCGACAACCTGCACGACGCGGCGCGAAGTGCATCAGCATCTTTGAAGATTTCCAACGATGATTTGATGCAACTCGAACGTCTCGGAACGCTGCTCAATTACAACGGCTATGGGGCGTCGATCGACGATCTGTATTTCCCGCCCGCAGAACTCTACCGCGCGATTTCGCGGTACGTTGATCCGTTCGATTTCATCGATTCGGATAAGTCCTTTGAATCGCTCAGCAATGGCTTTGACGACGACATGACACGGGCCCGCTCGATCGCGCCGGCGATCCTCGTCGAGCGAAGTGCCATTTTTGTTTTTCCTGACGCGGCATTTTCGCGACGCGTCAGTGGCGTATACAGCAACGAGCTTGCTCGCGAACATCCCACGCGCGCTCACGCGCTGGCCAGCTTGCTGCCGACGGGCGACTACTTAGTCAGCGTGCGTGCGCCGCTCTCAACCAAGACGGGCGCCGATGCGTTGTGTCGGCAATTCCTAACCGGCGGGGGTCGCAGTGCCGCAGCGGGCATCAACCAGCTGCCAGCGTCAGACTTGCAAAAGTTCTTTGACGTGATGCAAAGCCACTTCGGTGCCTAGGGCGTACAGATCGCCGTGTTCGATACGCTCGCGCTATTGCGAGCGGGGCGGCTACCCGCCGGCACATCCTGCCCACGAACGAGTTTTCATGAAGCGAGACAGTCCGTGTGCCCGTTGCCCTCCATTCCCTCAGCCGAAAAACTCGAATAGCAATGAAACAACAGATTTCCGGTTTCCATACCGACGACGAGGGACACTGGGTTGCACAACTTGCTTGCGGGCACAACCAACACGTTCGACACGATCCGCCATGGATGAATCGAAAGTGGGTCACGACCGAGCAAGGTCGCCAGTCGATGCTTGATTGTTTGCTGAATTGTAAGAAGTGTGACGAGAACGCGGCACCCGATGAACGACCTTGATTTCACCGTACAGCAACGAATCTTCAGCCAGGAAACCCAAGATGAAGTATTATTTTTTTGCCTTGATCTTGATCGCTTCGTTGTTGGCATTGAGTCCGTTGTCGGCGCAAAAGCCATCCGAACAATCGCAAGCCGAGAAAATATCTGCTGCCACCAGCGTCGCCGAAGCTCGTGCTCGTGCAAGGCTATTGCACGAGTCTTTTCGCGGCACGTTGCAGGTTGTCCATCGAGATTTCTTCGACGAAGACAACGCACACGCAATCCCCTCCGCGTCGATTGAGGATGTCTTCGACGTGTTAGCGGAAAGCTACCAAGTTCAGCTGAAATGGTTGATTGTTGAGACCGACATCATCAACGTCGATCACAAGCCTAGCGATGCTTTTGAGAGGGCGGCTGTTGCGGCTCTCAAAAACGGCAAGCCAAACCACGAAGAGGTTGAAGAGAATCGCTACCGGTTTGCGGGACCGATCCGGTTGGCGTCGCAATGCTTGAAGTGTCATGTCAAGCATCGCACCAGCACCGAAGATCGAACGGCGGGACTGTCGATCTCAATGCCGCTGGAAAAGGGACCGTAGCGGAAACCGGTTGAGCCTCGCTGTTTTCTTAGCAGAAGAGGCCTTTGCTCACTTTGCGACTACGGATTCCGTCTTGTCCGCGGCTGAGGGTGCAGCCGTTGCTTTCAAGCCGATGATCGCGACTAACATCAACAGCAAGAACAGGATCCGCGCGGGGGACAAGGATTCGCCAAAGAAAAGCACACCATACACGGCGGTTCCGATCGCTCCGATTCCGACCCAAACGGGATAGGCGGTTCCAATGGGTAAATTTCGGACGGCAAGTGCGAGCAAAAACATGCTTGCGATCAACGCCAAAATGGTCCACACGGACGGCCAGATTCTTGTAAATCCGTCGGTGTACTTTTGCCCAACAGCCCACCCGGTCTCAAACAAGCCAGCGATGAACAACAGTATCCACGGCGCCATGACGACTCTCCTACGCGATCAAATTCGTAAGTGCGTCGTCTTGTCGTAACCGGGTACGGCGCGTCTCGCCCGGGCGGTGAGTTTTACCGATCTGGCAATTGGGTGCCAACGGGTCACGGAAGCAAATCGGTGCTTCGCGAGCCGAGTGGGCCTTCTGTGCGATTTGGGTTTCCTGAGGCTTCGCTTTCGACTTGAAAACGGAACTGCGACTCAAATTCAATGCGTCAGCAGCCTGGCCTCTCGGATAGAGCCGTTTTCCTTAGCTGGAGTTGCCACACTTCATGGAGTCTCAAAAGTAGCGTTCTGGCGAGTCCGGCTACGTTTGCAGAGGCAATATCTGAGTCTTCCCGATGGCGGTGCTGTTCGTGCTCCTCGCATTGGCGGCTCAATACGGGAGTTGGCTGCTGCCCATGGCGATCATTTTGATCGTGCCCCTGTGTCTGTTGTTTGCGTTGATAGGCGTTTGGTTTCGTGGCATGGATAACAATGTGCTCACGCAAATCGGTTTCATCGTATTGATCGGACTGGCATGCAAGCACGCGATTTTGATCGTGGAGTTTGCCAAAGCGGAGGAGGACGAAGGCAAGAACCGTTTCGACGCGGCGGTTTCGGCGTGTCGATTGCGACTGCGACCGATTCTGATGACCGCGTTTTCGTTCATCCTGGGCGTCGTTCCTTTGTTGGTTGCCACTGGTGTCGGCTTCGAAATGCGCCGCGTTTTGGGAACGGCGGTGTTTTCCGGCATGTTGGGTGTGACGTTGTTCGGATTGTTCTTGACACCTGTGTTTTATGTCCTGCTGCGAAAGTACGCAAAGGATCGTGTCGCCCAGCGGTAATTGACTTGTCAATTGCGAACGAAGACACTAAGGCGGGGTACCCTTGTTGGTTCCCAAACTCGAAGGGTTCCGAATGCTTTCTGCGGGACGTGGAACCTTGAATTGTATTTTTAAATTCAAATCACCCGCTGATGCGGGACGTAAAGTCACAATGGGTCGGGCTTGTCCGCCTTGCTCAAAAAAGGGAGTCACCATGTTGCAGCTTCAAGCCGTTTCGACAACTCAATTCAAAGCCCTCGGTACTCTCTGGAACGCTTCCCGGCACTTGGGTCACAGAGTTTCCGCTCTTGCCCTGGCCACCTGTGCCGCAGCTTTCTGGCTGAACACTGAAATCACTGCGACTGCAGCAGATACGGGTGACCGCCCGAATGTTGTTGTGATCATGGTCGATGATCTCGGGTACTCGGACATCGGTTGCTATGGCAGCGAGATCGAAACGCCCAACCTGGATCGCTTGGCCGAGGACGGATTGCGTTTCAGTCAGTTTTACAACACGGCAAAATGTCACTCGTCGCGTGTTTCCTTACTGACGGGTCAGTATTGCAATGCAGCGGGCAACGAGTCGCTTGCAAATGCCGTTACATCGGCGGAAGTGTTGGCCGCAAACGACTACACCACAATGATGACGGGCAAGTGGCACCTCGATCGCGAACCCACAGATCTCGGTTTCAGCCGTTACTTTGGTCACCTCAGCGGGGCGTGCAATTATTTCCTGGGCGATAAGACGTTCCGGCTCGATGGCGAACCCTTCGAGGTTCCCAACCGCGGTTTTTATACAACGGTCGCTAACATCGACTACGCGCTCGAATTCCTGGACGACGCGCGAGACACCGACGATCCGTGGTATCTGTATGTCGCCTTCAACGCGCCTCACGCACCGCTTCAAGCACTTCCCGACGACTACGAAAAGTACGAAGGCGTTTACGAAAGCGGATGGGACGTGATGCGAGAGGCTCGTGTCGAAAAGCAACTCGAAATCAAGCTGCTCGAAAACGTTGACAAGCCAAGCCCGCGCCCGGAACACATTCCTGCTTGGGACAATCTTACGGATGAGCGTCGCGATTTCGAAGTGAAGCGTATGCAAACACTCGCAGCGATGATCGATCGCGTCGACCAAGAGATCGGCCGGTTGATGAAAGACTTGGAAGACGCCGGCGAACTGGACAACACGTTGATCTGGTTCGTGTCCGACAACGGCGCGTGCCCGTACGATCGCCACAGCGACAACGTGGAAGCCGAACCGACATCGGGCAACGTCAATTGGAGCGATTCGACGGGATGGGCGTGGGCACGCAACAGCCCGTTTCGATACTACAAACAAAATCAATTCGAAGGCGGCATCAGCACTCCGGCAATCGTCCATTGGCCCGATGGCTTGAAAACCGATCGCGGCAGCATCCACCGCGGCGCCGCGCATCTGATCGACGTGATGCCCACGTTGGCGGAAGTGTCGGGATCGACCATCCCGACCACGTTCGAAGGACGGGACCTACGACCGGTATCGGGTCAATCGTTGCTGCCGATTTTTCAAGGTGGCGAGATTGAACGCGAGCAACCGATTCACTTCGTTTTCGCCAAAGATCGCGGACTTCGCGACGGCGATTGGAAGGCGGTCAGTTTCAAAGGCGAAACGTGGGAGCTGTACAACGTCAAAGACGACCGGATCGAAATGAAAAATCTGGCGGACGCCGAACCCGAACGATTGACCGCGATGGTCGACCAGTGGATGCAGATCAGCAAAGACGTGCTGCACGCGACCAGGCCCATGTTGGCGGCGGCGACAAGCGCGGTGCTGCCTCACCATCATCCCGAATGGACCAACTTCGACACGGCACCCGGTGAAAGTTCACGCCGCAATCGAAAGAAGGCTGACCCAGCCGCGAATCCGAAGACCGAGAAAGCCGCCAAGAAGCCGAGGACGATTCGTGCGCGCAAGAACACCGAAATGGAAATCAGCGACGGGAAACTGAACCTGACGTTCACCGGTGACGATCCGGGATTGGCGATCGATCGGCTTCCCGAAACGCTTCCCGCCGGACCTTACGTGTTGGCGTTTCGATTGCGGTCGAATGCGAAAGGTGACGGCGAACTATTTTTCACCGCCGATCCCGAAATCACGCTGCCCGATGGAACGCGTGTTGAATTTCCCGTCGACCCGGACAACAAATGGCACGAATACCGCGTCAGAATCCAAACAACCGATCGAATCGACAAGCTTCGGCTGGACATCTGCGACGGACCGGGCAACGCCACGATCGAACAGTTGCGTTTGACCAACGAAACCGACGAGACGTTGGTCGCTTTTCCGTAAGAAAGGCCTGACTCCCTCGGGATGCATTGGTATCTACCCATGTCTAAATCGTCGGTACGAATGCTACTTCAATGGTTCGCGCAACGCTGACGTCGCCGGCCCGCTCGGCTCTTCGTTTCCATGATGCAGCGCCACGAGCTGGCGAAACCGAGCGGGGTCCGCCGGAGGGAAGTAGAGCCAGCCTTCATTCCACTCGATACGAAAATGCCCTTTCGTTGTTGATGCGGTTGTGACTTCGCGCGGCGGGAATCGCGGCGCTGTCCAACCGTGGATCAACACTTCTTGACGCGTTGCTTGCGTGATGCGAACGATACGATTCCACGGCAAGAATCGTGGATGACCAAACAAGCGTCGAAACCGAAGACCCGCAGACGAAATCTCGAGGCTGCGAATGGTGAAAAGAAAAATCAGGCCGCAAACCAATGCAACGGTCGCCAAGCTAAACAGAAATGAACTCGTTAACCATCCAACAAGGCCCGCCGGAATCCAAAGGTAAATCAAGCCCGGCAACTGACCGGCAACAAGATCGAAACCATCTAGGTACAACGGAGCGACCTTGATCACGACCGATTCTGCCTCGTCGCCCTGTGGGTCCAAAGGTGCTTCGTCAGCAGGCGGTTCGTAGGGATTCAAGACTGTGACAATCGAGTGAGCAGCGCGGTGGCGATCGGCAGGTACGAGCATGCGACTTCACGGCGGACGAAACACCGACCGTCCGGACTCCGTTGCAGCACACGGTTGCGCCGCTTTGTGAAATCACACGTGAGCGTATCGCGCGACCGACCATACGGAACAATGGCGACAGTGTGGGCAATCCGGATTGGAGTCGCGCAATCGCTCGGCGATGTCGTCCGCCCGAACGCGGTCGTCGACTAAAGCATAGCGGTTGACTTCGCTGGAATCAAAAACGCCGGGAAAACCACCGCAATTCGTAAGCACGCTGAGCGATTCGTAGGAATCGAGGATGTCGTAGCCGCAGAATTCGAATTGGTCCGCAACGACGCCAGGCGCAGTGCGCATTCGGGAAAGCGACAGAATGTTATGAACCCGGGGATTGAACTCGATCCGTTCCATAAGATAATCAAGGTCTCGGAACCAAAAGACACGATTGTCTGCGTGAACGTTGTGCTTCCAGTCTTTGTCGACCAGCTCAGTCACGAGGTTTGGACACATCATCGTATCGGCCGAAACCAATTCGTCGATCTGACGAAAACCAGTCCAGTTTATGAAGCTGGTAAACTCGTCGCCGAGCGACTTGTCAAAGCGACGATGGGCAGTGAAAAAGCACATGATATTCAGCCGAAAACCGGTGCAAATCAACTGGAAATGCGGGCGGTCTATTTGCAAGATACTTTCACGCAAGGATTGTTGGGCAACTGCTACCATGGTCACTCCGGTGCATAACATGGCTGTCCGCTGTCCATCGACCAGGGCAAGCCAATTTCTCCTGAAATCTTGAGACTAGAACGCTTCGACCGGAAACGGATATCCTTGTCGGGAACTATTCAGCGTCAGACTTGCGAAAACCATCCACCGAACCGCGAATGCGAGAACCTCTTCGATCGCGTAGATCCTCAATGCATGTGTTAGCGAGGGAAAAAATGACAATCGCAACGAAAGTGCGCATCGGATATGTTGAAACAAACGGTCCTCCGCACAGTATGCCAACGAAGGTGGTAGCGAAGAATGACATCACACGCCTAGCGGGTCGCTGGTTGGCATTCGACATTGGCTTCGATATCGAAACGCCAGCTTGATCTTCAACGTCGTTGGGATTCAAACGCTGCCTTCGTCGTATTGCGTGAAAATATGGGTTTTAGGGCGTTGCCCCTGGTGACCCGACATGGCGAATTCTGCGAATGACGGCCGCCGAAGGTACGAACACAGTGCCCAAATCATTGTGACCAGGTTGCAGAAAGACTTCAAACCTAGAACGTTTCCATTGGGTGGGTTTGTTTGTGACGATCACGTGATCAAGACGAAGGGATTCATGGTATGCCATGAACGTCAGACTCGCACCTGAAGGTAGGCCGTCGATGGATACTGCACCCGTCGAGTCGCTGACGGAAGCAAACGGATGGTCCAAGACAACTAAGAACGACTTCATCCACGGACATGCACTGCTTGTAATTGGGGCAGATGCGGGACCCGCAAGAGGTACAGTGATTGTTTCGCCTGGCTGAAGATCAACGTTTACGATCGGCATATTGAAGAATTCAATATTCGGACAGTGGCGGTCAGAGGCGACGTTCTTCAGCTGAAGCGAGTCACCCACGCGGGCGAGAAGGATATGTGGTTCGAATCGCACGTTCGATATCACCAGACATCGCTGTTGACTCTTGTGCGGAGCCAGATCGAGTTTTGAGCCGCCCCGTCCCGTGTCGACGCAGACAACGACGTTCCGAATCCCTTTTGATTCTCGATCAGCCAGTAGCGCCTCATCCAGGGTCGAGTCTTCCGCAAGGTTAAATTCAGAAGGCGTGTCGATTGTCTCTCGAGCGGGTAGAGCACCATCGAAGACGAATCGCATCTTGAGTGAAGCGGTCTGTGCGTTGATGGAAGTGGCGAGTAGAAGTGAGCCCACAACTGAAATCGCTGTTAAATTCATCTTGAGCCCATGTTTAAGTCGTGTGGCTTGCCACCGCAAAGCGATCGTAAAACCTGCTCACGTGTACGCCGAGGCTATTCGACGCGTTTTGACAGGGAGTCCTGGCGTTCCGAGACCGCCGTCCAGTCAACGGCCGGTCACAGGTACGGCCAGTAGAGCCTTTGTGCACGAAATGACTTTCAGGTTGACGCGAAAACGGTGGCGGTTTCCGCCGCTGCTGACACGTTGGTAGTAAACCCGATTTTCTGGAACTCGACTCTCCGGTGCACCCGATGGTTTGCCGATCGCTACTCGGGTGCATCGTAGGCTAGCCGATTTGGTTCAATTTCATCGTCAACAACAGGATCGTAGATTGTCGTCTCGGATGTTGTAAAATCGTCGAAGACGGACGTGGTATCGATGCGGCGAATCAAGTGACTCTGCTCGTCGATCCAAATGGTTATCGGGTCGCCTCCATACGATGCTTTGATAGTCAGGCAAGCGTGTTCGCCCAATGACTCGCTTGCGCCAAGTTGTGCCGATTTGAGAGCCGTTATCAGACGACCGCCGATCTCCGCCGGCATTAGCATCGCTGGGACAGTATGTGCCGATCCGCTGGAAACACCCGTCGCCCCGGCTATCGCCATCCCAAGAGAATCCTCGCGTTCGGATCGCTTCTTTAAGTCCCACCAAGTGAGAACATCGCCGCCATCCTGCCAGATGATATACCTTGAATCTGGGTCGTCTTGTTCATTGAACTCGAACCGAAACTTGCTTGGCCGAATCATCGCTGTTGAAAAGTGTTTGACGACGGTCCTGTCTTCCTTGTCAGAATGAAAGACTGTCGTGACGGTGCCGGAGTCGCTGTAGGACTGACAATCGGAGTAGGCCTTCGCCATTTGTTCGATGGCCTGTGTCGCCTTGGGGTCGCTTGCAACCCTGGGAAGATCGCACCCAATCGAGAAAATAGTCGAAGAAACGACGACGAAGATGGAACGATTCGACACGGCGTTCATCGGGAAACCTCATTCGTCGTTTGTCGTTTGACCGTTCGTGGCGGCAAATGGCAACCATCGACAATCACCCAAAGTTTGTTCGCTCAACGACCGGCACAAACCGTCCCATGAACTCTCGTAGAAGATGCGACGAACCCCATTAAGGATTCGGTTCGACCGTCACGTTCTCGATTGCGATTTCCGCATTGGTCGAGTTGCCGAACAATCCGGGGCTGCCATTGCGATTGGGTGCGTCATCGGTGGCCGTCAACATCCATTCCTTCGGTTCCGCATCGTCGCGCGGCCAAGCCTTGGCACGCAGCACGGCTTGGTCGCCTTCGACCGCGGCGGTGAACTTCAATCGATACCATGTTCCCGCGTTCCATTGAAACGGAACGCTCTTGGCCATCCGCAACTGGGCCGTCCACGTTCGGATTTGCAACTGCTGGGATTCGCCCATCATGTCCAACGTGTACCGCTGGGCGATCAAACCGATGTCGGGCATCTTCGCCGCTCCTGCGGCGGCTTGCACGTCGGCCGTGACCGTATAGCCGGCCAAGTCGGTCGGACCAAACCAGGTCTGGCTTCGTGTCCCCTTGGGGATCGTGGTGATTTTCACGATCGCCGGCTTGCCATCGACATCGCGAGCTTCGTGGCGATAACGAGCACCGATCCAAGTCACGGGAACTTCGTGGTCGCTGAAGTCGAACGACCAAGGCAACGACGGGATGATGCGGTATCGAGCCACTGCGGTTCGATCGCCCGACGTGACGGTAACCACGGCGGCAATGTGTTTTTCCGAAGCCTGAGTGACCAAGTTTCCGCCGGCGTCGACGGATGCATTTCCGGTCACGGTGAACTGCAAGTCATTCGGTCGGTTTTCCAAAGGCTGGCCGGCGGCGTTGTACGCCCACACTTTCAGTGGCAACATCTTGCCAGCCTCGACGATGGCTTCCGAAGGAACGATCTGCAATCGAGCGACGGTGGTATCCGTCAGGGGCGCATCGGGTTGACGCGCGATCGACAAAGTCGCCGGAGCCGCCTCAACGCCTTCATTGGCCAAACAGAACAAGCCGCCGGTGGTCGGCAAATAGATTCGGTTGCCGACGACGATCGGCGAACCGCCCACATCGTGACCCTTGGGCAAGCGCACTTTGGAAACCACTTCAACGCCATCATCGGCGGGCTTCAAGACGTAGAAAATGCCAGTGCCGGTGCAGGCATAAATTTTGCCGTCGGCGTGAATCAAGCTGCCCCGCATCGACGTTCCCAGCTTCAATCCATCGCCAATCTCTTCGCCCGTTTCAGCATCTAGGACGTGTAGCTTCGACGAGTCTTCGACCACGTAAACGCGACCGTCGATCAAAAGCGGCGAACTCTTGCCGACGATCAGCTCCTCCGTCCGCCAAGTCTCAACCGCATTCGAACCCGCCATGGCGGCGGGAACATCCACGCGAACGACCGCGCCCATCAACGTGCCGACAGGGTTTTCTTCGCCTTGTCCGATGTACGCGTTGCCCTTTCCGTCGACGACGGCCGACGTGTTCAAGCCGCGACGCGAAATTGGCACCGACCAAAGCAGGGCACCAGTCCGCGGCTCAAAACCGTGCAACCCGCCGTCACCCGATCCGGCGATCATGACGTCTTTGCCGTCGACGTTTGCGAACACGGGCGTGCTGTACGTCGTGTCTTCGGGCAACGGACGGGTGCTGGTCAACCAAACCAGTTCGCCGGTGAATTTGTCGAACGCCAAAAACCGGTGCGCCGGGCGAGCGGTTTCGTCCCAACCGGTTGTCACGCCGCTGATGATGATCAAGTTTTCGAACACCGCGGGCGTGTTGGTTCGCCCGCCGTAGGTGCTAAGCATTCCGTATTCTTCGCTAAGCGAATGTGACCAAACGGTTTCGCCGGTCTTCGCATCGATACGCTGCAAAAGACAGCACGCACTGAGTGCAAAAACCGAATCGGTTTCAACATCCGCCGTCACGTTGGACCAACCGACGCGTTCCGCCGGCACGTCCGACAGAAACACGTTGGTGATGTTTTGCCACAGAAAATCGCCGGACGACGCGTCCAGGCAAATGACTTTTTCAGCGTCGATCGGCGTGTCGACCATGTGGCGAACGATGGTGAACAAGCGACCGTTCATCACCACCGGCGTTGAAATGCCGGCCGCATCTTCGCTTTTCCAAACCACGTTGCTGCCGGCGCCGCCGCGGGGATTGAATTTGTCGATCAATCCCGAGGCTTCGATCGTGCCGTTTTGGTTCGGCCCCCGCCATGCGGTCCAGTCGCCAGCCGTCGCCACGGCGCTTGTGACCATCGCGATCGCAATCGCCGGAATTGATATCGCCGTTGTCAACCGAGCGAAAGAAAAGACAACGCAGCGTGGCGTTAGTTTCATAGAGTCACGAAGTACGGCGGGAAGGAACTGAACAGCAGAAGCGTCAACTGCGAAATGTAGTATCCCGCCGCCGGAAAACAATCGTGAAAGTGCAAGTTTTCAACGATCCAGCATTACGCCAAGCGCAGCCGGTCGGTGCTGTCACCAAACGAACCCTGCTGGACACCCATCCGCTCGATCAGTTCGAGGTGCAAGTTGGCCATCGGAGTCGCCTCGGAAAGTTTTTGGTGAATGCCACCGCGAATGCCCTGGGCGACACCGCCGGCAAAGATGATCGGAAGATCATCGTGGTTGTGTCGATCCCCGTCGCTCAAACCGCTTCCGTAAACCAGCAGCGTGTTGTCCAACAACGTCGAACCCGAATCCAGCTTGTGCGACCGCATCACTTCCAAAAGGTAGGCGAACTGTTCGCTGTAGAACGTGTCGATCTTAGCGATCTTTTCCAGCCGTTCGGCATCTTTTTTGTGGTGCGAAAGGTCGTGGTGACCGTCGCCGATGTTGATGTCCTTGAACGTTCGGTTGCTGCCGTCGTGAGCCAGCATCAACGTCGATACTCGCGTCGTATCCGTCGCGAGCGCCAACGACATCACATCCATCATCAAACGCATGTGATCGCGATAGCTGTCGGGGACTCCCGCCGGCGTGGGATAGTCGGGATCGACGGGCATTCCGAAGCGTTCCGCTTTTTCGATTCGCGTTTCGATTTCGCGAACACCGGTCACGTATTCGTCCAATTTGCGTCGGTCATCGATGCCCATTTGACGTGTCAAAAATTCCGCCTCTTCCCGCAAAAAGTCGATCACCGATTCTTGCCGTGCCTGCCGCCGGGCATAGTTTCCCGTTCGCTCGCCATGCGATCCGTCGCCGAACAAACGTTCGAACACCAAACGCGGATTGGATTCTGGCGACACCGGCGTCCGTTCATCGGACCACGCCAAGTTGAACTGGTACGCACACGAGTATCCCGAGTCGCATTCGCCACTGCTGCGAACTCCGTCGCAAGACAATTCCAGCGACGGCAATCGCGTGTCGACACCGATCTTCTTC
Source organism: Rubripirellula tenax (assembly GCF_007860125.1). Classification (NCBI taxonomy): domain Bacteria; kingdom Pseudomonadati; phylum Planctomycetota; class Planctomycetia; order Pirellulales; family Pirellulaceae; genus Rubripirellula; species Rubripirellula tenax. The sequence goes on from NZ_SJPW01000006.1 coordinate 310,702, forward strand.
GCCACGACTTGGTCGGCCGAGACGCCGACGTGGATGTCGGCGCCCGATGTCTTGTGCGGACGCGCGGCGGTCAAGAACGAAGCACCCGCCCGTGCGTGGTCACCCGCGCCATCACGGTGAATGTAGGCCTCGCGATGTTCCAAACCCGTGATGAATCGCAACGAATCCCGGAACGGTTCGAGTGCTTTCGTCGATCGGTTGAACTGAAAATCGCTGCCTTCGCCCTGCGGTCGCCAGTGTTCCATGTTGACGCCGTTGGGGACGTAGACGTAACACAGTCGCATCGATTCACCGCTGGTCGCCGCGGCGTTGGCGGCACCGTTTAGGCTTGGCAAAAACGGCAACGCCATCGAGAGTCCCGATGCTTTCAAGAATCGTCGGCGGCTGTGGGAAACGGTGGATGCCACGGTGCGTGATTTCATGTTCGATTTGCAAATGGGTTTTGAGGTGGGACCGGATGGCGTTTCGTTTCGCGAACGCCAAAACGTGAACTCAAGGATAAGCGGCGACGGAATCGGACTTGGGAACGTGAGTGAACGGAACGCTGCGAATGATCGAACCGATCAAGGATTGCATGCGTCCCTCATCGGTTTTCAACTGGGACACGATTTGGTCGACCGTGGTCGCATCGGTCGACGTCAATCCGCGTCCCAAAGCAAACACCAACATCTTTTCGGTCAAGCATCGATAGAAGTCGTCACGGCGTTCATTCGCCAGCACGTCGGCCAACTGGATAACCGATTCGAACTTCTCGCCCGTCATCAGAACGCCCGTCGGATCGATCGCTTTGTCCGGTTCGGCTTCACGGCCGCGATGTTCGGGCATTCCCCATTCCATCTCGCGGAATTGACCGATCGCGTTGTAGTTTTCCAGTGCCAAACCCAGCGGATCCATCCGACTGTGACACGAAGCACACATGGGCTCGCGGCGATGAAATTCAAGAATCTCGCGCAGCGATGCGTTCTTCATATCGCCGCTCTTGGATTCTTCCAACGCCGGCACGTTCGGTGGCGCCGGCGGTGCCGGTGTGCCCAATAGATTTTCCAAGATAAACAAGCCGCGTTTCACCGGGCTGGTGCGCGTCGGGTTGCTGGTCACCAGCAAGACCGAGCCGTGGGTCAGAATGCCTTTTCGGTGGCTGTCTTCAGGTAACGTGACCTTTTGCATGTCGCCGCCATGAACGCCCTCAATTCCGTAAAACTTTGCCAGTGACTCGTTCATGAACGTGTAGTTAGCGTTCAACAATTCTTCGGCCGGACGATCCTTTTCGATCAGATACCGAAACATCATTTCGGTTTCGCGCTTCATTCCATCGCGAACGGCCCACGAGAACACGTCCCTGTCGCCGCGATAGGCCAACACGCGCCGAACGTCGATGGGCTTGTCCATCACGTCGCGCGTCTTCAACCACTGGCCCACGAAATTGGCAACGCCCGTTCGCATCCGCCACTCGTCGCCAATCATGCGTTTGATTTGCGCGTCGAGTTCTTGCCGCAACGTGCCCGCCGTCGCCGCCCGAATCAATTCGTCGTCGGGCGGACCGCCCCACAGGAAATAGCTCATCCGCGACGCGAGTGCGAAGTCGTCGATCGGGTCACCCAGTGGCGACATCGGCATGTCGGGCGGCAACGAAGCCAAACGATCGGCGACCAACGGTTGTTCGATCCGAAACAGGAAACGAGGCGACGCCAGGACCAACTTCAACGACGCGGCGATTCCCCGTTCGTAATTGCCGCCGGGCTGATTTCGAGCCTGGTTCGAAATGGTGACCAATCGGTCGAGTGTCCGATCATCGATGGGCCGACGAAACGCGCGGCCCGCAAAATTCTTAATCACGCCACGCGTCATCTGATCCAAAGTCGCGTCGTCGGCGTCCTTGGGCGGTGGACCGCCGACCAAAATGTCGCCGCCCCTTCGATACTCTTGGACGTCGCCGTCCGTCGGCCCGATCATGTCGGCATAGGAAATTCGAAACGTGTACGGGGCCGGCGATGGGTTGTCGGCCTGTTTCGATTTTGTGTCCGTGGACGTCGGTTCAAACACCACGCTCAGGTGCACCGGTTCGTCAATCGCCGCAAACGACCCTCGCAATTCGCCGTTGGTTTCGAAAAGGAAACCGGCCTGGGCATGGTCGAGGTCAACAATGGTCGCTTCGCCACCGTCTTTGGCTTCGATGTGACGGCGTAATTTCAAATTGGCGGTTTGATCGGTGTTGGTCCAGGCACCGTCCAGTTCCCACCGAACCACGATGTCGAAGGTCCCCGCTTTTCCCGTCCACTTCACCAAATGAAACTCGCGGATGTCGATGAACTTGACACCTTCGGCCTTGGGCCCCTCGGGGGACTCGAGCCGAAAATGGTCGCTCCAGTGCCGCTGTTCGGGCGGCGTCGGGCCGTCCAACGGGATCGCTTTCGAAACAATCGTTTCCGCCGCGGCCAGGTACTTTTCTAACAGCACCGGCGAGATGTGCAGCACCTCGCCAATCGTGTCGAATCCGTACCCCGTGTCGTCCGCCGGGAACGCTTCGGTCGTATCGAATTCGACGTCCGTCAGCTGCCGAATCGTTTCGCGATACTCCGACCGGTTCAACCGACGCAGCACGACTTTGCCGGGATCGATTTGGCGCGGGTCGAGTTGGAAGACCTCTTTTTGAATCCAGTTGACCCAACCGAGCCGTTCGCTCGGATCGGGCTGCATCTCGTCGGCCGGAGGCATCGTTTCGGCGCGGATGTTTTTCCAAACCGCCTCCCAGCGATCGAGCGTCTGTTCGCCGTAACCGCCCTCGGCCAGCTTATCAAAACTGAATCCGCCCTCTTCGCCACCATCGCCGTGGCATCCAAAACAACTGTCTTCGAACCGACCGCGAAGTTCTTCTAGATCGACCAGGTACCGATGGTGGCCTTCGGTCGAGGGCGTGTCGTCGTTCGCGGATGATACCGAAGGCACCAAACACGCGACTGCCACCAACAAACGAAGGATTTGAATACGAATCGGGCGAGGATTGGGCGTCATGCGTCGAAACAGAAGTGTTTTAGGCGGGGAACGTCGTGACGAAGTCTCGCTCGACGATTGTGACAATGTACGCTGCCGGCGAGATTCCAGTACTGGTTTTCCATGCCGGTTCCGTTTGCGGTGAAGCCACCGAATGCCGTCGGTTTGACCACACTCAATCGGGACCAGATCACTTTGACGACACTTGCCCATGGTCGGGCTGATTACCGCAGGGACGTGAAACAATCGTGATTTACGGCCTTTTGCGATGCTTTGGGGCGGGTGAAACCGATTGGCACGGGCGATGCAAAGTTAGAAGAGCGTCCGACGTCGCGGCGACGCTCGACAAATCCCCCCACGAGTTCAGGAAAATTACGATGGCAACCTTCTACCAAGCAATCGCCTCCGTCGCTTTGACCATGTGCGTTTTCGCCGGTTCGGCCTTTGCCGATACTTACCGCCACATCGATCTGTTGGCGCTGCAGATTGCTCGCGAAACGAAACTGTTGGTTCTGGAAAGCAGCCACTACCGTCACACACCCCAGTACCGGCATTTGCTCGATGACACTCGCGACATGGCGCGTCTGGCCGACCACATTCATGACTTGGCGCACCACCATGGCGAATTGGTGCACATGGAATCGGACGTCGCCCAGTTGGACGCAAAGTTCCACCACCTCGAAGGATTGTTTCATGCGATTGAACGCGAAGCTCGATTCGGCAACGGTCGGATTTATGGCAACACCGCTCACGTCGGCCGGTTGCTGCACTCGATCGAAGACGCGATCCATCACCTGCAGGACGATCTTCGCGACTTGCGTCGATTCGCTTGCGACAACCGAAACGTGATCACCAGTCGCCGAGTGGCCGTGCCGGACCCGATCCGATACGCCCCACGAACCCAATCGCTTTATTGGAATGGACCGCCAGTTCGCAACACACGCGATGACATCCGTCGCGGCAGCGGATTCGGAATCTCGTTCGGCGGCGGACGACGCTCGGGATTCTCGTTTCAGTTCTAGTGAACACGAGATGGGGCGGCACGAGTGCCGATGACACAAACACGCCATCGCGGCCATCGCTGTTGAACGAATAGTGGTCCCTGCCGCTTTGATAGAATCCGGGTTATGAGTGCAGAAAAAAACCGCGTATCGACAAGCAAATTCCTTAGCTTGGTTCTTCGTCACAAACCCGAAGTCGTCGGTATGACGCTGGACGAAGAAGGATGGTTGAGCATCAGAGATCTTATTGCAAGCGCGAATGAACGAGGGAAGCACCTTACCCTGGAACTGCTGCATGAGGTCGTCGCGACGAGTGACAAGCAACGGTTTGCCTTGAGCGATGACGGGCTTCGGATTCGAGCCAGCCAAGGTCACTCCATCTCAGGCGTTGATTTAAAACTTGATGAGCAAACGCCGCCCGACATCCTCTATCACGGAACCGTCGCGCCGTTCATCGAGAGCATTCGCATCCGTGGTTTGCAAAGACGTTCGCGGAATCATGTGCATCTATCAGCCGACGAAGCGACCGCGATCAAGGTGGGTTTAAGGCGAGGCACGCCCATCATCCTTCGCATCGTCGCGGGTCAGATGCAACGAGACGGGCATCAGTTTTACCTGTCGGCAAACGGTGTTTGGCTGACCGATGCAGTACCGACGCAGTATCTGCGATTCCCATCATGACGGACCCCGCAGCGTGTCGGCGATGGATGAGGACTCACGCGAGCCTTCGAAAGTAATTTGAGATAGCCGATTCCATACTTGCGTAGCCCGAGCTCTGGTCCTACAGTGGCTTAGCCACGCGTTCATCAGGCCCGATCGCGAGTCTTAGCCGATCGATCATTTCCCAAGCCGATATTTTGGGCGCAAGCTCTTGGATACCCGTCTTCAACGCCATCCTGTTTACCAGCAACTCAACGACCGCCTGCGCGAGTCGTTGGGAGGCGAGTATCGGCGCGGTTCCAAGTTTCTGACCGAACGAGAGATCAGCGAGCGGTTCGACGTCAGTCGCGCAACGGCGAACAAGGCGCTCGCGAGCTTGGTTTCCGAAGGCTTGCTCGAATTCCGTCGCGGCGTCGGGACGTTCGTCAGGCGTGATCTGATCAACTATGACGTTCGCTCGCTGGTCAGCTTCACCGAAAAGGCAAACGCCGCTGGAAAGAAGCCGACGACCAAAGTACTTTCTTTCGCCAAGTGCTTAGCAGTTTCCGTCGACGCGAAGGTCGTTGAAGCCCTCGATCTTGCGCAAGCAGCGACGCTGTGGCAGTTACAGCGTCTACGTTCGGCGGACAAAGTGCCCGTCATTCTGGAGCATCGATACATCGTGGCCGATCTTTGTCCGAAACTGACCAAGGCACAGGTGGCGGGTTCGTTGTACGAAGCTTTCTCCGATACGAATTCGTTGGCGATTGCTGGTGCGGACGAAATCATTCGCGCGGTTTCACTCAAGCCTTCGGAAGCGAAACTGCTGGCCGTTCCTTCCAAATCGCCTGCCATCGAAGTCACGGCGGTCGGGTTCCTAGACAACAACGAACGCACTCCACTGTGGTGGGAGAGGACACTTTATCGAGGTGACCAGTACGAATTTCATAGCCGTCTTGGCCCGATTCAAACCGCCACGCCGGCGCGAGGAAAATTGCGATGACCGATACCGCGAACGATTTATCGACGAAACGCAAACCCACCGCCGTCGTCGTCGGCACGGGCTTCATTGGGCCCGTGCATGTTGAAGCCCTCGGCCGGACGGGTGTCGATGTCATCGGGATCTTAGGTTCGACGCCACAGAAATCGATCGCGGCGGCCAAGTCGTTGGGACTTGCGCGCGGCTACGCTTCGCTCGACGAAGTCTTAGCCGATGATTCCGTCGACTCAGTACACCTAACAACACCGAATCGCTTTCACTTCGAACAAGCGACGGCGGTCATTAAGGCTGGCAAGCATGTGATGTGCGAGAAACCGCTTGCGATGAATTCGGAGCAATCGCAACAGTTGGTTGAGCTCGCCGAGCGCTCCGGAGTCGTTGCAGGCGTCGCCTACAACATCCGCTTTTATCCGCTTTGCCATGAGGCTGCGGCGCGGGTGTCCGCCCCGGATTTTGGCGATGTATTGCACATCACCGGATCCTATGTTCAGGATTGGTTGTTGAAGGAAACCGATTTCAACTGGCGTGTGATGGCTGACGTTGGCGGTGCGTTACGCGCGGTCGCGGACATCGGCACACACTGGCTCGACTTGGTTCAGTTCATCAGCGGCAACAAGATCGTGGCCGTGTGTGCTGATCTGCAAACGGTTCATGCAACGCGACAGCGACAAGTCGGTGGTTCGTTGACGTTTTCCGACGATGCAAGCGGTGAGACCGAACCGGTTTCCATCGATACCGAAGACGCCGGTTCGATCTTGTTGCGTTTTGCGGACGGCAGTCGTGGCTGTTTGCATGTCTCGCAAGTCACCGCGGGTCGCAAAAACTGTCTGCGGTATGAAATCGCTGGCAGCAAGCAAGCTTTGTCGTGGAACAGCGAGCAACCGAACAGTCTCTGGATTGGCCACCGCGACAGACCAGGCGAGCAATTGGTTCGCGATCCCGCCATGATGCACCCGTCGGCTGGCGGCATTGCGAATTATCCCGGCGGCCACTGCGAAGGCTTCCCTGATACGTTCAAACAGTTGTTCAAATCGTTTTATGGCTACATCGACGCGGGTGACCTTTCGGCTCCGCGACCGTTTCCGACATTTGCCGACGGCCATCGCGAAGTTCTGTTGTGCGAAGCAATCCTTGACAGCCATCGTCAACAAACATGGGTTTCGTGCGGCTGCTAAACGTCTGGTTTACCCAGTTTCGGTCGACTCGAATTCGGCCTTCACTTTCTCTAAAGAGACTTCACGATGTCGGACTACACCTATCACGACGTTTCGAAAATGATCGACCATTCGCTGCTCAATCCAACGCTGGCGGTGAAGGATCTGGAACAAGGTATTCAGTTGGCGATCGCATACGACGTCGCCAGCGTTTGCATCATGCCGTACCACTTGAAACGCTGTGCCGAGGTGTTGAAGGGGACGGACGTGAAGGCGTCCACGACGATCGGGTTCCCCCACGGCGGCCATACGACGGAAATCAAGCGAGCCGAGGCGGTCCGGGCGATCGCGGACGGCTGCCAAGAACTGGACATGGTTGTCAACGTTTCAAAGGTCCTCTCTGGCGATTGGGACTACGTCCGCAACGACATCGCAGCGGTGATCGAAGTCGCACATGCCGCCGGCCAGAAGGTAAAGGTCATCTTTGAAAATGCGTATCTGAACGACGACCAGAAAATCTCGCTCTGCAAAATCTGCACTGAACTAAACGCCGACTGGGTGAAGACATCGACAGGATACGCGCCCGGCGGAGCGACGCACGAAGACTTGAAACTGATGCGTGAGCACGCCGGTGATCATGTTCAGGTCAAAGCAGCCGGCGGAGTGCGTGATCTGGATGCGTTGCTCGCCGTCCGAGCGTTGGGCGTGACACGGTGCGGCGCCAGTCGTACGGCCGAGATGCTTGGCGAGGCGCGAAAGCGTTTGGGTCTGTCCGCGATCGAAGCGACGGCCAATGACGCATCCGGATACTGACTCAACGCCACGCCTACGAACGCGACCGCCGATATTCGGCTTACCGAAACGCTAACGCTGTTGGGCGATCAACGCGGTTGACGCGTGAATTCGTCGCGGATTTTGCCGCCTTCCAGAACGCATTTTCCGTGCATCGCGTCTTTCCCGAATGTCAAAACGAACACGTGGTGTCCCTGGTCCGCCATGCCAGGTGATTGAATGAACCAGCGATCCGTCTTCGGAGTCCGCTGGGGAACTCCCAGGCCGCCCTCGCCGATGTAAACGACTCCGGTCTGGTCCAACTGTCCGTCGCGAATCGGAACGGTGCGTTTGATGTTGTGTCCGTCGGCTTCGCAAACCAAATCAACGTCAAATTTTTCAAACAGGGGCACCCACGTCTTCAGCCCCGCGCCGGCTTCTTTGACAGCCGGATAGACCGGACGATGGTACTGTGCCAAAAGCCAACGGTGGTTTGCCCGAGATCGCGAGAGTTCTTCATTCAGCCAAGTGGCTTGGTCCCCCGCGGTACTGATTTCTGAATTCAGCGTGACCATTCGAACTTTGGGTCCGATACTGATGCCGTAATAGTTCAAGTCGCCATCGGGGAATCCGAAGACTTTATTGAAGGGCTTACCCTTGTCATGATTTCCACGCGCGGGAATGATCGGCAGCAGTCGTCCATCGGTCATTGTGGTCAATTCATGATCAGACATCCACACCGACCAGAGCTCCATCTTCGTCCCCGATACGACGTAGTCGCCCCCGTGTGCAAAAGCAATGATGTCGTCGGCAGGATCGTCGTTGTCGAAGGAGGCTTCAGCCATCTCGGAGATCATCGTGTTGACTCGGCGACGGGCATCTCGATCTGAACGCGAATCGCCACCATGCAAAATACTGAACTCGCGATCGGTGTCGGACGCTGTGACGAAATAAAAAACCGGTGACGACTCGGTATCGCTGATCATTTGAATCTCGTACGCAGTGCCTGGGCGCAGATCGGTTAGCTTTGAATGGTGATAGTAAAGCTCAAACGAACCGCCCGTGTAACGCCCCGACTCGGCAAGCGTGGTCGCGTCCCCGTCGTCGCTGTCTTTGGCCTTAAAGCGAACCGAATGATCGCGACCAGCCGACTTTGTGCTCCAGGCAATTGTGGCCGTCGTGGTAGGGTCGTCGGACCATACAACTCGCCACTGGGCCGGTGCCGTGCCGGCCAGCGGTGCGTCGGCGAAAGCACTTGGTTGTGATGTCAGGAGAGCGCCAGCAAACAAGAGGGTCAGGAAATAGTGAAACGGTATGGTCATAGTCATTCGGATTCAAATTGAGCGGAATTCTGTTGAGCGGAATGTTGCTGCGCAGCAAGTTGAGCAACAAGGAGCAGCAAGATCACAAACGGAACGCCACCATTCGCCGCGCGAAGCACTGTTTCGGGCCATGCATCCAATCCCAACGCGGACATTCTACTTGCTGCGGTGACCCATCCCCAAATCGCCATGTAGGCTGCTGCGATTCGAAATCGAAACACAACCAGGGCAATGGCAACGATAGCGTCAAGAACGCCGATGGCGACGAGTGCCCGTTCGGCGGTGGACTGGCTGAACCCGAAACCGGTCCATTGAAGGTCCGACAGCAGGATCAAGTCCGTAAAGGGGGCGTAACATTCCATCGCCTTGTAGCCATGAGCAAGAAACGTGGCCGCCGCGGCCAGCACAAGCACCGACAAAGCCATCTTGCCACGACCGCGACTAGCAGCCTGTTGAAAAAGGGGTCTGACCCTTTGGAGACGTTGCTGCAACATTGTGAATTCGAAACGTCGGAGAGGGTCAGACCCCTTTTTCAACAGGCTGCTGGGTTCGCCGACCGGATGACCCATCGACACAGGCCGCCAAGACAACATTAGCAAAGCGATCGGCGCCGCATAGCGAACCGCGTGCTCGGCCAGTGCCAGTTCGCCGTAGACAGACGCTCGGATCATGTGTGCAAGAGACAACGCCAACATCCAAACGGCCACCCACACCAACGCGACCTGGTCGGACCAATGAGCGATCGACGCAACGATCGAAACTGGATCGCATTTCGAACGACACCATCCGGCGACACCAATCACGACTGCCGCAACAAGAGTCAGTACCATGCCAAAGTCGTCAATGCCTTGGCACAAAGACTCCGGCCAGTGAAGGTCGAAGTAGAGCCAGCCATAGATGTCGCTTTCGGTTTCTACCGACGAAAGCAAATAGCGTCCGACGACTCCGATGCACTGGATCAGCACAACCCAACGCAACCACCACATCGCTGTGGTGGTTGTTGGGGTGAGAAATCGTTGGCGGGCTTGGTCTCGCGAGGATTCGCGATGCGATGGAGGGGAATTCATGTTCCCGACACTCTAATCGCTGGGGAATCGCAAGGCGATGTGCTCGATGCGATTCCATTCGACAACGTGCCAGCAAAATCGATCCGGCCACGACGTTGGGCCAGAAAGCAGGCCGGAAACCTACCAACCGTTTGCTTCGTGCAGTTTTCACGAAGCAAACGGTAATCAGCGCGAGTCTACTTCAGCGTCAGGGTGCCGAAATTCTCGGTGCTTTCAAAAGAATCGTTTTCCGCGTGACTCCATTTCGCTACCGAGACGCGTTCACCGCTGCCGTCGTCATTGTTGACTTGAAGCTCAAGTCCAAGATGATCGCCAGCGTGAAGTGGCGAATCGGTCATGTTGATCGACATCTCAACCAGATACCCGGTATCCGTCTTTTTGCTGACTGCCTTGACATCCGATTCCACGAATCCGAGACCACGTCCGCTGACCTGGCCCTTGAAGTTGACCCTGTACTGAGCATCATCGTCTTGGTAGGACGCCGTCGCTTCATGGTTTCGATCCACGAAAAGTTCAATGGAGTCTTGCGCCCAATCTTCACTGGAAATCGCCGACAGCTCCTTATCGGAAACTTGCCACAATACCGATAGCTTATCGCTGCTCCAGAGAACGCGCACTTCGCCGGTTGACATTTCTTCTTTCGAAACCTGAGTCAGATCGGTGATCGGCTTATCCACTTTGATTGCCGTTGCCGTACTCCACACTTCGTCGATCTCACCGTCAATGACTGGCGATCCCGCCGCCGCGATTGCCACGACGCCCTTCACCGCACTGCTGTCCGATTCGGTCGCCGTTTTGGCTTCGGTATCTGCCTCGTCACCGGCGCGAGCAATACATGGACTAAAGCAAATGGAGATGGAAGCAACGGCAAAACTGATAGCTCGCAACATTTCGGTTACCTTGGATCGAAGACTCTGGACTTGAAAATTTCAACGACACGCATTCTACGCTACCGACTGCAGGGAGTGGTCCTCGGGCCTCTAGCGGTAAACTGCGGCATCGTTTGAAAGTTGCAGCATCCGCGGATTCCCGATTTGCACGTCCATTCGACCCGTTACGCACGCGATTTGACTTGCTTGCTGCGTGCAAGGGCGTGACAATGAGTGATAGACGTACGGGTTCGTACGTCCTTTCAGATCAACCCTTGAGGTGTGCGATGTATTGGATTCGACTTGTCGCGATGTTTTGTCTCTCCAGTCTCGCGTTGCCGCTGGTTGCCAGCGCAGACCGCTTACAGCTTTCCAACGGCGACGAGATCGAGGGTGACGTTATTGAAATGACACGTGAGCACGTGAAGTTTCGGCACAAAGTGATCGGAGAAATTACGGTGCCCCGACATCAAGTACACGCCATCGAGTTGGGTGAAAAACGAGGTGGCAAACGCATCATGGCCGACGGCACCGAAGCGGCCCCCGAGTCGCCCGAAGAAGTGATCGATCGGCTGGTGAATCCGGAACTGAACAAGAAGAAAATTCGCGAGCTCGAAAAAGGTGCAAAGCGTCACGCGACGGCCGAAGATGCCGTCGAAGAACTTCGCCGAGTCGGCGTCGACTCGAAAATGATGAACCAGTTGCATGGAATGCTTCCGGGGTTCGGTAGTCCCGCCGTGCAAAACCACTTTCAAGATCGTGTGTCAGGATTGATGAACGGTTCGCTGTCCATCAACGATATTCGCAACGAAGCGATCGACGCGAGAGATCAATTGAAGGAGTTGATGGATGATCTGGGGCCCAGCGGAGCAGCCTTGCAGGGCTATTTCGGAATCCTAGACGGCTTCATTGAAAAGACGGATCCCGACAAACCAAAGACGTTGGATATCATTCCGCCACTCGAGCTGACACCGCGTGCGATCCCGCCCCAGCTCTAACGACGAAACTTGAGCGAAGACCTGACCGCTAGTCGCAGCGTTAATGCACAGCCCGGCGGTGTTCCCGCGATTCCCTAGTCGTTTGGGTTGTGGATGTTTTTCCAATCCGGATACGTCGGCCGGTCGACTGCGTCCGGGCCGCCTTTCTTGAGCGGTGCCGCCGGCGCTCGCTCTAGCACGAGGCCGAGTTTGCGCCGTGCGACATCAGCAGGCGACGTGCCGGAACCCTGCGTTTCAAGGCTATGTGTTTCCGTCAGATCATTGGGGACGTCGAAAAATCGACCGTCACGGTACAGTTTGAAACGCTGGTCGCGCACGTACTGTCCGCCAACGGCCTTGCCCCAATATGGTTGGTAGTGCAGGAGAGTCCAATCGCGCGGGTTGCCCCATTCCCCTCTTAACCGCGGAATGAAACTTCGCCCATCGAACGGGTCGTCGTCGGCAAGTGGAATGCCGGCGGCATCCGCTAGCGATGCATAAAAATCGGTGAAATCGACCAAGTCGTCGAACACCGCGCCGTTGGGCGTATGGCCTTTCCAATAAGCGACAAACGGGACATGCGTTCCCATGTCCGTTGTCGTTCCCTTGCCACCGGAAACGGTTTGGCCATTCCAACTCGATCGAATCTGACGATTGGTCCCGTTGTCGGCCGTGAACAGGATGATCGTGTTTTCGATCGCACCGACCGTTTCGAGCTTGGCAACAATTTTGCCAATGACTTTGTCGAGATAGCTGACCATCGCAACGAAGTTCTCTTTTTTCTCGCCAGGGTTCTTGGGCCCCTTGTTTGCGGCTTGCGTTCGCGGCGCATCACCAATCGAATCGGGAGTGGGCACAAACGGGTCGTGAACCAAGACCGTCGGGTAATAGACAAAGAATGGCTCGGTGCGGTAACGGTCGATAAAGTCGCAGACAAAATCGGACATGATATCCGGTCCATATTTTCCAGCGTTCTCGTCGGCCGTCAGCAACTTTCCGTTTTGCTCCAGCGGAGGACTCCAGAAACGCTCGCCGCCGCCGTCTTTGGCGTTCTTGCCTTTCGTCACTTGCCAGAGACAGTACTCGTCAAACCCCGACTTCTGCGGTCGCGTGTTGTCGTTGAACCCTTCGGCTTTGTGGTACAGCCCGTTGAGCTGCCACTTTCCCGCAATCGCGGTTTTGTATCCGGCCGACTGCAGCAACTGACCAAATGTCTTCTCGCTAGGGTTGAGGTAGCCAAAGTGCGTGTAATTACGAAAGCTATACTCTCCCGTCATGATCTCGACTCGCGACGGAGTACAGATCGGCGTCGAGTAGCAGTGGCTGAATCGAACACCTTCGGCTGCTAGACGGTCGATGTTCGGCGTCTGATAGTCCTGGGCTCCGTAGCAACCAAAGCACTCCCAGCTGACATCATCGGCCATGATCAAGACGACATTGGGCCTTGTGGACTCCGCGTGAAGCGTTTGGCAAACCAGCACCGATAGGACGGCGGCAGTGATCGCTATCAATGGATGTCTCATTTTTTCTCCGTGAGAGTCTTATCCGCCGCCCGCCAACCTTCTTTGGAATCGAAGTTCCCCACGAACATGCGATTACCAGACGAAAGCGGCAGCGTTAGAAGAAGTGCGTCGATCGAAATTGCAGTGGAAGTCGGTCGGAGGATGGCAACATCGCAAGAACATGTCGCCGGCGTTGCACATCGTCGTCCTCAATTAGAACGTATCCGCAGGTTCGCAATCATCCGGTTGTCGCCGAAGTCCCACAGAACGAAAATCTAGGCGGAAACCACACGTCCATCACCTTGGGAGAGTAGGTCTCGTGAACCGCGAAGCGATCATCGGATGCATTCTTGGAACAGCCGTCGGTGATGCACTCGGCTTGCCCTAAGAAGGCGTTTCGCCGCTGAGGGCGTCCCGATTGCTGGGACCACCGGATCGCTATCGATTCCTTGTTCAACAGGCTGCTAACCGGGCATTCGTTCGCTGGCGTTCTCGGAACGCTCCGTCAGTTTGAAAGCAAGGAATCCGTTCGGCTATGCCAATACACCTCACCCGAGACAATTGATCCAAAAACATTGCCCTTTCTGTTCCGATCCGCTAGCCTTGAAGTCCACGATGCGACATCTTTGACCCGCCCTTTTGGTAGGGTGTGTCGCATAAAGTCATGTTAGCGGACGCTAGTTTTTCGTTGCGCGGGCGGGGCGCACGGATTGGAGACTGCCCTCGGAGCATTGACGTTGTTCGTTTCGGCGGCGCTTTGGTCGTTCGGCGATCCGACGTCCTCTCAGGTTGGTTGCCGGATCCCGCGCGGTCGGTGCGCTGATTGTCACCGCGAAGCGGCGCGCGTTACATTCGCGATGATTCGCGCCATTAGCGGGCAATCGGTCACGATGGTCTGCCCGCGAATTGCGCCAATGGCCGCGAATGTGGTGACTCGATTGCGCAGTCCGCTTGCAAGTCTCATGAAATGGAGGCTGTTTTGGCGATTCAACGCGTCCGCTAACATGGTTTTTACGCTAGTCGCGGCTGTCGTCGTTGGAGAGTCTTTCGGTGCGCAACGTCAATCGCTTCGGTCACGTTCCCACTGGTGCAAACCCGCGATCACCTTGGCTCTTTGGCAACGGGCCCTCGCATTGGTACAATCTTTCGTAACTCAGAGTCACTCGCTTCGTTCAGGGCGGTGACGTAAAAACCTCCCGTTAGTGGTCACTAGTTTTCACCGATGCCGACCCCGCTCGAACATCCATGGATCGCCGAATCTGACTTCGAGCCTGAATATCGTGACTCCATCCGCGTCGCTATGAAATCGACGCAGGCAATGCTCGACTCACATACGCCGCCGAACTGGATCATCACTCTGGACGAATCCGCAATGTGGTATCGGGCGCGCACTCGAATCGTCGTCGATGGTGACGCAACGATGGACGTGGAGGGTAATCCGGTTGATTCGCCCGTTTCTACTTTACTAACCGACTCACAGACTGCCTCATTGCTGGCGGCCTTGTCTGACATCACGCCAGCCACCCTCGTTGATGTCGAGCATTTCGTACTTGACGGTACATGGTGCGTCGTCACGGTGGCAAATGGAGTCGACGGATGGTGCGCGTTCTCGCAATTCAACTGCGCCGGAATGGATGCTGCCCAACTTGCATTACCCGGGCCACACATCGCAACGCTCGTACAATCGTTTTACCGCAGCCTCACACCCAAAACTGATGGCCCGTGACCACTAACATGGTTTTTACGCTAGGCCTGCGGCACACCTTCCAACTTTGGCAACGCGGGCTGGCCTTGGTACAATTTTCGGTAGTTCAGGCATCGTTCGCTTCGTTCAGGGCGGTGTCGTAAAAACCTTCCGTTAGGCGACCTAGCCGTAGAGTAGTTCGTGACTTCGACGTGGACTGAAACCGACTTCGACTCACTTGGCTGGCACGACATCCATGTCCACGGATTTCGCATCGTTGAAGGCGAGCACGGCGTCGGCGATCTTTGGCTCGACCTCGACTACATTCTCGAATGGGTGCCCCCTGCCGCCAAGGGTGGTGCATTCCGTTTTCGCATCGCACCAGCGTCGCTCGTGTTCCGGGACGTAACATCGCTCCGTCTGGCTCTCGACTACGCTACGCCAACCGCGTCAATGGGGCCGTTTTCACTTGATGGCATTGAGCGCGAACCGATCTCGTTTGACAATGGCTGCAATTCATTCCGCTGGGCAATCAACGTCAACTGGCCTGATGGTGAAATGACATTTGAATCACCGGGTTTTACTCAGACGCTCTCCGGCCCGATCATAGAATCCGATGCGCAATATCTAACAGACGCCGAACGAAATGGTGATGCACCGGTCGCCTAACATGGTTTTTACGCTAGGCCTTCGGCACACCGCTGTCGTTTGTTCAGGCCTCCATCCGATGGTAGAATCTTTCGTAGTTCAGGCATTGCTCGCTTCGTTTAGGGCGGTGTCGTAAAAACCTTCCGTTGGGCGATTGGCGTCGTCGCTTGGCGAACCGGCGACGGTCACGGACTGGCGATGAACGCCGCCGCCGTTCGGTCGTTCCTGCGAGGCGAAGTCGCGGAGTTCGATGATGATCTACCCGAGGATGCGATTCCGCTCTGGCAATCGTCAACTCGGCTGATTCTCGTCACTTCCCAAGGTTGTCAGCCGTGCGAACTTCAAAAGCAATCCATTCCAAACGATGTTCGCTACGAAACAATCGACATCGAGCGGGTGAATGCGAAAGGCTACGAAGTGCGAACGACACCAACGCTGATGGTGTTCGTGGACGGAAAGCTGCAAGGCACGTCGAGCGGCCTGCTTCGCGGCGACCGCTTGCGTGCGTTTCTCGATCGCTGGGGATTCGGCGAAAACCAAACTGAACCCGATGAAACGGAGCCAGCAGACGATTTCAATCCCTGGAACAATCCACGTCGCTGGAACCGAGGCCCGATCCGAGATCGCATCGACGAAGCGAAGAGCCGTTTCGCATGGTGGTTGCTCGGAAAGTGGCTCGGTTTCGGATCGGGCGGAATCGCGGTGATCTTCCCGTGGCTGTTCTTTATCTATCGAGCGTTACGCAAGTTGCGTAGCGACGGTGGCGAAGGATGCCCAGCGAATAAACCACGTTCACGGCGACAGCCCACCAAAAGAACGAAGAAACGAACCGCACGACGCCGAACAACGAAGAAACGATCGCCATCCACGCGACAGGGCCGGTAGGGTCGATCCTGAGTAGTGGTCGCCTGAAAACTCCTGTCCCTGTCATGCGGCTTGGGAGCCGCATCGCGCAGCCGTTTCACCGTTGGAGCATTCTTCACGACGATGGAGAATCCGGTCGCGACGTACCGCAAACGATCGTCGAGCTTTGTTCATTCTTCGAGTGGCAACGACGATCGTTTGCGGAACGTCGCTCCCTCCAAGGCTTCGTTCCTGCTCCGCCGCCGCTGCACGTGGCCTACGTTCGTCCCTCACTGCGGACACGTCTCGCGTCGGCTCCGCAATCCAGCGTGGTCCACGGCCTATGAGCCGTGGTGCAGCGTAATGCCGGGCGGCGGTTGCCGACCGCTAACGCAAGCGAGCTTCCAACGTCAATCGCTTCGGTCGGCTGGCGTGTACGCTACAAGCGGCGTCCGACTTTCACGAAGTGACCTACGGCATCCTGCCTCCGTCGTTTTTTCTGCGGGCATCCTGCCCTGATGCCCTCGGCGGCGACTCCGTCTGTGTTGGAGACTACATCGGGGCTCAAACTGCAAACGTTTCGGTTCAGTGGCGATCCGCTGCAAACGTCGCCGTCCCGATCCGGCAACGCTCAGACTTTCGGGGTGCAAACTGCAACCGTGTTGGAGACTTCATTCGTCGTGCCAAATTAATCGCTTCGGTCAGTCGCTTCCCTGCCGGATCGAAGTTTGATGCCGCTGCTCGAGTCAAAAGCGTCTGGTCAGATTGATCCGACGCGAAGTTTTGCCCTGACCGGGATGGAACGTCATGTCTACTCGTACCCTTCACGTGCGATACGAACGCAAGACTATCTGTACATCCTCAACTTTGATCCCGACCAATGGCCGACTGGCGAAGTCGATGGTCACAACCCTGAGTACGATTTCGCGACGATGGCATGGCCGAGAGACGAAGGCGCTTTCCCTTTCAACATCGATCCGTCACCGGCCAAACAGTTTCTGCGCCTCAATCGCGCTCTCGACGATGTCAAGCAGTTTGCTCAACTCTCGTTCGGTAAACATGCGGAAGAGGAACTCTACGATCTGAACAAAGATCCGGAGCAATTGAACAATGTGTCAAGCGATCAGGGCTACACCGATGTGAAGCGGTTACTACGCCGACAGCTAGACGCGGCGTTGATCAGGAGCGACGATCCACGATTGGCCGTCGCGGGGTATCGCACTCGCGTGATCGAGGGCTGGCCGGTTCGCATCAGTGATCGTTTGCTGCAAAACCAGCCTGACAAGACGGCACGAGCAATTGAGCTACTGACCCAACAGCTCAAGACGATCAGCGAAGTCGTGCCGTCCAGCGTGCTTCCAAGGATTCGATGCGTGCCCATCTGGATGTCACCAGAGTACGAAGGAGTGCGACCGACCGCCGAGTATCACCCCAGTGAAGGTTGGCTACGAAAGGTTGGTCGTCCCGCAGAGTTGGCTGAATGTGTGGAACTGACGAACATCGGCATCTTCGAAAAAGAGAATCTTCGTATGCCAATGATGATCCTGCATGAGCTTGCTCATGCCTTTCATCATCAAATGCTTGGCTTTGACCACGCGAAGATCAAGGCTCAATACGAACGTGCCAACGCTAGCGGGAGCTATGAAGCGGTTGAACGGCATGATGGCAAGACCGAGCGTGCTTACGGAATGAACAATCACAAAGAGTACTTCGCCGAATCATCGGAGGCGTTTTTTGGGAAGAACGATTTCTATCCGTTTGATCGAGCACAACTCAAGAAGCACGACCCTGGCATGTTTGAGGTTTTAACGGAAGTTTGGGAACTAGGTGACCGACGACCCGTTGCTCGTCAACCGTCGACCGATCAATCTTCAAAGTACCGTGTCGAAACACCACCGGCATCGCTGGGTGTGAAATCGTTCTATCGTAAGTACGTCGATGCAAATGGCTATCCGATTGTCGCATCGGCGGGCGTGAATGACTACGCCCTGAAGGAAGCGGCCTATATAATCGACATGATGTTGGCCCACCGGCCAGACATCCGACAGGCAATGGTTGCCAGCGGTTCGAGAATGGTTGTCATGGCACACAGTGAATTCACAACGGACATACCCGAGTATGCTCGCATGCGTCCGAAAGACTTCTGGGATGCGCGGGCAAGAGGCCTAGGTGGATCGAAGATGGATGCGGTTTGCTCATGTGGCGAAGAAAATTTGCTCGCCTTCCCCGGTGATCCCTACTCACAGGAGAGCATCTTGATTCACGAGTTTGCTCACAATATTCACTTGCGAGGCATGGTCCGGTTGGATGCAACTTTTGATGATCGGCTGAAGCAGACCTACGATCACGCCATGGCTCGGGGATTGTGGAGGGGGAAGTACGCGTCATCCAATCACGCGGAGTATTTCGCTGAAGGGGTGCAGTCTTGGTTCAATAACAACCGGCCCCCGGATCATGACCACAATCATGTCGACACGCGGAAAGACCTGCAGGAATACGATGCCGGCTTAGCATCGATTTGTGAAGAAGTCTTTGGGGCGACAATCCTTGCCTACACCAAGCCCGGAACACGTCTTACTGGTCATCTTGCGGGCTTCGATCCTTCCCGGTCCCCGCGGTTTAGGTGGCCTGCGAGATTGGAACAAGCACAAAAAAAGATCCGACAAGGCGGGAGCAAACGCAGTACCAACTGATAAAACAACTGATCAAAAAAGTTTCGGCGATCCAAATACATGCGGCCCGATTTGCTCAAGTCGATCCGCGCGTCTTCACGCACCAACCGCCGTCGCAGAACTAGACGAGCAACCGTCGTATCGATCTTCCTCTCTCTTCCTCTCTTTAACCCGCTTTCCCAACAGAGTCGGACCGCCACTCTCAGTTCTCTTTTCCCAGCAGCCTTATTCCGGACATTTTGCCTAAATTCGCACGCTAACGGTTGCTTTCGCGGACTACGGAGACTATTCCTGGTTAATAGCTATGAAATTACCACGGTTTCTATTACATCCTTGGTCTGGATCGGGAGACACTTTCATGATTGTTCAACGTTGCTCTTTTCTGTCTTTGTTCGTAGTTTTGGCAGCGACTGTGCTTGCTGGTTCTGGCCAGGCAGCCCTTGTTGTTGTCGTTGATGACAGTTTCGCTGACAACGATCGTGCGAAAACCGGCACCGACGACACCAATTGGTACGCCACCAACACGACGTCGGCCTTCGAGAGCCCTTCGCTTACCAACAACCAGTTGCGAATGGCCACCGGAACGTCGGGTCGTGGGATCCACACAGTGTTCACGGCTCAGTCGCTTTCCAACATCGGCGACAAGATCACGGCTACGTACACGTTCACGACTCCCTCCACGATCGGCGCGTCCACAGGCAGCTTCCGTGTCGGCATGTTCAATCCCACGGCGACGCTTGCTGGCGTCAGCCAAGACTTGAGTGTCGGTTCGAGCTCGCCCAACGTCGATCTTAATATGCCCGGCTACATGGTGGATATGGATGTGTCGCCCTCTTCGGCACCCAATGCAACATCGGACTTCCAGTTCCGCAAACTCGACAGCGCTAGCGCGACGGGCCGACTGTTGGGTACAACCAGCGGTTTTGTCCAAGTCGACTCGTCCGGCCCCGACGCGGGTTACTCGTTCGCGCCCAACACTACCTACACAGGCCTACTCTCTTTTGAACTGGTCGCCACCGGCACCCAGATGACTGCCATTCTGGGCAGCGATACTTACACGGTGATCGATGACGGCACCTACTCAGGCGCACCGGTGACCGACTTTGGTTTCTTCGGCGTTCATGTGAATTCGAATGTCTTCGGCAACATCAACGACGCTTCCGTCCCAGACAGCGGCATCGCTTTCAACAACGTCAGGGTAGAGTTCTCGACGACGGCTGTCCCCGAACCAAGTTCCTTGGCCTTACTCATGTTGGGCTGCCTGGGCGGCGTGGTCCGCTTCGTACGACGTCGCAAATAGATCGTCATCCACTCTCTTGAATTTGAAATGTCCGGCAATCACAGGATCGCCGGGCATTTTTCGTAGCCTACGTTCTTCCGTTTCTTGCCGGAACAAGCGATCAACGGGGAGGCTGCAATCACATCAGTTTCCATCAAATAGCAGCGAAAAACGTTGATCTGAAAAAGCATTTCCCTTTTCGAAAACGTTACCCCACACCCAAAACAATTCTTTGCATCGTCGATTCAAAGGTGCCGTAAGGCTTTCAAGGACGGATAAATGATGAAACACGTTTCGAGTCACACGTCGGGTATCGTGACTTGGGTTTTTGGCTTGGCCATGGCGTTTCCAGGTGGGAACACGTTTGCGGCCGATTATTGGGTGTCGTCAGCGGCGGAAATCACCACCGCAATGCAAAACGCTCAACCCGGCGATGTGCTCGTGATGGCCAACAACGGCAATTGGCACAACCAAGCGATCAACTTCACCGGAAAGAATGGCACCGCGGCAGCAGCAATCACGTTGCGGGCTGAAACCGCCGGGCAAGTGAAGCTTACCGGCACCTCCAATCTGTCTATCTCTGGAAACTACCTCGTCGTTGATGGATTGAATTTTGAGGGTGGAACGCCGGCCGACGGTTCGCACGTTATCCGGTTCACCGGTTCCAATGGCGCAGCCAATAACAGCCGTGTGACCAATACTCAGATCAAGAACTATAACGCACCATCGGAAACCGACCGAACGTTTTGGGTTTCGCTTTATGGGCAAGGCAATCGTGTCGACCACTCCACGTTTCAAGGTCAAAGTAACTCGGGAGTTACCATGGTGGCCTGGCTCACCAGTGGCCAGGCGGCCAACCACCGCATTGACTCTAACTATTTCGCTGATCGCCCAGTCGGCAGCACCAACAACGGATACGAGACGATCCGGATCGGCGATAGCGCCACCAGCAATACGAACGCAGGTGTTGTGGTGGAAAACAACCTTTTTCAAAAGGTTGATGGTGAGATCGAGATCATTTCCAACAAGTCGAACGACAACATCTATCGCTACAACACGATCCGCGAATCGGCAGGAACACTGACACTGCGTCACGGCGACCGAGCGACGGTCGAGGGCAACTTTATTCTTGGCAACAACAAAGACGGCTCAGGTGGCGTCCGCGTGATCGGTGAAGATCACAAGATTTTTAACAATTACATTTCGAACGTCGACGACCGTGCCGATGGCGCGATCTCGATCACTGCGGGCGTCCCCAACACACCGCTGAACGGATACAAGCAGGTCAACAACGTCGAAATCAGCAACAACTCGATTGTGAATCCGAAAGCTGCGGCGGTCACGTTTGATTGGGGCCTGGGCAGCGGAAGTCAGTCGTTGTTGGCCGAAAACGTTTCGCTCAAAAACAATCTGTTTTATACGAATCTGTCATCCCCAACCCCGCTATTCGAAGGTGTTGCGGGTGCAGGCTGGACGTGGCAGAACAACATCGCCTTTGGTGCGTCGCTCGGGTCAAAGCAATCTGACCAGACCGGCATCATGACCGTCGACCCGCAATTGGTGCAGGGGCCAGACGGTCTGATGCGGCCGACCGCCAGCAGCCCGACGATTGACGCAGGCACGGCGGTGTCCTTCGCAACCGACATGGATGGCCAGGCCCGCATTGGCGTGGCCGATATTGGCGCCGATGAATACTCCATCGCGCAGATCGTGCGTATGCCGTTGACCGCTGCCGACGTTGGCACACTTTGGAACACGGTGATCGTCCGACCAACCGGTTCTTACTTTGCGGTTCAGGCCGAAGATTTCAGTGTTGTGACGGACCCCAATGGCGACGGTCGCGTTTGGACAACGGTGGCCGACGATTCTGCGCTGGGAGGTTTCGCGATCGAAGCTCCGTCGGGCGGACGCACCGATCTGGCAACGAGTCCTCATGACACGCTTGCCGTGTACACCCTTTCGTTTGCCGAAGCCGAGACATACACCGCTTATTACCGAGCGCGCGGATTCAACGGCTCATCCGATTCTCTGTTTGCGCCGGATGACTTCAACACCGACCCGACACTTAGTGAGTCCACAACGAACAACGGCCAGTTCCGCTGGGAGATCGGCGGCACCTTTGAAATCACAGCTTCAAACGTGGGGATGCCACTGGAATTCAGAATGGGTCGGCGCGAAGGCCTAACCCAGCTGGACGCCATCGTGTTCCATGTCGACTCGGCGCTGACCGGCGCACAACTGGACGCCTTGTTCACAACGGCGGTGCCCGAGCCTAGCGCGTGTGTCGTACTGTTTGCGGGACTGGCTTGGGCCATTCAAACCCGTCGACGTCGAGCCAATGACTCCGCCGCCCAGCAAAGCCCGCGTTGATCATTGAGCGATTCAAGTGACTGCAAACTGAAAACGCAGTCGCAAAACCGCAGGCCAGTAGAGAAAATCCAAAGGCACGAAAAAAGCCGATTGGAAAGATCCCCGTCGATAAAGGAGATCTTTTCAATCGGCTTTGGCTGACTTGCTACTCAGTGCCCCCACTAGGACTCGAACCTAGGACCCAGTGATTAAGAGTCACTTGCTCTACCGACTGAGCTATAGGGGCGGTGGACAGGACTTTTCCTGTCCTGCGAGTTGGGATTTTAACAACTTCTCTCGACACGGCAACGTGGGTTCACGACTTTATTCGGCTGCTTTCAGTGTGAACGATCCGAGGTGCATTCCCGAAGGTTCGTCGTACGCGAATGTGCCGCTGGGAGCGAAGTATTTCTCGAATTTCTCGAACGGCGGGAGTTCGTTCTTTTGCAACAGGCTGGCCAATTTTGCCGCCATCGGGTTCTTCTCGCCCTGCTTCTGCAAAAATCGACGCGTATCGGGTGCCTTGGCCAGTTCGTAAAACTGGCGGATGTATTCGGAACTTCGTAGGAACGACACCATGAACGGGTTTTCGCCGTCCAGCTTGCCGCCCAACTCGCTCGACACAAGTTCATACTCGGGAACGCTGATCAATCGCGGTAACGATCCGAAAGACGCCATCGAGACTCTTTCCACAAACTCACGTCCGTCGCTGATCAACAGCCAGTTCCCCAGCACGGTGAAGCACGGCTCGGGCTTTCGCAGTCCCTCGGGCATGTTTCGACCGCCACCCGACTTGGGAAGGTAGATCACGTTGCCGGCGACCGTGGCAACCTCGATTTTTCCCGGCGATCGTTCTCGCATCTTGGCGATCGTCGCTTTCGCTTTCGTCGGATCTTTCAGCTCGAAGCCATGCAATTGCACTTGGCTGTTCAGTTTGATCGGCGGTTGGATCCAACGACACGTCACGTAACGACCCGTCAACTGGTCAACGACTTCTTCCTGGACATCGATACCCATTCGAGTCTTCGCAGGGTCTTCGATGAAACGCTTCAGCGGTTCCGGGCCCTGGAATTTCTCCAACACCTTGCCAAAGTTCTCGTACGTTGTTGCAAAGTCCCAGTGGATCGATGTGTAACTGGTCACGTCCGATGGAACGAAATCCGGTGGTGTTGTTTCGCCGGTCTGTGGTCGCAACACGCCGAAGAAGCCGTCGCGTGGAGGATCGATCAAAATGTGCAAATGGCTGATCTCTTCAAAGTCTTCGCCTCCGCGAAAAGAGCTTCCGCCGATTCCACGAATTTTTGCGATCCCAAGTTCTTCGACGAGCGGCCAAACCAACGCGGCGGCGCCGCCCCGTTTGACCAAACGTTCGACCACGTGATACGGGTCGACAAAGAAGGTGATTTGTGGCCGCGTATCTTCTGCGCCGATCGATCGCGACATGACGGATGTAAAGTCGGCGCGTTCCGCCAACGTGGGTTCGTCGCTCTTGTCGATCCATTGATCGAGCGCCTTCGATGCAGTCGCATGACCGATTCCCATCACCAGCGTTTCATCGCGGACGAAGTACTCGATCTCGGGTCGCCCCATTCGCGGCGGCAACAAACGGACCAACGTGGTCGAGTCGATCGACGATGTGCGGCGGACGTAGCCTGATTCTGTGATTTTGGATTCGACACGATCGACGATTTGCATCAGGTCTTCGATGTTCTCGCCCGCTTCGATGACCACTATCCCAGCGAAAGAGTTTTGTTGCCTTCGTTTTTGCGCGATGCGACGGCGGATCGCGTCGGGCGACTCGTCTCCGGCGTCGGCCTCTGCTTGCTCAAGCTGTTCCTCCGACAGGTTCCCAGGCATTGCCGCGATGGCGACTTGCCCGGTCGGAATCGCCAAGACTTGGTCGAGCGTCAAGCCGAGCTGGTCGCCGACCATTTGAAACAGTTCGGCAAGTGACTGATAAACGTCGCTAACGAACGGGCGAAGCGCCGGATCGTTGAACATCTTTCCCATCGCCGAATTGGCCGCATCAACACGCAGATCGCTGGCGTTGTCCAGCCGGATATAGGCGAGAGTGTCTTGCGGGAGCAATCGTGGCGCGCCGGGCGTCGTGGAAACGGGCTCTGCTTGCGACCTTGATTCTTGGGCCTGGGCAGCCGGATGCGGCAATGCCAACGCGGTCCCGATGGCCAGGGCGGTGAAGGCGAGACAGCGGCGAAAGCACATGGGGAAATTTCCAAAGTAGCATCGTTGGCGACGGAACCGTATCCCGACATAGATTAGCCGAAGGCGACGGATCTTTGTGCTATTCGATACAATTGGATCCAGATTGGCATCGAGACAGGAAAAACATTGTCGTTTCCCATCCGATCGCACAGATCGCCGAAACCGGTTGTGATCGGCGCGGTTAAAGTACACCGTACTGGACCGCTTACAACGCCCGCTCGGAGTTTTCACGCAGATGTCGATCAAAGCACCCTTTTCCGCTGTCACTGCCTTGATCGTATTCGCATTTGTTGGGGGCGACGGTGGTCACGTTCACGCCCAGCAGAACACGGGAACCAACACGGGCACCGCAACGGGAACCAATACTGGCGCAGCGACGCCGGGGGCAATTGGTACGCTTGATGTGGATACCGCGTTCTCAGCCGTCGAGCGAGGTGCCGAAGTCGGGGCGACAGGACAGACGGGCGCCGGATTCAGTTCGCTCAGCGTTGCAACACCGGTTGGTGCCGGCGGCGGCGGTGGTGGCTTTGGCGGATTTGGAGGGCTCGGCGGATTCGGCGGCCTGTTTGGCGGCAACAATAACGCCAACTCTCAATCCACCACGCCGATCATTCGCACTCGATTGCGATCGGCCGTTGAAGTCAATCGGGTTGCCAGCCAGTCCGTGCAACGGAACGTCAACAACCGATTGCAGGCCGCGCCCAGCCGCGCGGGTGTCCGAGGCGTCGGCGTGACATTCGACGGCGGAACAGCGATCGTGACGGGCACTGTTCGCAGCGAACGCGATCGACGCATGAGCGAGTTGCTGTTGCGTTTGGAACCAGGCGTTCGACGCGTCGATAACCGCGTTGTCGTCCAGCCTTAGGACCCCAGCACCGATTCCATTGCAGGGAGTTGCCGTCGGCAGATTCCGTCGCGTCCAAGGAACCGAACTGTGGCGAGTCCGGTTACGCGTGCAACGCCACCTTCTTGATCTCGTCTACAGGTCGGTCAGGCTGGTGTATTGGACGGGGAAGATTCGATAGAGCCCGTCCGTAAATACTTGCTGAACGAAGTTGTTGAAACGCGTGATCGGCTTGTCTGGCACGATGATCACGTCTCCGTCACGCAACCAAATTTCGTCAGCTGGCGATGGGCGTTTCCCCAAGACCGCGCCCTGAAGATCGAGAACCGTCGAAATCAATCGCCAGTCTTCGGCGCGACGGAAAATCACGACCTGGCGTAAGTTTCCACCTGGCTGGTGCCCACCCGCCGATGCGATAGCGCCAAGGATCGTCGTTGGTGCTTCCAGTTGAACTCGCCCGGGCAAGTTCACTTGTCCTAACACGTGGACGAAGTGCGGCGCTTGCTCGGTCAGGATCGGCTCGGTATCGATTCCGACAACGATCTCGCCGTATCGCAAGTTGATTTCGCGTTTCAGCTGATTCAACGAAAATCCTTGCACGCATACTTCGCCGATTCCCGGCAGCCGGATCTTTCCGTCCGGCATTACCTGGACAGTGATGGCTTGTTGATTGAATCCGCTTTGTCCGCCCACCGCGTTGCGGATGTCTTCGGCAAGTGTGTTGGTCTTCACGGGCGTCACGTCGATAGCCGGTTGTTTGATGAACTTCGAATATTCCTCTTCAAGGATTTCGCGAAGCTGTGATACCGTAAGACCTGCCGCGTGGACCTGTCCCAGCATGCGAACGGTGATCGTACCGTCGGGTTGAACCAGCAATCCGTTTTCAAGAGTACCGCGTGTCAGGTCCTCGTCCGTGCCAGATTCGATCAGCACTTCATCGCCGGGTGTCAGCCGATACTCGCCGACCTTTTGCCGTCTTGTGATCAGATACAGCACCTGGATATTGTCGCCGGGTCGCAATCGATATTCACCCAGATGGGCGAACCGCGAAGGACCGGCGTAACCACCGGGACCATAGGAATCGAACGGCATCGGACGGATGTCGCGCCAGCGCGCTTCGGCCCCACAATTTCCCTGGCAATCGACGCCGATCATGCACTTTTGGCATCCGCCAACGCACGGGTATCCGCCCGGTGTGTTCTGGCATCCGCAAGACTGTGCGACGGGATCCTGACCCAGTTCCATGATCCGAGCGTCCGCGCGGTCCAACACTGATTCAGCAATCTGCTGTGCACCGACAACATGCGGAAACGCAAGCGACGTGCTGATGGCGATGACGCAAGCAACAAGAGCAAGTGAATCTCGCATGTACCGTCGTTGTGATTGTTGTGAAACGTTCATCTGCAAATACCGAATCCGAGATTGAGTTTTCGGCCGCAAGGGTGGCCGTCGAACAAGCGTGGGATAGGCTTCCAGCCTGTCAATTTGGGCTGTTCTCTATGACAGGCTGGAAGCCTATCCCACGTTTTTATGGTTACCAAGGATTCTTGAACACGCCCAAGAATCGTCGGATGATGCTGGGTTTCTTTGCGGGATCGATGTCGTTGGCGTCTACCATCGACGGCTCGGGTGCAAACGGCTGTATCGTGTCGGGCGTTTCGCCCGTACGATTGACTTTCGCGCTGGCCAACTTTCCGGGGACCATGCGAGTGTTAGCCGGTCGCGGCATGACGGGTTTCGATACGGATGCAAATTCGGTGGGCGACAATTCGACGACTTCGGGAATCTTGATCTGACCAGAGCTAGCGTCAGCGGCGGAATCAAGTTTTGCGATCCATTGGTTTGCGGCTGCCGCGTCGCCCGTCGATCGCATGACCGCGACCAAGGCTTGTGCCGTTGGCGGGTCATACTCGAACGACAAAGAGTGTTCGAGCGCCCAGCGTGCTTCATCGTTCAAGCCGATGTCCGCCAAGTGCATGCCCAGTCGCGAAGCGAGGCTCGGGTTGTTGGGTTGTCCCTGCAACGCGGCGCGACGCAAACACAAAGCCGTACCGCTGGGGATCGTTTTTGAATCGGCACGCTCTAAGTAGATCGCCGCTAACAGATCCATTGCCTGGGCGGCATCGGTGCTGGCCTTTGCCACGACCGCCAGGTTGGTCCGAGCGAAATCGAGATACTGGTCTGTCGCTTCGTTTGCTTTGAGTGTCTGAGTCGAATCAAGACGGATCAATCCGCTGCTGTGGCCGCGGGCGATGCGTCGGATGGCGGCGTCATCCACGGGGCCGTAGGATCCGGCAAAGTCGCGTGCTTCGATGATGGCTTGTTTCGCCATCGTGAAATGTTTCGCGGCGGTGGGCGTTGACCCCGCTATTGCGTAACCGTGTTCTTGGGTCGATAAGTCGACCGCTGCGGAGGCGTGGCGGATGGCTTCCCACGCGGACGTTTCGGCGGACATCCAAGCGTGCGAATTGTATTCTGCGGTTGCTTGGGCGATCATCCGACGTGCGGCTTCGCTGGACGCATTCGATGTCGTCGATCGCAACCAACGTGTCGGAACCGCCATCGCGTCGTCCGCTTGCGACTGCGCCGCGGGCAGGCGTTGGTGACGCGCGTCGGTATTGGAGGATGCGTTTCGAACGCCGGTGTTTATTGGCGGCGTAGTCATCGGCGACGCTGATTGCGACGACGCAGATTCCGTTAGTACCGAGGGCAGTCGCGTCGGTTTGGACAAGTCGCGATCCGCCGCAATGGCCGGCAGTCCGATCCCGGCCAAGAGTACCGAAGTGATCAGGCGGCGATGTGAATGGTTTCTCTGTTTGGTCTTCATATTTCCGATCCCAAGTGAAGGGGGCAAGACGCGCCATGCCCACATCCCTTACAGATCGGATCGTCAGATCAAGGATCACTGCCAAACTTAACCGCGATCATCGTTGCATCCATACCGCGACGAACAATTCCGCAGAATCGTCAAAGTCAACGGTGCTCGGGCGTTCAGTTTCACGCCGGTGAAGGACGGCCGAAGAAATATCCCTGTGCCAATTCGAATCCGACTTCTTTGCAGACTTCGGCTTCTTCCGCCGTTTCAATGCCTTCGGCCAATGCCACGATATCGAGTTCGCGGACCATTTTCACCAACGTTTCTAGCATCCGACGTCGTTGCTCGTTCGCTTTGTCGATTTCGCGGATCAGCGAGATGTCGAACTTAACAAAATCTGGACGTGCTTCGATCAATTCAGCCAACCGAGCCTGGCCAGAACCGAAGTCGTCGTAGGCCAAACGTATGTTCAAATCCTGCATGGCCGAGTGCAATGATTTCATCAATGCGGGGTTCGTGACGGACGACTCGTGAATTTCTAGCACCAAATCGGTGCCGCCGGTCATGTCGCGAACTTTGACCAGTGAATCGATCAATTCACTGCCATCTTCCATTTCGCGTGGGTGCGTATTGACGAACAATGTCGGTCGCTCGGGCAGATCGCGGCCGACGCGGATTCCTTCCCAACGCAACAATTGGCTCAGTTCGACTTCGAGATTCAATTGTTCGGCAGCTTGAAACATTGCGCCGACCGATTCCAATCCGAACACGCTACCGCGGCCCAGAATCTCGAATCCGATCGCCTTGTCGTTCGACATTTCAACGATCGCTTGGAAGTGCGGTTTGACCAAACGCTCGCTCATCAGTCGATCGAATTGGACCAAGGCCAGTGCTTGGTCACAAACGTTTTCTGCGTAGGTACCGTTGGACATGCCCGTCGGCGATTGACGACGGACGCGGAAAGGTGCTTCGGCAAAGTGGATCAGGTCTTCTTCGCTGATCGCGATAGGCGTTTCCGGATCGATTCGGTTTCCGTTGACGTACGTGCCGTTCGTGCTGCCGAGGTCTTTCAGGTGCAAAACGCCCTTTTCGACCCACAACGAAGCGTGATTCCCGCTAACGGTACGGAACTGCAACTTCAGGGAGACGCCCGTTTTACGACCAACAATGTACGGATTTCCGTCGACGGGAATGTGCAAGACGCCTTCCCCGGGCTGGGTGGGGCCCGATAAGAACCACACGTCTTCCGAGAAAATCGTGCTGCGTCGAAGTCGTTCGAGGGTTGCGAGGTCGACCGAAGGCATGGAATCGAATCCGAGAAAGCAAATGTGTGAGGATGCCAAATCCGTCTGAACTTGGGCATCTTAAACCTAGGTCATGCTTAGTCGCGTTCCTCGGTTGATAGCACATTTACAGGTAATTTTTGGACTTGGCCGACCGACCCGATCGGTAGACCGCTGCGACGCTTGTTTCAACCGTTTAAAAGCACCCGTTGTGACGGTCGTTCTGTTGTCTTGGTCCGCAATCACGACTCAATCGTAAAAGTCGGCTGGTATCGGCGTGGGTGACACGGTTCGCAAGCTACGTTTCATGGAATCGGTCTCTAAGAACTGCTTGCAGGTTGCTGCAGGCAAGCATCGCGGGACCCTTGGAATACCTACACACCGCAATATCGTTATGAACACGTTAACCTCAGAAACGCAGTCTTTCGAACCGAGCTTGTTGGGCGGTCTCCTTTCGAACGACACGTTCTGGCCCAGCCAACCACAGAACTCAGCCGAAACAGGCCTGAGCGATTCCTTCATTGAAGCCTTGGTGCTGAAAACCGTTTTGATCGGCGGCACGGTCAGCGGTCGAGTCGTTTCTGATCGAACGGGATTGACGTTTCGCGTGGTCGAACCGCTGTTGGATGTACTGCGGACGCGTAAGTTGGTTTCCCACGTGCGCCCGGCGGCTTTCAATGACTATTACTATTCGTTGACCGAAGCCGGCCAGAACCGCGCACAAGGCCACATGAAACAGTGCAGCTATGTGGGCCCCGCACCTGTGCCGTTGAACGATTACGTGCTGAGTGTTGAAGCACAAGCTGCTGGCCTGGAACCGATTGACCGCGACCAGCTACGTGCGGCACTGGCAACAATCTCCTACGACGACCACCTACTCGACGAACTCGGACCGGCCGTCAACAGCAACACGGGGTTGTTCTTGTACGGACCGCCCGGAAACGGAAAGACGACGATCGCTCGATGCTTGACTCAGGTACTGGGCCAAGAAATTTGGATTCCCCATGCGATCCTCGATGACGGAAACCTGATCAAGCTGCAAGACGATGCCTTCCACCGACCCGCGCCTGTTCCGCAGGCGACCGGGAACATGCTAAAGACGCAGGAGTGGGATCGACGTTGGCTGCGTATCGGACGCCCGACCGTCGTCGTCGGCGGCGAATTGGTGATGGAGAACTTGGAGGTTCGTCACGATCCGCGATCCAACATCTGCGAAGCCCCCCTGCAAATGAAAAGCAACTGCGGTTGCTTGCTGATCGACGACTTCGGACGCCAACGCATTGCACCGGAAGATCTGCTTAATCGCTGGATCGTGCCGCTAGAAAACAGTTGTGATTATCTGACGCTTCCAACGGGCAAGAAAATTCAGATCCCGTTCGAGCAACTGATCATCTTCTCGACCAACATCGACCCCGCCTCGTTGGTCGACGAAGCATTCTTGCGCCGCGTGCCCTACAAAATCTTCGTCGATGATCCGACCAAAGAAGAATTCACACAATTGATGTCGGATGTCGGCAAAAAGATGGGATTCCCCGATACACCGCAAGCGGCCTCGCATCTGTTGCGATTTTATGCCGAAAGCAACCGCAACATTCGGCGTTGTCATCCGCGAGACCTGCTCTTGCAAGTTGCCAACTTTTGCAAATACCGAAAGCTTCCATTCGCGATTCGTCCTGAATATTTGGACCAAGCTTGCCGCAGCTACTTCAGCCAACTGTGATGGAAATGCAAACAACAAATTCGACGAAGATCTGCGAAGGCTACGAACCGATCCCCGGTTACGTGCTCGAGGAAGCTATCGGACGAGGCGGCTTTGGCGAAGTATGGCGTTCCAGCGCGCCCGGTGGGCTAAAAAAGGCGATCAAATTCGTCTTCGGCAGCCAAGATCAATCTCGCGCCTCGCGTGAATTGCGTTCCCTTGAGCGTGTCAAATCGGTACACCATCCGTTCTTGCTGACATTGGAACGGTTCGAAATTGTGGATGACCAATTGGTCATCATCACCGAATTGGCCGATGGATCTCTCGAAGACGTTTACAAAGTACATCGCGACCGTGGATCGTGCGGTATTCCCCGCGATCTGCTGTTGAGCCATCTGCATGATACTGCCGACGGTTTGGATTATTTGCACCAGTCGTACCAACTGCAGCACCTGGACATCAAACCGGGCAACCTGTTGATGATCGGCGGTCACGTCAAGGTCGCCGACTTCGGACTGCTGAAAGACTTGCGTGACATCGACTGCAGTGTGGTTGGCGGATTGACGCCGATCTATGCGCCGCCGGAGGTCTTTGATGGGCGTCCGAGTCTGCACAGCGACCAGTACTCGTTGGCGGTCATGTTTCAAGAATTGTTGACGGGTACGCGTCCATTTAGCGGACGGACCATCGCTCAATTGGCGACACAGCACGTTCATAGCGCACCAAACTTGGAAACGCTACCGCCGAGTGATCGACCCGTCGTCGCCCGAGCACTTGAGAAAAATCCGAACCGTCGATTCCCAAGCTGCAAGGAATTTGTCGACGCGTTGCGTAACCAATCGATGCGGTCGCAGTCGAAGGTTACCACGGTCGCACCCACCGATTCGACACTCGAAGAAGCAAACGGCGATGTCGAAGATCTGCCGCAATTGAATGGCGAATCCGCGAAGCCCGCGGGTATCGCTGTCAGCCATGCCATGGTGATCGGTCTGGGCGGCAGCGGCGCGGAATGCGTTCGCGAGCTGCGTCGCCGGATTGCCGATCTGCACGTCGCAAGCCCATTGCATCTCAACAGCGTCGTCATCGATACCGACATGGCAACAATCCATGCGTTGCGTTTGGGCGAAGTTTCCGATCGTGTTCCAAAGTGCCATACCATTCACACGCCGCTGAAGTCGGCACACGAGTACCGAACCAATGGTACCGACCGCCTTCGATCCATTTCACGACGCTGGATTTACAACGTCCCTCGCAACGGAACGACCGAAGGAATGCGACCGCTTGGACGATTGGCATTGGTCGACCACGGTGAGACCGTTAAAAAGCGACTGATCGCCGCGATCGAAACGATGATCGAAGAAGCGGACGGTGCGCCTGCACGTGTCTACGTTGTCGGGTCACTTGCCGGCGGCACCGGCAGCGGTATGTACATCGATGTCGTCCACCTGTTGCGCCATCTTCTGGATCAAGCCGGGCTGGAAGAGACTCGCATTTTGTCGTTGCTGTCGTCGGTCGGTTTTCAGATCGACCACTGCAATCCGCTGGCATTGCATGACGCACAAGCAGCATTGCACGAGATCGAGTTTTTCATGCAGGTCGGCAACGGCTATCCGGGCGACGAAGGCGCAGGCTTTCCAAGCGTGCCCGCTGCAAGAACACCGCTTCGCGATCTCTACGTGATCGCTGGAACGCAAGCCGACCGATGGACCGTGAATCCGATCGAAACGATAACGGAGTACTTATGGGCAGATTCGACCGGATGCGGCGACTTGCTCTCGGCAGCCCGCAAGTTTGAAAAGACGGATGCAACAACAATCCGTCGACCATCCATTCGCTCGGTTGGCGTCGTCCCGCTCGGTGACCGGCACAGGCTGGAAACACGAGTCCTATCGCCGGCCGTCGTTCGCGAATTACTTGTACGGTGGTTGGGCATTCCGTCGAAGGCTCGCCGTGAAGCACCCGCACTTGCGGACCGGTTGGAACGACGTTTGTCGGTTTCGATCGAACATGCCATCGAAGCCGTTCAAGATCACTTGGATATGCGAAGCCTGCCCGAGCCAACGATTGAGGCGATCGAAACTTTCGTACGAGACCACGCCAACGACTTCGACTGGCTTTCCGCCGGCTGGCTCAACAACGCCTTCCGCGAAGTCTCTGTTTGCTTGAACGATCGACGAGCCGACGTTTCGACCGTTTACGAAACATTGAAAATTTTCTACGAACGTTGCGTTGAGTGGTCTCGCTCGACATTGCAATCGACGCCGCGCCCGGTGGGTTCGTCGTCAGATTTAATCGATCAGGACCTCTTCCGCGATGCAATCGTCAAGGGCTTGGCGTCCAAGCAGCTCGACCATTTCGCGATCCACTTGAAATTTTTAGAGGAACGGATCGAACGGTTCGCGGCAATATTGGCCGTCGGCATTGTCGAAACCAAGAACGAAATGGGCGACCTGAATCCTTGGGAATCGATGCCCGAGTTGTTGCGTGCAAAATTCGGCTCTATCGTTAGCCAACTGCATCGCTCTGCGGTCGGCGAATGTCTGGTTCGCCCCCTAAATGATCTGGGAGCGAATGTCGATTGCCGATCCATCATTGCTCAATTGACCCAGCAAGCCGTGCCGATCGTGATCGACGCTGTCGAACGACACAGCGACGAAGTCGCGCGGACAAACGCAAAGGGAATCGAAGTTGCCGAAGCGGTTGCCGAGTCTTCGACGACAAATATATCGCAAACCAACGCCCAAGCTTCGCTAAATCGAACGGCCAATACGCACGAGTTCACGATGGCGCGAGAGGCCAGGAAGTCGGCCGGGCCGATGTCCGTTGATGACGGTATCGCACTGGTCAAGCCTGCGTTGTTATCCATCGGTGGCCTTCAGCGGCTGATTCTGGTCGTCGGCAGCGAAGGCGAACGCAGTCAGTTGGAAACCGAAGTGCGAGCGATTCACCCCGGTGCATTGACCGTCGCGGTGGTTCCCAACGCAGAACCGAAGTTGATTCATGAGGCTCAAAAGATCGAGCTCAAAAACATCTTGTCACGTTTGACCGTTTTGAACGGAAGCAACGAACAAGTGACGACACGGCTGGCAAGCCGCGTCGATGTCGCGTTCTAAACAAAGTGGGCGACCCCTTCGGCAACATTCAAGGGTTGGCATCTTGCCTGCCAATTCGCAAACGCTGAAGATCACTGTTCCGAAGCCGACGCCACGATGAAGGGAACCCGCGATCGAAAATGTGGTTGAAGGCCTAACTGAGATCCGAAAGCATTTTTCCTTGGGCAGCGTTTCGCTCGGCCGACTTCAAATCAGCGAGTGATAGCCACGCCGGGTGATCGCTTGTCGGGCGGAAACGATGAGCCACTTCCAGAATTTCGACGACGGTGATCTTGTCCGATGGGCGCGCCAGGATCAGCGACTCGGCTTTGCGATCATCCGCCGAAACTCTTCTTAAAAAGCCTGCGTCGACCAATTGCGACGTCATTTCGCCGACGATCCGACTGCTCAGTCCGATTCGGTCCGCCAATCCCTGGTTGTCGATCGGTTTTCCTTTCGCGAATGCCAGATTGACTTCGCACATGATCGGCAGCATCCAATCGGGGTCGCCCGATGGCAATGCATCGCTGTCCCAGACGGACGAACGTGGGCTTCGACCTCGCATCGTCTGCAACGCGTGGGTTAACACCAACCCGAACAAGACGATCAACCAAGTGATATAGATCCAAAAGAGGAACAGAGGAATCAAGCCGATCGATCCGTAGATCGCCGAATAGGGAACTGCTTTCGCGACGTAGATCTGAAATCCGAATTTCGCGAATTCCCACATCAGCGAACTGACCAAGGACCCCAAAATTGCAGCGCGAACGGAAACATGCGTGTTGGGCATCAAAGCGTACAGCAAGAATAACAACACCCAGCTTGCAACAACCGACAACAGGTGTCCCATCACAATTCGAAAGTCAGAGCCTGCACCGATTTCGCCAAACCACTCGATGACTTGGCCCGACATGTACAGACTCATCGCCAACAAACCGCTGCCCAGCGTGATGATGGACCAATGAATCGCCAATCGAATGTGAATTGGACGTTTCGACGGAGCGTCGTAGACGCGGTTGAACAAATGCTCGACGGCGTCCGCGAGTGCAACGGCTGCGTAGATGAACAATAGCAGGCCGAATACTCCAATCGATTTGAAGTCAACCGACGCAACCTTCGCTGTCACTTCCGACAACGTGCGGCGAATGCTCGCGCGTGCTTGGCGAACAGATTCTTCCCGCACCTGTTCTTTGTTTTTTGCTTCCTGTTCCGCCAGCGTGATTGCCGCATCGATATCGATCACCGGATCAATCTTGACGCTTAAATTTTCGCCGGTGATCTGAGCGCCAAGCGACGGTTCCAGCGATGATCGTATGTCGTCTGCTTGTTGTTCGGCCAAGTTCGTTCGGCCGTAGTCCCCCGGAACTTCGGGTACGCCAAAGAAAGAATACAGTTGGTTCTCGACTTGCCCTTGGACCTCTTCGAGTCCGCCGACAATACGAAACATCACCAAGCCCAACACGACGACGGGAATCAGTGAAAAGATAGTCCGGTAAGTCAGTTCGGCCGCCATGCCCTCGGCACGATGGCGCTGCAATTGACGCCAGCAATGACACGTCAATTCCCAACATCGCCGCACCGTATGCTGGCGAGGCGTCAATTGATCGTGCGGGCTTCGAACCGCATCGACGATGTATTCAAGGAATCGAGTCATCGGTCAAGCGAGCTTCCAACTTCGGTTCAACGCGTCGCAGGGGGCCGAAACCCCGATGTGCTACGCGAGCAACGCCAACATCGGCGTGTGTCGAAGCTTACTCAACTTTCGCGGTTGAACGTAAGATGAACGCAAGATCGGGAAACCGGCCCGAGCCACGCGATCGACTCTAGGCAGCTCGTCGGACGCCGGTGCTGGCTTGCTGTGGACGGGGGATCGCCAGAATCACGGGATCCGCGTCAGCAACTCGGCCGACGAACTCGTCAATCTCGCCAGATCGCATCACCGTTTGCAGAACATTCTGGTTGTCGAAAATCTTCAGCGTGTCTTCTTCGATGAACCAGACCGCGCGGTGCGTCGCTGCTCGAAATCTTCGCCCGCAAAAGAACTCATCACGAATCAACACCGACTCTGTTTGGATTTGCGGACCGTCACTGTCGTCGTTGCCACCCGATGTCTGGCCAATTTCGGCCGACATCCAACGCAGAAAGCAGTTGCGGACGGTCGCCAATCGCTGAGAGTTCGTCATTCGGTAAATTTCAGAATGGATGTCGATTGGGATGCGATCGAGTCGATCCGCCGAGAGCGGCAAATCGATCCGGACAAAAATTCGGTGATCAAGGTCGACTCGAACCCACGGCCATTTGGCGATAAGTTGGGGGAACCATTTCAGACACGACCACCAGGGTTCGTTTTCGGCACTTCGCCGCCCCACTCATCGCCACAACTGCAACACAAGGTACGTTGCCCCTAAACTACGCAGGTTGACATCGGTCGGGTGCTGATCGATACCTTGGTTGCCGTCGGCGAGTTTCACGTTCCGTTTCTTTAATTCCCCACAAAATTGAAGGCTTGTTGTCGATGCGAATCCTGTTGGACGAGTCGCAACTCAATGAAGGCGTCGAGCGGTTGGCGGCCGAGATCGATTCACACTACGGCGATCGGCCACTGACCGTTATCGCGATCATGACGGGGTCGTTGGTTTTGTTTGCCGACTTGATTCGCCGGTTGTCGATGCCGCAGCGCGTGGGCGTCGTTCGCGCGTCCAGCTACCGTGGCGGCATGAAGTCGGGCGAGTTGACGGTCGATGCTCAAATGATGATTGACGTCACCAATCGCGACGTGTTGTTGGTCGACGATATTTTTGACACTGGCAAAACGCTGGACCGGCTCAGCGGCATGATGCACGAGTTTGGCGCCGCGTCGGTCAAGTCGGCGGTTCTGTTGCACAAACGAACCGATCATGTGGTTGAACTGCGACCCGACTTCCGTGCTTTTGAGATCCCCGACGAGTTCGTCGTTGGATACGGTTTGGACTATCTGGATATGTTTCGCAACTTGCCGTACTTGGCGGTACTGGAACCTGCAGAGATCGAAAAGACAGCGGCGGAAGCCAAATCGTGAGCCGGAAAGTGCGAGTCTTGATGGTCGGCCGACACTTTTGGCCGCACGGCTCCGTCGACTCGGCGGCTTACCTGATTCAGTTGGCGCAAGGTTTGAATCGCCGCGGCGTCCAGATTCAAGTTTGCACGCCTCGCTATGCAGCGTCATGGCCGGAAAAGTTTTGGCTTCGCGAAATACCCGTGCATCGGCCTGCCGCTGCGCCGCGAAGCGACTGGTCCATCGGCCGCTACACGCGTCACTTGACCCAGTGGTTGCGGACCAACGCTTCGTCGTTTGACTTGATGTTGGTCGATGGGATTCGCGAAGAGTCGATGGCAGCGATCGAGGCCGCGCGGTCGACGGGCTGCCCGACGCTGCTTCGGTATGGAAGTCGCGGCAGTCTCAGTGATCAACATTACTGGTCGACATCACGTACGGCTCGTCGATGCGGTACCGTTGGCCGGATGGCGGACGGAGTCATCGTCAATAGCGCCACGTGCAGCCGCTCGCTGCTAGCCGAAGGTTACTCACCCGAGCGGATCATTCGGATCGACCCTGGGTTCGCGGCCGGTCCATTGCGATCGAGCGTTGCTCAGAAACGGGCACGGCGATCGCTCGCGGCGATCAACACCGACCTGCACGTCGACCCAGACGCGCGTGTGGCCATCTGTATGGCACCGATGACACGCGACGGCGGCATCCAGGATTTGGTCCGTGCGGCTTACCGAATCGTGGATCAAGTGCCCAAATTGAAACTTTGGTTCATCGGCGATGGTCCCCACCGCGATTGGATCTATGAGCAGCTGCGAGGCGACGGCGTCCGGGCCTCGATTGCGATGCCAGGATCGTTTTGTGACGGGGACGAATTGTTTGCGGCAGCGGACGTATTCGTTCAGCCTGATGAATCCGGACTCGACTACTTTTTGCCGACAGCCGTGTCGGCCGAATTGCCGATCGTTTCGATCCAGCGGGATGCCGTGCGATCGGTGTTGGTGGGACCGGCTTCTCGTGAGTCGACGTCGACGTTGATTTCGACGGGGCCGGTGCCGGGCGGTGATCCGGCACAATGGGTGCAATGGATCGATCAGCCTACGGCCACGGCGTTTACCGAAAGCATCGCGGCCGTGGCGGCAAACTTGCCGATGTATCAAGACAAAGCATCCATGCTGCGACGACATTGGATCCGAAGTCGCCCAATGGTTTCGGTCATCGATGAGTACGTTGAAGCGATCGAGCGTACGATCGCAAAGAAGAATCGCGTACGCGGTGGCGATCCGACCGAGGTGAAGTCATGACCATGCGAATCGTGCAAATCATTCCGACGATGGATCGCGGCGGTGCCGAGAAACAACTGTGTTTGCTGGCGACTCAATTGCCTCGCGATCAATTCGACGTTCACGTCGTACTGTTGACGCGCGACGGTCCGCGATCGAAGGAACTGACCGCGGCTGGAATCCCTGTCACGTTGATCGGAAAACGTTTCAAAGCCGATCCAACGGCGCTGGTGCGGTTGCGGCGTGAATTGATACGATTGAAACCGGATGCGGTGCATACTTGGCTGTTTGCCGCCAACAGCTTCGGACGCGTGGCGGCAAGATTGGCGAAGGTACCAAAGATCTTTGCCAGCGAACGATGTGTCGATCCTTGGAAGACCGCGGCGCATTTTATGATCGACCGCCAATTGGCCAGGTTCACAACCGCGATCACTACCAACAGCGAAGGCGTTCGTGACTTCTACGGCGATCACGGTATCGATCCAGCCCTGTTCCGAGTAATTCCGAATGGGATTTCGCCTCGGCAACCGACCTCGACGACGCGCGAGAAAGCGTTCGCTAAGTTGAAGGTCGACCCGCGGCGGAAACTGATTTTGGCAGTTGGGCGACTTTGGCCGCAAAAGCGGTACCGAGACTTGATCTGGGCTGCTGAGTTGGCGGCAACGGTTTGTGAAGACACAACATTAGTGATCATCGGCGACGGTCCACAGTCGGGCGAACTTTTGCGTCATCGCGATGCCGTCACCAGCGCTGACCGTGTCCGGTTTGCGGGCCAACGCGATGACGTCTCTGAATTGCTTCCCCACGCCGACGTGTTCTGGATCGCCAGCGAGTACGAGGGGCAGAGCAATTCGGTGATTGAAGCGATGCAGGCGGGTGTGCCTGTGGTGGCCAGTGACATCGCCGGGAACCGAGATCTGGTGATCGACGGTAAAACCGGAATCCTGGTCTCGCTCGGCGACTCGGCCGATTTTGCCAGGAAGACGATCGGGCTATTGGAAGCCCCCGAACGAGCGAGACGCCTTGCCGAAGCAGCCCGGAATCGGATTGAATCCGATTTTACGGTGGCCAACATGGTTGACCGGCACGCTGAACTCTATCGGGGGTAATGCGTCGGATTCGCCGGCCAATCTGTTGGCATGTCGCGCTGGCCGGTCTGTTCTGGACGGCATTTATCGGCGCGTCTGATGATTCTTTCCCCGCCGATCCGATGCACAAAGGTCGAATCAAGTTGAACGCCATCACCTGTTTTGTTTCGTCGCGATTTCGGTCGACCAAGGAGCATTTTCGTGCCACGCTGCTTTGGTTACTGACGGGGTGGCTGGTTCTCGCTAGCGGAAACTTCGCATCCGCAGTCGTTTGGCGCGACGATTTGACGGACGCGGAAGTCCAAGAACTCGCCCGGCAAGGACAGTTCGCGGGCGTCGGAACGGTTTCTGGTGGTGGGACAGGGTCGGCGATCGCGCCGGGCTGGGTTTTGACGGCGCGTCACGTGGTCGGCAACGGAAGCCGCGTCACGTTCCGACTTGATGGCCAGACCTATGCGGGCACCAGCGTCAGCCAAGCGGGCAGCGACGTCGCACTGATTCGTTTGGATGCGAATCAACAACTGCCGACTTCAACGCCTTTCATCGTGCCCAACCCGGGACACAACCCGGTCAACCAACTTGTTTGGAAAGTTGGATGGGGGCAATACAGCAGCGTCGCCAACTCGCAGATCAGCCGCGGTCCATCCGGTGAGAACGCTCGCGCCGGTACCAACGTCATCAACTCGATCCAAAACACATCCGCCGGCTCAAGTCTGGTGTTCAACAACAGCAACATGGGCGTCAACTCGACGCCATTCGAGGTTTCAACGGCGCCCGGTGACTCGGGCGGACCGATGATGTATCAACATCAAAACCAATGGTTCATTGCCGGTGTCACAACCGGCGCCGAATCGGGCGTGGGATTCACCGATGCAAATGTGGCGGGCGTCTACGATTGGATTGTCAGCCAAACCGGAGACATCTTCACGCCGCAGGCTGCGCCGACACAGATTTTTTGGGACGGCGACTCTGCGACACCCGGTGTGCAAACCGGCCCGGGAAGCTGGAGCAACCAGCGACCAAGTTTCACCGCCGTCGGTGGAGCAATCGACGGTTTTAACTTCACGTGGGAAAACGATGCGACGGCGACGGCTGTATTCGGAACTGCGAACTCGGGCGCATCGCTGATCACGGTGGACAGCGCGATCCGGTTCGCCGGAATTCGCTTCGCACCCAACACGTCGACGGGACCGTTCCAAATCCTAGCTGGCTCGGGAACATTAGAAGCCGCGGCAGGCGGCGCGACCATCGAGGCACAGAAGTTCGCCCGAGTCGGCGCGGCTCTGGTCGGCAATCAAACCATCACGAAGACGGGAGCAGCCGACTTGCTCATCAACGGTGACAACTCTGCGTTTGATGGCCAATTTGTGATTCAAGAAGGGACAGCCATTTTCGATAACGCCGCGTCGTTCGGGACCGGCGGATTTCTTCCGACGACGAAGACAACCGTTGCGGATGGCGCAACGCTGCAATTGCGAGGCACCGGTTTGTCGGCAAGCGAACACCTTCACATCAGCGGCAGCGGCATCGACAACAAAGGCGCGATTTACGTGAGCGCCGGCAACCACGAATTGACCGAGCGGATCTCGTTGCAAGCGGATGCGACGATCCGAGTGGACGCTGGACGTTCGCTGACCATCGGTGGCGATCAAGGGCGCTTTTACAATCCCGGAGGACAATCCAACACGCTGACCCAGATCGGCACCGGCGTGGCGGTCTATGACAAGATCAGTAATATCACCGGACTGGCGGTCGTCAACGGTATCGCAGCAGGCTCGGGCGGCATCAACGGATTCGTGACCCTGACAAGC
Source organism: Rubripirellula tenax (assembly GCF_007860125.1). Classification (NCBI taxonomy): domain Bacteria; kingdom Pseudomonadati; phylum Planctomycetota; class Planctomycetia; order Pirellulales; family Pirellulaceae; genus Rubripirellula; species Rubripirellula tenax. Next base: position 352,636 of record NZ_SJPW01000006.1, read on the forward strand.
GGTGCCGAACTTCGTCCCGGCGACTCAGCAACCAACACCGCGATCGGAACATTCACGACGGACGACTTTACGATCGACAGCACCAGCTTGCTAACGATCGACTTCGATCCAATGGCCGGTTTGATCGACTCGCTCAACGTGACGGGCTCGGTCAATTTGGCGGGGCTGCTGAGGTTGAATCTGCTGAGCGCGCCGACGCCCCAAAGCAGCTTTTTGTTCGTAAACAACGATGGCAGCGACACCGTCATCGGACAGTTTTCGAACCTAAATCGCATAACGGGTTCGTTCGGCGGGCAAAGTTACGACTTCGCGATTCGCTACAGCGCCGGGACGGGCAACGATATCGCAATTGCGGCGGTCCCCGAGCCGACAACTTGGGTTGCCCTGAGCTTGGCGGGTTTGGCGATCGGGTATCGTCGTCGCCGGCAATGCATGACCCGACCGATGGTCAGCTAAATCAAGTCCTTGGTTGGACGGCCGAAGAGTCGCTTGAATGCGTCAGCGACCGGGAAAGCATCCGATTCGTTGAATAGCCCTTGACTTGCAACAATCGCGAAAGTTGGGCACGGACTTCGCGTGGTGCGTGGTGGATGGCAACGGCATCACGGTCGAGCATCTCAAATGCCCAGACCCATTCGTTGACGACGGCATCAGTCATGACGCTTCCGTCACTGCCGATCCGAACGTTCGAGCATGGTCCGTCACGCTGCCCGAATGGCTCTTAATCCACCGACCGTCTGGTTCAAGGAAGCCTTTCGATAGGTTAAGAATTGACATCTAAAAGTAAATCTCGGCTATGGGGTCGAGCGACGCCATGAGCCAGAATTATGCTCTTAAACAACACACGAAGGAAGAAGATGCTCCCTCTTGAGAAATACACGTTCGGTGTCGGCGATCGATTTGCCCACCAAGCGGCTGCCCAATTGCGCGCTTTTATGCAGTTGGCCGATGATGGAGTCGACGTGACGCCGGTTTGGAACAAGTCCAACCGCGAGCACACGTTCGTCGGATCCCAGCCGCAGAGCGTTTACGACGCGGCCAAGTTAGCTGTTGAAAAATTGGGCTGGGACAAGCCATGGCACGTCGACGCCGATCACATCCAGCTGAAGACCGTTGATCCGTTTTTGCCTTGCAGCGACTTTTTCACGATCGACGTGGCCGATTCGATTGGCAAGCCGGCACCAACCGCCGATGTGGCGGCATTCGTGGATCGCCATCCGGAATTGATTGGAACGTTGCGACTAAGCGGTCTTTCGGCACCACTCGAGGTCACGCGAAAAGACGTTCAAGAGGTCGCCCAACAGTATCTATTGGCTGTGAAAGAGGCCGGCGAGATCTATCGTCATATCGCCGCAAAGAACGGCGTTGATAAAGTCGCGACCGAAGTTTCGATGGACGAAACCGACGCGCCGCAAACGCCACCCGAACTGTTGATCATTTTGGCAGCGTTGGCCGACGAAAAGATTCCCGTTCAAACGATCGCGCCTAAGTTCACCGGTCGATTCAACAAAGGCGTCGACTACGTCGGCGATCTGGCCCAATTCAAACGTGAGTTCAACGACGATGTCGCGGTGATTGCTCACGCCGTCAAAACCTATGGGTTGCCGGAAACGCTGAAGTTGAGTGTTCACAGCGGCAGCGATAAGTTCAGCCTGTATCCGATCATTCGCGAATGTCTGCAGCGAACCAACGCGGGTCTCCACTTGAAGACCGCCGGCACGACATGGCTAGAAGAGATCATCGGCTTGGCCGAGGCTGGTGGTGACGGGTTGGCGTTGGCGAAAGAAATCTACGCCTACGCGCTCGGTCACGTGGAAGAGTTTTGCGCACCCTACGCCAGCGTCATCGACATTGACCAAAGCAAATTGCCGTCCGCCGACGAGGTCAATGGATGGTCGGGCCCAAGAATGGCCAGTGCAATCCGACACATCCAAGACAACGAACACTTCAACGCCCACATGCGACAACTGTTGCACGTGTCGTTCAAAGTCGCTGCCAAGCACGGCGCTCGATACACCGATATGCTGAAGGCGAACGAAGCGATCGTCAGCAACGAAGTCACCAAAAACATCTACGAACGACACCTGCGTCCTCTCTTTGTCGGTTCATAGTTTGGCGTGACCGAATTCCGACGTGAATTGAAACGCTTGGTTGCCGCGATTTTACTTACCTTTTTGAACAACCGGATAAACCTTCGATGAAATACCTAGCCTTGGCGAGTCTTTTGTTGGCTGCCGTTTCGGTGCAAGCCGAATCACCCGAAGTGGCAATGCAGCCACATCCGAATGTTGCGCCCGCGGTGAAAAACATCGACGCGAAAATCGCCGAAGGTCCCTTTCAAGCGAAGTGGGATTCGCTTTCGGGGTACGAAATTCCACAGTGGTACAAGGATGCCAAGTTCGGCATCTTCATCCATTGGGGTGCCTACAGCGTTCCCGCATTCGGAAGCGAGTGGTACCCGCGGCAGATGTACATCAACTTGGATCGTCGCGGCGACAATTTCTTCCAACACCACATCGACACGTACGGGCCTCAGAAAACGTTCGGTTACAAGGACTTCATTCCGTCCTTCAAGGCCGAGAAGTTCAACGCCGACGAATGGGCAAAGCTGTTCAAAGACACCGGTGCACGCTACGTGATTCCCGTCGCCGAGCATCACGACGGTTTCCCCATGTACGATTGCTCGTTTACGAAATGGGACGCATCCGAGATGGGGCCGAAACGCGACATCGTCAAAGAATTGTCGGTATCCGTTCGCGAACAAGGCATGAAATTTGGCGTCAGCAGTCACCGTGCGTTCAATTGGATGTTCTATGTCCGAAACGAAGCCTACGACAACGCGGACCCACAGTACGCCGACCTGTATGGTCGACCGATGCCGTTCTTGTTCCAAGAAAATGCCTGGGACTATCAAAACTTTTTCCCTCCTCAAGACCAACAGTTCAAGGACGATTGGTTGGCGCGATCCTGTGAAATCGTTGACAAGTATCAGCCTGATGTGTTTTGGTTCGACTTTGGCATCACGCCGGACCGGAAAGAAACCTACGAAACCAACTCGTATGCCGAGCACCTGCAAAAGTTCGCCGCGTATTACTACAACCAATCCAAGGGTTGGAACGACGGTATCGGCGTCATCAATTACAAGTTCGAAGCATTCCCCGAGGACGCTGCGGTCTTGGATAAAGAACGATCCAAGATGGCGGAAATTCGCAAGCCATTTTGGCAAACCGATACGGCGGTTAGTGCAAGCTCATGGGGCTATACAGAAAACCAACGCTACAAGACTCCCGATCGCTTAGTCGACGATTTGGTTGACATCGTCAGCAAGAATGGTTGCCTATTGCTGAACGTCGGTCCGCGCCCCGACGGAACCATTCCCGAAGAAGACCAGGCAATCCTGAAAGCAATTGGTGGTTGGTTGAAAATCAACGGCGAAGCCATCTACGACACAACCTACTGGACGACATTCGGCGAAGGACCGACCTCCGTTTCGACAGGGCACGTCTCCGAGTCGAAGGACAAGCCGTTCACGTCCGAAGACATTCGCTTCACCGCGAAAGGCGACGTCTTGTACGTCACGGGAATGGCTTGGCCGAAAACAAATTCCATCACCATCAAAACGCTTGCGAGTGATTCAAAGTATTATGCTGACGATATCGGGTCGATCACTTTGTTGGGATCGGACGAAGAAATCAAATGGAATCGTAACGCCGAAGGCTTGACCGTGTCATTGCCGGCGAAACATCCGTCTGAATTTGCCTACGTGCTCAAAGTAACCAAGTAGCGGCGACGACCATGGAAACGAAGTCGGTAGTATCCGCATCCGGTCCGGTTGGAGTCACGCTTCCGCCGATCGTGTTTGGCACCAGCGCGTTGGGGAATTTGTATCAACAGGTTTCTGACGACGTTAAGCACGAGATCGTTTCCGAATGGTTCAAGCATGTGCCAGGAATCGTAGCGGCTGATTCGGCAGGAAAGTACGGCGCAGGCCTAGCCCTTGAAGCGATGGGCAAGGCGCTCAGCAGCTTGTGCATCCCGCCGGAACGAATCGTTATTAGCAACAAACTGGGATGGCGACGTGTTGCGTTGACAACGCCCGAGCCCACCTTTGAACCGGGCGCGTGGGTCGGATTGGCACACGATGCCGTTCAAGACATCAGTTACGAAGGTATCCTCCGCTGCTATGAGCAGGGTTGCGAGCTTTTGTCGCCCTATCGCCCCCGTATGGTCTCGGTCCACGATCCCGATGAATACCTTGCGTCCGCGGCCGACGACCGTGATCGCGAGTCGCGGTGGGACGATATTTGCGGCGCCTACCGGGCGCTCGCAGAGCTCCGCGACCGAGGCGACGTCGATTCGATCGGCGTGGGATCCAAGGACTGGGAAATTTCAAAGCGATTGTCGGCGGAAGTCCGCCTTGATTGGGTGATGCTCGCTACCAGCCTGACCATCTACACGCACCCGACCGAACTGCTTGACTTCGTCGCCACGCTTCACCAACAGGGCGTTGCCCTGATCAATTCGGCTGTTTTTCATGCGGGTTTCCTGACCGGCGGCGACTATTTTGACTATCGACGCGTCACGGGCGAATGCGAGGGTGACCAGGAGTTGATTCAATGGCGCCGGCGGTTCCATGACGTGTGCCGACAATTCAATATCACGCCTGCGTCCGCGTGCGTCGCCTTCGGGATGTCACCGCCCGGGGTCATCGCGACGGCACTCAATAGCAGTCGTCCCGATCGTATCGCCCAAAATGTGGCACTTTGCACATCGAAACCCGATAGCGCATTTTGGGTCGCGATGAAAGAAGCTAGTTTAATCGCCGCTGACTATCCCTTCCTGGGCGTGGCGTGATATCGAAGTCGCTATAACGTCACCAATGAAATACATCTCACCGAAACAACTAAGAGAAAATTGATGGCGGATGAATCCCACGGCGACGGTCACGATCAAGAATTGGGATCCTCCCATCCCAATGCCACCGATCGTCAAGCAGGAATACCGGGCAAGGTCCCGGTGGTTCCAAAGCAGTACTTGATGGCGTTCATTCTGACGACGTGCTGTTTCGCTCTTTGGGGATTCGCGAACGATATCACCAATCCGTTGGTGAAGGTGTTCAAAGAAGTATTCCAAATCAGCAACACACAGAGCTCGCTGGTTCAATTCGCGTTCTACGGCGGCTACTTTACGATGGCCCTGCCCGCGGCCTACTTCATCCGCAAGTTTTCGTACAAGGGTGCGATCATGGTCGGATTTGCTCTCTATGCACTTGGAGCTTTGCTCAGTATCCCGGCCAGCATGAACACCAATTTTTGGATCTTCATTGCCGGATTCTACGTATTGACGTTCGGCTTGGCGTTCTTAGAAACGAGCTGCAACCCATACATCTTGGCGATGGGTCCACCCGAAACTGCGACCCAACGATTGAATTTGGCACAAGCGTTCAATCCGATCGGTTCGCTTACGGGCATGTTCGTCGCCGCGACATTTGTTGCGCCGAACCTGGACGTTTCCGAGTTTCGATCCAGCATGGAATCGGGTTCGCCCGCAGCAGTGCAGTATGTCGACGCGGAATATCCAAACGGCCTGCCAAATTTTGCCGAGGAATATGGAACGCTTGATGCTGCGGTCAGTACAGGGTTGTTGAACATGAAGGCCAAGGATGCGCCTGCCTTCACCGCAATGCAGCAACATGACCTTGGCGTTGTTCGTACACCCTATGTCGTGATCGCGGCTGTCGTGCTCGGTTTCTTGGCGCTATTCGCGCTCACTAAGATGCCGACCTTTGCCGCAGAGGTTCCTGACGCGCCGATCGGTGAACTCGCTAGCAGATTGCTCGGAAAGGCTCACTATCGCGAAGGGGTGATCGCGCAGGCCTTCTATGTCGGAGCCCAAATCACATGCTGGACGTTCATCATTCACTACGGAATGGAACAAGTCGGATTGTCATTGGGCGAGGCCCAATCGTGGAACATTTATGCCATGATCATCTTCTTGGTCAGCCGGTTCGTGTGCACATTCATGCTGAAATACGTCAGCCCAGGAAAGCTTCTCGCAGCACTGGCCATTGTTGCAATCGCGTTTACATTCGGGGCCATCACGTTGCCAGGTAAAACTGGCTTGATTTGCCTGATCCTCATTTCCGCGTGTATGTCGTTGATGTTCCCAACAATCTATGGGATCGCATTGAAGGGCTTGCCCGCCGAAGAAGCCAAGTTGGGGTCGGCCGGATTGATCATGGCGATCGTCGGAGGTGCCCTGCTGCCACTTTTGCAAGGGAAGTTCATCGATGAACTGGGCGTTCGCAACTCGTTCTATCTGCCGTTGATCTGCTTCGTTGTGATAGCGATCTTCGGCTTCCGAACGTTCATGCGACACGATCAAGAAGTATCGGCTGCTTGATAGCGGGCATCGCCCGACACGCGAGCCTTGATGCCACGGCGTCGGCAAGTCCTTGCCGCGCCGTCGCTCCCCGCTGGGAACCGTGGGTCAGGCCAGCCAACCTTTACGGTACAAGAACGCCAACAGCCCGCCGGCCATTGTTGCCATCAATGCGAGCGCGAACGGATACCCGAACGCCCAGTGCAGCTCAGGCATGTTCAGCATCGACGCATCGCTGTCAAAGTTCATCCCATAGATCCCGGCAACGAAACTCATGGGGATGAAAATGGTTGCGATGATCGTCAACACCTTCATCACGTCGTTGTTCTTTTCGCCCAGCATCGCGAAATACAGCTCGCGAAGCTCACCGCATGTTTCTCGATCCGTGTCGGCTGCTTCCATCAGTTGTTGAATGTGGTCTTGGCAGTCACGAAAATAGAGAGCCGTGTCCGGGCCGACGATTTCTGCCTCGTCACGAAGAATTTCGTTTAAGGCAACTCTGTGTTGATTGACGACCTTTCGTATCAACAGCAGGTCGCTTCGGATGTTGTGCAAGTGCAGCGGCAAACTTCGGTCGCCACCATTCTCCAACAGTGTTCCGGCTTCATCCAATTTTTCGCTGTATTGATCCAAGAGCGGAAAATAGCCATCGACGATCGCATCAATGATCGCATAGGCAAGGTAGTCAGATCGCCGCCGACGAATCCGACCCAACTTGTTCGCGATCCGGTAACGCACCGGTTCCAAACAATCGCCAGGCCGTTCTTGGATCGTGATCACGACGCCATCGATCAGAAACAGGCTCACCTGTTCAGTATTGAATCCATCTGCACCGCTCGGCATCCGTGCAACGAAGAAAAATGTATCGCCGAAGAATTCCAGCTTGGCGTGCTGGTGGACGTTGACGACATCCTCCATCGCCAACGGGTGAATTCCGAACAGACGGGAAAGTTCCCCCAGCTTCTCGATGTCACCGACGCCGTCGATGTTGATCCAAGTCACACCCTTACGACGAGGCGCAGCCGTTTCATCTGTGGTCGTCTCGCTTGCCGCATAGCCCGCCAAATCACCGACGGAATCCACGATTCGATCATCGAGCGTCTTCGAGTCGAAATGGATGACGCGAATTTGACCATTCACGCTACCTTCATGATGCACAAGTTGTCCCGGTACCGCGCCGAAGGCTTTCTTGTGGGTCTTGCGTCGTTTGGTGAGTCGAAGGAGTGTTTTATTCACGGGCACAGAAATCATTGGAGGTCACGGGATTCGAAACGGTGGCGCCACAAGTCTATCACCTATGCCGCGTCTCGATTCAGATCGCCTGGGACATGACGCTCGGAACCTTCCCCAGCAATCTCGCCATTCAACTCCGTCGCTTCGCCAGATAGCCCCAGAACTGCCTGTGTCGTGCGCACATGCAAGTCTCGCTGAGGGTAGGGAATCTCGATTCCTTCGGCTCGGAACGCCTTGTTTACATCTGTGTGAAGTTCGTGAATCACCTTCAATCGGTCATCCAGTGTCGGCAAATAACATCGAAGCACCATGTTCAACGCGCTGTCACCAAACCCCTGTAACGTCGCAACCGCTGGTGGGTCCTTCAAAACCAACGGGTGATCGTTGGCAACATTCATCAAGATCTCTCGAGCGCGATCCGTATCCGACCCGTAACCTATCCCGACTTCAACAACAACGCGGTTGACCTTATCGGAAAGCGTCCAATTCAATAGACGACCCGTGATGAACTCTTTGTTCGGAACGACGTACTCCTTGCGGTCCCAATTGGTGATCGAAGTGGCTCGGATGCGAATTCGCGAAACAACGCCCGTTACATCGTCCACCGTGACGATGTCTCCGACGCGGATCGGTCGCTCCAGCAAGATGATCAATCCCGCCACGAAGTTCGCGAACATCTCTTGCAATCCGAACGCAAGTCCGAACGTCAGCGCCGTGGCCAACCATTGAATTTGTGACCACTGTAGCCCGATCGTCGAACACGCAACGATCGTGCCCACCAATACGATCGCATAACTGACCAGCGTCGTGATTGCGTAGCGCACCGAAGCATCCACGGGTAACTGTTGAAGTAGCGAGATCTCCAAGAGACCAGGCCCGTTTCGCGACAGCACAAACGTGACAAAGACAACGAGAATCGCAAGCGCCAGATCCGAGAGCGTGACGTATTCAACCGGTTTTTCATCGACGAACATTCGAGCCGCTTCGGAACCGCCCTCGGCGTCTGCTGAAGCAGCGTCAGCGGGCAGGATCGCAGCCGTTGGTGATACCGCGGCGACCGATGCCGCATTCAATTGCGAACTGCGCGGCCAAAGTGCGTACTGATCCAACATGCTGAGCGCCGGTAACACCTGGACCCAAATCAACCACAAACCGATCAGCGATCCGGCCAGCAACCCGGTATTGATCAATCTTTGCGATTGCTGGCTGTGAGCGGAAATGTCAGCCTGGGGATCGTCGGTCACGATTCCTGCGACCGATGGTGTTTTTGTGTCACCGTTGATCACGGAGGCCGCTGCTCGGTTCCGCGATTGTTCCATGCTCAGATGTCGACGCCTGAGCAGAACCATTCGCATCAGCAATGCGCGAACGCACAACAACGCCACCACAAACAAGCAAGTGATCATCAACCGCCAACATAGAACTTGTGCGGTGTAGTGGTATCCGAACAAGGTCAAACATGCCAACGACATTGGAATGCTCGCCGCAACAGTAGCCCACACGAACTTCAATCGCTCTGTCCAACCGCCCACATGGTCGGCAAAATAGTCACGCAGCAAGCCGTGGCCCGCCAACAACCGAAAAACCAAGACCGCAACCAGGACCAAGCCGACCAAGAACATCAAACGTTCGAGGCTGTCGCGGCCGTTCGGCGAACCGCTAGTCCCCAGCGTTGCGATCACAAAGGTTAGCGGTAGAGCAATGACCAGGAATCGCTGCAGAGTTTGCCGCAACGTATGAGTTGCATGCGACGACCAACGAAAATGTGCGTTGCCCAGGCCCATGGGGCGACACGCTTGGCGAAGAATTTCGGCCGCAAACCACAACGCTCCGACGCAAACCAATCCATAGCCGATCGAGTTGGCGAATGTCGTTTCGGGTGCAGTCCTGAGTCGCCAACCAATCAACAAGCAAAGCGATGGCCATCCCATTGCTGCCGCAACGGTCAGCAACATGGCCCGCCATGTCGGCGTGATGGAACGGCAATTCGCCTTCGATGCGACTTCACCGACCTCGGTAAGTTTTTGCCGGATCGATCTGCGTCGCATCAGCAATCCCGTGATCGGAATCATGGCAAGAGCGTACAAAAAGTAGTTTGAACGCGCGTCATCGACCAAGGTCGCGCCGGCCTCGGACCACTTCACTGGGCTGATCATCCAGCGGTCCGAATCATCGATGCTAAAGTCTTTGGACAAAGCACGGCCGCTTTGAATCCACAGCACTCGCTGGTCGATGTAGTTTTCGTATTCGTTGACTAATTTCAACACCTGTTGGTCCGTGGTGTCGAGTTCGATCAGGGCGTCAAAGAACTGGCTGCTGCTGCGGATCAGCGCATCCAGATACTCTTCCTTGCGTTTGACGAGATCCTGCGCTGCCGCTTCAAGTACATCGCTGTCGACCTGTGCATCGAGATAGGATTCCGCCAAGATTGTTTTCAAAAACTGATCGGCATCGTCGAGTTCTTGACGCTGGTCTTCGTATTCGAAGATCAAGTACTGGGTGTCGTTGATCAGCGTCTGCCTTGATGCAACGTCTTCACGACGCGCACTGACATCGGGCAACATCGAGCGTTGCTTGCGAAGCATCGCGCCGACGGAACTGGTCAGCCCGACCGTTTCCACTTTTTTGCGAGCCTTACCGAATTGGCGGGCAAGAGTCTCTTTCAATTCGATTGCCGAACTGACATCGCGTTCGGCCTTCACCAAGCTCTCGCCGATCTCCTTAGCGTTCTCAGCAAGTTGCTGGTTCAACTCGGCGTACTCTTTCAACGACGGCGCGGCGGCAATCGCTTCCATCCTCGCTTTTCGAACCGATTCGAGCGCATGTTTTTCGCGTGTGAGGTTGATTTGGTTTTGCAGCAGAGCCAAACATTTCTCGTTGTACGAAATGGCTGCCGTCGATAAGTCGATTTTCAATCGAATCAAATCAGCCGCTTCCTCGGCGTCGTACTTCGCCAGTTCGGCCTCCATCGCCGGCACTTCTTTTGCCAACGTCATGTGACGCGACAACAGCTTGGCCGCGAACGAAGCCGTTGAAATCGAGGGGGACGCATTCTTTAGCAATTGAAGTTGCGACTGGGATTCGGCCATCCGTTCTTGGACGACGGGAATGCGAGCTCGGATTTCTTTTCTGCGCTGCACGCGTGACTGCGCTTCCGATTCGGCCGCCTGTCGTGCTTTTTTGTGTGACGAAAGATGCAACTCCCACTGTGGCAACAACTGCTCAAGCTCTGGAAGGCCCAGCGATGTGTCTATCTCTGCCTTTTTGTCTTTCAGTTCCGCGCGCTGTTGCTTCAGCTGCTCGACACGCGCGGTCACGGTGGCTGTTTCGGCGATGAACGCTTGCTCGCTGGCTTCTTTTTGAGCAGCAGATTGCAGATTGCGTATCGCCGCGCCGTACGTGTCGATCGCTTGAACCGTTTCAACACTGCCGTCACCGGACTGAGTCAATTCGGCGATCGTTCGTTCTAGTTGTTCAATGGAAAGCGATGGGTCGTGGAGGCTTTCCGTCGCCTCCACCGGACTCTGCGCAAAGACCGGCTGTTGCATCCCAATCCAAATTGAGACGCTCAGTGCGCCGACGACCCAGGGCATTGGCGAGCGGCGAAGTGACTGGATTCCTAGCCGAACACGTGTAAACAACGAATTCAATTTGACACCGAACAGCGAGAAACGAGATAACGCGGCAGAGCTCGTCTCTCGGCGAGGCTCCCGGTGCCCGACGGTACGAAAATGCGTCCTTGGGAGTCAACGCCGAACCGTGACACATTCGACGCATTGCTGCGTAAAACCCCGCTAAAAACGGGGGGTCACAAAGTTTCACGGCGTCGCGTCCGGTGCCATCCCGCCCGAGATCCCGCTGGAATTTAATTCAGCGGTTGCGAATGGCGGCTTCCGGCTGATCTTGGTCGTCGAAGATGGGGTCGATGTAGTTTGCCTTCGTTTCCTTGGTCCAACTCGGGTGGTCCTTTGAAAACCGCTTTTCCGATTCCGGAATGTCTTCGCCGCGACTGAACGCATGTTGGGTGACCAGGACTCCTATCACTTCCGTCGATCGGTCCAGCCAAGTGTACGTGCCTGAGGAACCGGTGTGCGCAATCGCGGCGGGCAGTCCATCGCTGTGGTCGTCGGGTGACAGCATGAATCCCAACCCGTACGTTGCACCTTCGCGAGTACGTCGGTACATCGATTCGATGTTGGCCGCTGGAATCAACTGCCGATCACCGACACGGCCTCGGTTTTGATGCAGTTGCATGAAGCGATGCAGGTCACCGATGGTGGACACGATCGCACCGCCAACTGAAACGTAGTCGCCGTAGTCGACGGTTCGTTTCTCAAGCCGCTTGCGCAATCGACCATCGCTCCGCCACTTCCAGTAAAAGTCCGGCATCGCTGCTTGGGTTTCCGCGTCCGGATAGTATGTTGTGTCGTGCATTCCAATCGGCATTAGCAATTCGTCGCGCAGCACATCGGCGAGCGGTTGTTTTAACGCGGCCTGGATGACCGCACCGGCGACGTCATAACCGATTCCGCTGTAAGCGAATCGTGTCCCAGGCATACGGACCATTGGGATCTTCGACTCAATTTCAACGACTTCCGCCAGCGATTTCCCCTTGCCGGTCCATTTCAACCACGGGCGACCATTTTTACCAATGTCCGCAGTGAATCCGGCGGTGTGTTCCAAGCACTGACGCAGCGTCGGCGCACGCCCGATGGGCCTGGCATCGGCAAATTTGAGTCTCGACATCTCCGGCAGCCAACGGTCGACCGGCGCGTCAAGGTCTAGCTTTCCATCGGCGTCCAGTTTGACGACAAGTGTGGCGATGATCGGCTTGCTGATCGAAGCAACCCGAAACGGCATCGCGATTTCAAACGGTCGTTCGTCACGCACGTTCGCGAATCCGAATGCCTCAGAAAGAATCGTTTCGCCACCATGATCCAGAAGAATCGAGCCACCTGGGATATCGCTTTGCTGAACGCTGTGCTGCAAATGCTTCAACAACGAAACCCTCGCACTCGTATCCAGCCCGTGGCGCGACCATTGCGATGTATGCGAATCATCTGCCAAGGAAGACGAAGCAAGCACAAGCAGTCCTAGCAAGATTGTGGCGGTGCGAAAAAACATGGGTGACGAATGCTTGAATGAAAAGCTGTGATGGGCGACTGTCGAAAAGCCGAGAGCGGGCGAGGCCGGTTGCGATTGAGTATCTCCATTTTCGACCTTGCCAGTACACTAGTTCGACGGCGATGAAGTTGCGTAACTTGCCGCCATTTTTTCGACAGCTTCAGCGACCGCGTCGCGAAACAGGGGCGGCGAGAGTACTTCGGCATCCGCACCCAACGACAAGACTTTCGGGAGCACCTCACGAGGATGGGACGCAGGAACCGTCAGCTCGGCCGAGCCATCCTCATGCACTTCGAGTTTTTGTTCAGGGTGCCACGGATCTTCGCGAACGTAGGCCGCGGCCCGTTGGCCCAACCGAATCTTGACGGTCGTTGGCGCTTCCCCCGAAAAGATGCCGATGCTCTTTCCAAGGTGTTTTGACAGTTCAATGTTTGGGTCGGGTTTGAAGTACTCGTCCAAAGCGGTGGCGTGGCGAAACCGATCGAGTTTCCAATTGCGAAGCCGTTCGCTTGGTTCGGCCACTTCCGGCGCGGCGGCGACGACGTAGATACTGCTTTGATAGACCGCCAATCCGTAGGGTTCGATCCGACGTGTCGAGACGGGTTTGCCGACTGCTTCGTATTCCACCTCGACGACACGATGTTCGACGATCGCGCGGTTGATCGTCTTCAGCATTCCTTCGTGGTTCTCGTAAGTTTTGCTGGGGCCGCCAAAGACGTGCAGCGTTTTACGGTAGCGCGAATAGTGGTCGAAGACACCGTCGGGAACCACTTCTTGGACCTTGTTCCAAAACGTCTCGATCCCACGCCAGTACTGGGTTCCCGCCAACGGGTAAAGCAAGTCACGGCCAATCGACAAGGCAATCATCTCTGAGGCCGACAGGCCGATTTCGTGGACCCCCGTATTATTTTGGCCCAACTTGTAAACCTTGCCCCGCTCGACTGTATCCGATTGAATATCGAATCCCGCCGACTGCAACGCTTCGACATCTCGCCGGACCGTCCGCTCGTGCAAATTGGTCAATCCGAGATCCAGAACCAAGTCGCCCCGCAATTCTTCAAGAGTTCGTCCAAACCGCGAAAACTCGAGCAATTGCAACAGTTTGTGTTGACGAATGAGCTGTTCGTTACGGGCCATTAGTCGTTTCCGTCCGTGTTTTAGGGGGTCTCGCGTCGGCGTATTGTCCCCCACCGAGCACGGCTTGTGAAGAACCGGCGTTCCCAGTGACCGACGCCGCCAATGAAATTAGTCACCAAATCTGCTAAGCTTATTCTGGGTCTTCATTCCCAAATGAGGCGTTTCAGCGTTCATGCATGACCAGCACCATGATTTTCCGCTGTGACGACCCACGACGATTTTTAGATTCTGCACCATTGATTCGCACCCTCCATTCGTAGACCTACTTCCTGTGAAACGTTTGCAAATATCCTCATGGCGCGAACGACCGCTCGCTCTCGCGTTGGTCATTCCTTTCGCCATGTTCGGCTTGGCGCCGTGCTACGCCGACATTGTCCTGCTGCTCGGCTCCGCCGGTTCGGGGTCGTTTGACACAGGAGTGGCTGGCCCAAACAAAACCATTCCGTTTTACATCCGTCAAGACGTTGGTTCATCAGACGCGATCGCTGGGGCGGTCGTCGACTTCGAACTCAGCGGCGGAGTCATTCAATCGGGAAAAGTGGGTAGCGAGGACTCCGTCTCCAGTCCTCCACTGTTCGGCGAAACCAATTTGAAGCTGTCCCAGTTTGTTGAGAACGCGCAGAGCGTGGAAAACCCCAACCCATCGTTTGTTGTAAACCAAGAATTTGACGACCCTCAGTCTGTGCCGACTTCGCCGACGTTGTGGTTCGAGTTAACCATCGACACGACGGGATTGGCTGGAGGCGACTACATGATCACGCTCCTCGATCCCGGCAACTCGTTCGTGTCGTCGCTTAACCAACCGGTAACCGCATCGGGGAATTTGACGTTCACTGTTACAGCCGTTCCCGAACTCAGCTCATTCGCATTGGTCGGATTCGCATCCGTCAGCGTGATCGCCATCGGCAGGCGGAATTCGCGACGAAGAAAGACGAGCATCGCCAAAGCTTAGCTTCACGGCAGCGGGACACGTCGTTGGTTTCACTGCTTCAGCATTTCCTACGCGTTGACGACGTAGGTTTTCGCGTACTTATCGTGAAGCGTTTGATGGTCGCCGATGAAAAGGTAGACCACATCGGCGAGCGCAACAAAAATGCCGATCAACGGAAGCCCGGTGAAGATTCCGAACACAAATGTTCGTTGCAAAATTCCTTGCGTGAACCCAACCGGCGCGCCCGTTGCTTCATTGACGATGACAGTGCCAACCAGCTTCTTCCCCAATGTCTGGCCGGACATCGAGACCAAAACGGCATTGATGATCGGCGGGATGATCGCACCGACCATGAACGCCCAAAAGCCGGGATCGGAAAACTCGCCCGCTTGTTCTTCGTCGACACCCGAAACGGCATAGACGGCCAACATCAAACCAAATCCGAGTGCCATTCCGACCATGCTGAAGACGCCGTCAAGCAGCGAGCCGCTGATCCGCTTGCCTACACTAGCGATCGAAAAGTTTGGATTGGCACCCAATAAAACCGCGGCGGACCGATCGGTTGTCGATCCATACTGGTTCAGCAGCTTGCCGCCCGCTGCAGACATGCCACCCGTGGGCGCAGAGCGGCCCGGTTGAGGCACCGCGCGGACGGGTTGCAAATCACCGTCCGTCAATTCGTCGAACATGGCAGGATCAAAATCGTTGCTCGATGCGGCCGCTCGCGAAGGAGCTGCGGCAGGCCGCGATGGCGCCGCCGTCGGAGCACCGGTTGGTCGAGCTGCACCAGCCGGCTTCGCGGCGCCAGGTGCACGCAATTGCTTCCCACAACTGCACTTGACGACCTTGCCGGCTGCCGTATCGGGCACGTTCAAAACGGTGGCGCAACTGGGACACTTGATTTTCATGAACACAAATCGAATCGAGTACAAAATCGGCCTTCATGGGATGGCTCGCGATCGAGCGCATGATAGTTGATTCTCGACACGAGAGGGTCTGAAGTCGGCTTTAGGTGCCATTTACCGCCCACATATCGCACAACGGCGCAGACGTGAACGGTTGCTCATAGTATTTTGGATTGATCGGGTCGCTTAAAGATTTCTCGCAATAGAGACGACATTTGCGTCTCTTGCCGACGAGAGTTTCTCCATTTTATTTAGCCGATCGCTCCCGCCCCACAAGCCGTCTGTTGCCCAAAATGTCGATCCTCCGATTTTTGTCTCATCGAAGTTCCACTCGCCGAGCGTCGAAGCGGCGCGTCCACCAAACGGGACTGCAGCGCCGCCGATCGATCTTGGAGACTCTCGAAGATCGTCGCGTCTTGGCTTCGTTTGCGGTGATCACGTCGGCCGACACGGGCAACGGTTCATTGCGGGAAGCCATCGCGTCGGCAAACGCTTCGCTGGGGCCCGACGTGATCACGTTCGCGCCTTCGGTAACCGGAACGATCACGTTGGGCGCCATCAATGGTCCGTTGTCGATCACCGATTCCGTTTCGATCGCTGGGCCGGGATCGGGGGCGCTAACCATTCGTGCAAACACGAACGCGACGAACGAGTTTCGTATCTTTGACGTCCAACCGGGTTCCGGCGATGTCTCGATCGCGGGTCTGACGCTATCGGGTGGACGCGTGACAGGACAGGCCGGCGGCGCGATCCGTTATCAAAGCGTCGGTACGCTGACGGTCCAGGACAGTGTCCTGAGCGGAAACGTTGCAAACAATGGTGGCGCGATCTATGGCGAATACGACGGCACGATCGCCGTCATCAACAGCACTTTCGAAAACAACGAAGCAAAGTACGGCGGCGGTGGTGCCATTCATGCGATCGAAACGGACATCACCGTCCAAGACAGTACGTTCAACAACAATCGTTCGTACGGAAGTGGCGGGGCGATCTCAAGCTTCTCGTTGGGGTCCATTTCGATCACCAACAGCCAACTGACCAACAACCAAGTGACCGAAGCGGGCTTCAACGGCGGCGCTATCGATAGCGGTGATGGCGCCGTTACGATTGCGAACAGTGTGATCAGCGGCAACACAGTCGCAGGTGGCGACGGCGGCGGACTGTACAGCATCAATGGCGCTGTCACGATCACGTCGTCGACCTTCGATGGGAACATCGCAAACTACAACGGCGGTGCGATCTTGAACGATGTCGGCCCGCTTACGATCACGGACTCGATGATCACCAACAACCGAGCACAGTATGGCGACGGCGGCGGCATCTCGAATTTTGTCGGCAACCTGACGCTGACGCGTTCGACCGTCAGTGCCAACAACAGCGTTACCGACGGTGGTGGCGTCTCCAACGTCAGCGGTATCGTTGTCGTTCGCGACAGCACCATCGACAACAACACATCGGGTGGCGACGGCGGAGGACTGGCAACGATCACCGGTGCGGTCGCTTTGATCAACTCGACCGTATCAACCAACACCGCCAATGTGCGCGGCGGCGGAATCCAAACTGACAATGCACCAGTTCGATTGGTGAACTCGACCCTGGTGGAAAATACTTCGAACATTTCGGGCGGCGGCATTGGGACGCTCAACGACGGTATTTTCGTGGGCGACAATTCAGCGTCGATCTTGATTCACAACACGATCGTTGCCGCCAACACATCGCCGATCGGCCCCGACTTTGTATCGCCGTCAACACCAGTAACGAATCTGGAAGTCCGCAACAGTTTGATCGGCAACAACAAGGACACTTCGTTGTCCGCATCCAACGGCACTTCGAACGGAAACTATGTGGGGACACCCACGGCGTTGATCAACCCATCACTGGGGCCTCTTTCATCCAACGGCGGAACCACGCGAACTCACAACCCCGGCCCCAGCAGCCTTGCCGTTGACCATGGTTCCAATGCCTTGGCACTCGATTTGGGGCCCGATGCGAGACCGGGGGGCGGCGATGACACGTCGTTGGTCGGCGATCAACGCGGCGGCCTGTTCGCTCGAATTGCCAACGCGGGCGGCGGTGGATCCACGGTCGACATCGGTGCCATCGAACGGCAAGCCAGACCGATCCTAACGGTCGATTCCTCGGCTGATGAATCCGACGGAAACCTTGCCCCCGGCGACCGAACGCTACGCGAGTTGATCGAACTGGCAAACGCCAGCGACGGTTTCGACACGATCATCATTCCGGCCAGCATTGGGTCGACGATCACGCTGGATCCCGCGCTCGGCCCACTGCTCATCTCTGATACCGTTTCTATTATTGGCCCCGGCGCCGATCTCGTCGCCTTGGTCGCTGCGGACGGCGAGAGTCAGCGTTTGGTGCAAATCACCAGCACGGCCGGCAACGTCACCGTTTCCGGTTTGCGGATGTCGGGCGGGAATGCTGGGCTTGGCGGCGGTGGAGCGATTCAGTCGCTGTCGCCGGGCGACTTGGTCGTAACCAACGTCGAATTGTCCGACAACGCCGCGGCAATTGGTGGGGCAATCCAAGCGTCGGCGGGAACCGTTTCGATCGCGTCGTCGTTGCTGGCGAACAACACGTCGACGGCGGGCGGTGGTGCTGTCGCCACATCCGGCACGGCGACCTTGATCGCCGTTGTCAACTCGACGTTTTCCGCCAATGCGGCGGGCACCGATGGCGGCGCGATTTTCGCCGGCGCCGGCGCTGTATCGATAGCATCGTCAACGATCACCGCGAACTCGGCAACGGCCATTGGCGGCGCGATTGCGATGGGCACGAGTTCGACAACGCTTCGAATCACCAACTCGATCGTTGCGTCGAACACCGCCGCCACGTCGCCCGAATTTTCCGACCCAACGACTCCCGCCACGAACCGAACGGTCGAGTTTTCGTTGATCGGTTCCAGTGCCGGTACGACCTTGGTCGCAACCACCGGCAGCAACGATCCGGATGCCAGTGGGAACTTTATCGGCGGAACCGCGGGAAGCGAACTCGATCCGCTGCTTCAACCGCTCGCGCTCGCTGGCGGTCGCTTGCGATCGCATGTTCCGATGACTGGCAGCCTGGCGATCGACAATGGCAGCACGATTCGATTGCCGGTCGACACCTACGACGTCAATGGAAATGGCAGCCGAACGGAAACGCTTCCCACCGACGTGCGGACCGCGCCTCGCGCGGTCGACGCCGTTGATATCGGATCCGTTGAACTGGCTCCGCTTCCCTCGGTCACTTGGAGCGCGATCGCAGATATCTCGTTCGGCACTCCCTTGGATACGACACAGTTGAACGCGGTATCGACCGCCGCCGGATCTTTTGTTTACTCGCCCGTGGCCGGAACGGTTCTGGATGCCGGCGACGGCCAAACATTGACGGCGACGTTCACTCCCAATAACCCCTTGGCGTTTCGTTCCGTCGTGGCAACCAATTCGATCAACGTCAATACGGCGGACCCCATGATCAACTGGAATGACCCGTCGACGATTGTCTTTGGTACCGCGCTGACCGAAACTCAATTGAACGCGATGTCAAACGTCACGGGGACGTTTGTCTACACGCCCGTGATCGATACGGTGCTGGATGCCGGTGACGACCAAGTGCTGAGTGTCCAGTTCACACCCGACGATCCAAACTACAACGCGGTCACATCGACCGTCATGATTGATGTTCAGAAAGCGACCGCAACAATCACTTGGAATGATCCCGACGATATTCTTGCCGGCACGCCTTTGTCCGCGGCGCAACTGAATGCGACAGCGGACCTTGCTGGCACGTTCGTATACACGCCGCCGCTAGGAACCATTCTTGCCACCGGACTCGACCAAACCTTGACGGCCGAGTTCACGCCCGATGATGCGACCAACTATGGCGTCACGACGGCGACGGTGATGATCAATGTCATCCAAGCCAACAGCGACGATTACGGCGACGCACCGTCCGACTATCCCGTCACCTTGTCCGATGACGGAGCCCGGCATGCCGTGGGCAGTTTGCGACTGGGAAGCACCATCACCCAGGACACCGACGGCCAGCCTTCGGCCAACGCCGATGCGGATTCCGATGATGGCGTCGTTTTGATTGCCGACCCAGTAGCGTCCGCGAGCGCCGCAACGACGGCTAGTTTCTCTGTCACGGCATCCGCAGCGGGCAAATTGGACGCCTGGTTGGACTTCGGCGCGGACGGATCCTGGGACGCCGCGGACCAGATCGCCGACAGCATCGATTTAGTTGCCGGCACAAACGTTCTGTCGTTCACCATCCCTGCCGGTAAACAGGCGGACGTGACGTTCGCTCGATTCCGACTCAGCTCGGCCGGCGGCTTGTCGCCCACCGGATTCGCAAACAATGGCGAAGTCGAAGACTACCTTGTCGAGATCTTCGAGGGCGATGCAACCGCGGACATCATTGTCACGCCACCCTCGGGATCCACAATCGTCGAGTCCGTCGGCGGCGAAGTGATCGTACGAGCGGGCGACATCGTATTGTTCCGTGCGTCGGCGTCAGAGTTGGCGTCGTTGCAGGTCAGCGGTGGAAACGACGACGACTCGATCGAACTGAACACGATCGGTTTGGCATCGGGCTCTACCCTCGTCGTCGAGGGCGGTCAGGGCACCAACACGCTCGTTGTGCAGACCGCGACACTTGATCTGACAGATACCGCTTCGATTGCCGCCGAAGACTTCGCGGTCATTGACTTATCTTCGCCCAATGCACAAACGGTAACGATCAACACGGCAACGGTTTCAGCGCTCTCACCGAGCGACCGTTCGATCTTGGTCCGAGGCGACGGTTCGCTCGACCGATTCGTCTTTGCCGACGCCGCCGAGTGGCGACTGGGTGCACCGGAGTTGATCGATGGTGAATTCATGCTCGTCGCAGTCCAACAGAGCAGCGGCGAGATCGTCCGTTCGACCATGTCCACAGGATGGCACAACTTCATCGAGCCTTCCGACGTCAACAACAGCGGCGGTGTCACTGCCAGCGACGCGCTGGTGATCATTAACGAACTCGGCCGGCGTTCATTCTCGACGGCCCCGAGTGGCGACCTGGATGACCCGGCCTCGCTGGACGTCTTCCCAGGGACCTACTACGACCAAAATGCCGACGGACGAGCCACCGCGCTAGACGCACTGCGAGTGATCAACCAATTGGCCCGCATCCGAAACGGAGGTCCCGGCCTTGAACAAATTGTAGGTGAACAGATCGCCGGCATCGCAATCGAGAGACGGACGACAACCGTCCCCGACGCGGTGAGTGCAGCCGAAGTTCCCGCCACCGAAGTGCCGCAGCGTACCGCAACGCAATCGTTCACGAGCCCTACGGTTGTGGCGAAAACGCAGCCAATCACCATCGCCGAAGCCGCGACGGAATCGAGTGATTGGGAAACCCAGGTCGACCAAACGTTGGCCCAATGGTCGCCCGACTGGCTGCAGTAGAGCGTTGAAAGAATAGCTCAAATACACCTATTTCAAACCGTCAAAACGGATTATCATTTTACGTCCGTGAAGATCGCCATCGGGGCGTGGCTCAGCCTGGTAGAGCGCTGCGTTCGGGACGCAGAGGTCGTGTGTTCAAATCACATCGCCCCGACTATCTTTCGTAACAAGCCCTTCGGCCAACAGGTCGAAGGTCTTTCTCATTGTGGCGCATAGGTTTACGTCATCCAGAGAACAGTTCAAACAGACGATTTCGAGGATTCGACGTTTGGCGGCGTAATCAGCCGTAACCCACCTAGCACGAAGGCTTTGCGAAAGTTCAAACGCTTTCACTGCTATGTCGATGGTTTCGTTCCGGCCACGGTCACAACGCTCAATTTCGAGCCTCAACGACGCCGCTTCGTCCCTCAGTTCACGGGCTTTGTGAGCAAAGGTATCAGCATCGATCTCTTCGAGCAGGCGAAGGTTGGCCACTGTTTCCCGTTCTCCGTTTCGCTGTTTGCAAAACGAACAATAGTAGTTCGGCCAACCCCCCTCACTATGTGGAGGACTTTCAGGCGCCCATCACTGGTCCCTTTTCAGTGCCCCGTGACAGGTGGGAGCCAAAGGGTTTCGGACTGGGGTCAATTCACAGGGCAATCGCACGTTGATTTCGTATCGGTCCAAGGATTGCGTTGTCATTTCGGAAGTCAAGACGCTCGCTTTTGAGTGGCGTGCTTCCCGCACGGAGGTGCCAAGTGATGAACAGTCCAGCAGCCATTGTTTGCAAAAGCTTTGTAAATGTTACCGACCCACGGGCTGAGCGTGGCCATAACCATGACTTGCTCGAAGTGATTTTCATCACGCTCACTGCGACGATTTGTGGTGCCAACAGCTGGACTGATGTAGAGCGGTTCGCCAATGGAAAGATCAAATGGTTTCGCCGTTACATCAAGTTGGAGAACGGCGTGCCCAGTCACGACACACTCGGACGAATTTTCAGCCGACTCGATACGGGTGAGTTTCTCGCGGCGATGCATCACTGGGTAGACCAATTTGCCCGTTCGCTTCGAGGCAAGGGCATCGCCATCGATGGAAAGGTTCTTCGTGGATCGTTTGATCGTGCTGCGGCCCAAAGCCCGTTGCACACGATGGCCGCTTTCGCTACCGAGACGCGGTTGGTCATTCGGCAGTTGTCTGGAATTCCCGACGAAAAGTTGACAGAGGACGTGCTGTCACTGTCACAAGCCGCGCGTGAGTTGCACGGCCGGCCTCACCCCTCAACTATTTGGAGGTGGGCGAAACGTGGCGTAAACGGAGTAAAGCTGGAAACAATCCGGATCGGTTCCGGACGCATTTACACCAGCAAGCAATCCGTCGCCCGGTTCTTGGAAGCAACTCAAGAATCAGCCAAATCATAGACGACGGACGCCCGCGCCGGATGACCGGTGACGGGCGTTTCGCGTTCCAATCTTTCACGTCGCATTGCTGCTAGGCGGGCGACATCATCACGGACGACGAAACCTTTTTGACGATTGAACCCGAACTGACAAGCCTTTTTGATCACGGGCAGTATGCAAAAAAATCGGCAAGCTGCATACGATTCCGCGAAGCCCCTACAAGCCCAACGGCAGTTTGAAGCGTTGGACTCTCTTCTTTGCGCCGGCAAGAATGGCCGGACTCGCTACGAATTGGCCGTTGATACAGGGATCCTCTACCAGAGCATCAAATCGGTGGCACTGGCTTTGCTTCGCGATGGTCTAGTCGAAGAAAACGGAGAAGTATGGGTCGCGTACTCGCATGAAAATCTCCACCGTGTTGTCAGTCGCGTTTGCGTGGCGACAGAAATTTGATTGGTGAGGATGTTCTCGCGTTTCTGGACCAGTACCTGCGTTTGCTCAGAGGACAATTGATGGACGACCCGGATATCGAAACGCCGTGCCAGCGAATTTACAAGAACCATCGTCAAGCTCTAGAACTGATTTACAAATACGCTGGATCTCCGGCAGCAAGACTGCTCGGCGAAATAGAAGAAGCGATCACGAAACACGCGGACAAATGGCACATCCTCAACAAGACAACAAAGGCCGTAAATTTTGTCCCGGAGGAATGGCTAAAGTGGATGCCGGAAGTTGGGTCGCGTCCAAAGTTTGATTAGAGGTGCTGGGCAGCGCTCCGATTTAAACTACATCCAAAGAAGGGCTTTCTTGCTGCGCAGACATCTACACAATCCCGAAGCCAAAAGGTGAAGCTTCCCCGATAGCGTAAAGGCAAGCAGGGAAACAAACGGTCAGATCAATCGCGAGTTGAAAAAACCGGGCAACCCAAATTCTGTGCCGAACAGCATTGGGTTTGAAGCATTTAATTTTTTCTCGCTAGGTGCTACGTTACCTCCTCTGATCCGCTCCGAAATAAGGCAGGGTTTGCCGCCTGCAAGCTGGTCCGCAGTTCACCCGATGCGTTCGTCAAATTCGGATACTGGAGTAGCTTCGGCAAGATTGCCCGATTACGATACGGCGCGGGTTATCGATCTGTAACGAAGGCGATCGAAATCGCTCGAACACCTTTGGCAAAGCATCGATATCATGGCCCACAAACGACCTGGTTCCAAAAAGAAAACGCGACGACCTCGATTGGAAAGCCTTGAAGTTCGTCGGCTGCTAGCGTCGGATTGGCGCAACCCAGCGGACAACTTGGATGTCAACGCCGATCTAAGGATTTCGGCCTCGGATGCTCTGGTGGTCATCAATGAATTGGGAAGACGTAGCTCCCAAAGCAATGCGACCGACCGCTTCGACCTTCTCGAACCTCGCCCGAGCAATCGTGGTTTTGTCGATGTAAACGGTAGTCGGACTGTCAGTGCCTTGGACGCGTTGACTGTTATCAACGCGCTAGGTCGAGGCATTTCTGGCCAGCGAGTGCTTGCCGAGTCCAACGCGTTTGCGAGCGAGCAACGAACCTTGGTCGCCGTCGGCCAAGATGCCGGAACCAGAACGTATCGAATGGAGGTCGACGCAAATTTTGGGTCCAGCCCTCAAGTCGGAATCGACGGAGACTTGTTCGCCGTTTACTTGCTCGATCCCGAAGATACGTCTCGATCACTCGTCGGCGACGGCACTCGCACGCCATTGTTCTCGTTAACAGCTACCGAAGCACGCAACACAACCGGGATCTCTCGCTGGGACGGCCGTATTCTGGAGCTTGATTTTTCATCTGTCACCGGTGCCGAAGATGGATTGCTGGTGCTGCAATCTCTCAATCGAAACCCACTTTCCGATTCGACATTCAAGCTCGATTTACTTTCCAATTCCGTTGATCCGGATGGAACGCCAGTCGGCCAGGTTGCGATAAATTCTGAATCGGTTGCGCCAGGTGCGATCATCGATACGGCGACGTTCACTTCATCGACGAGCACAAGTGTCGTTGAGCGAGCGACTGCTTTTGATTCGGCCACTCGTTTGTTGACAACGGAAATAGCAATTCAAAATATCGCGAGTTCAGTCAGTCGCAGCTCCGTAATTTCGTTCCCTGGACTTCCTGCCGGCGTGACGGTCGAAAATGCTTCTGGCACCGGGGCGGATGGTTCACCGTATATCAATCTCCGCGGCGCGATCGGATCGGGGGGGCTTCCTGCGGGCGTTCGATCGGGCTTCGTTCCGGTGCATTTCCATGTCACAGGCGATCAGCCCTTGAATTTGACGCCACAAGTGCTGGTCGGATTGCCGAATCTCGCGCCGGTCCTGGAATCGCTGACGACGATCACCGTGACGCCTGGATCACGAGCCGAATTGCAACTGCTGGCAACGGATGCCGACGGCGACGAATTGACGTACTCAATCACCAGCCAAACGCCGCTTCCCAATGCGACGCAATTCGCGGGCGGCCGCTTCACCTTTGCACCCACTCCCGGTCAAGTCGGTACGTACACGGTCGAAGCGATCGTATCGGACAGCCTGCTTTCCGATCGACAAACTTTCACGCTCATTGTGGTAACGGACCCGGTGGTCACCACTCGTATCGCCGGCCGAATTTTGGACGTCGACGGATCGCCAATCAGCGGGATTCAAGTCGAACTGGGTGGAACCGAAGTGTTAACCGACTCTGTCGGCGGCTTCTTGCTAGATGTTGGTGCGGGACTGCCGGTTACCGACACCTTGCGAATCCGCGGCGAGCTGTTGACGATCCCCGGCGCAACCTATCCGTTCATTGCCGAGAAGCTGCCGTTGATGCTTGGTGGCGCCGTCCAGCAAGGTCAAAATAACACGATCGTCCGGCCGATCTATTTGCCGAAACTTGATGTTGCCAACGGCAAGACGATCAGCGCTACGGAGGACACGCTGGTGACCACGGCGGCCATTCCCGGCGCCTCGGTGTTGGTGCAAGCGGGCACGCTTTTCAGTCAATCAGGCACGCCGTTTACCGGAACGCTGTCGATCACCGAAGTGCCTCGCGAACTGACTCCGGCCGCATTGCCGGCAGGCTTTGTCCCCGACCTAGTTGTCACGATCCAGCCCGGCGACATGGTGTTCACCCAGCCGACGCCACTGACCCTGCCCAACCGATCAGGATTGCCGGCGGGAGTCGAGCTTGATCTATGGTCGATCAATCCAGTGACGGGCGAGTTTGACAACGTTGGCAGAGGTCGCGTCAGCACCGATGGATCCGTCGTCGAAACCATCTCTGGTGGAATTCGGAACAGCAGTTGGCACCTATTCGTGCTGAATGTGCTGAACATCGATTTCAATCGCCAGAATCTTTTCAATCAAGATTATTCATGTGACCCCTGCCAAGAATTATTGGCCGGAACATCGATGGTCGAAGCCCATTCCGGAGCGGTGATTGAAAACCATAACTTGGTCACATATCGATCCCAAGGCGTCTCACGCGGTGTGCAGTTGGTTTACAACTCGTTTCGCGCTGACCCGCGACCGATCGTACACGATGCCTTCGCGTTGAATGTCGATACAAACCAGTTCGCCGGAAGCATCGCGGATGTGCGAGTCGTTTCGTATTTGACTGTAACCGGCAACGGACTTCGAGTCGAAGGCGACGATCATTTTTGGCGAACGGGCCTGGGTGGCCAAACTCAGGACATCGCGATTCAGGTGGACCTGAGCAATCAGCCGACCGGTATCTACGACTACACAATGAGAACCGGTTTCGTGGTCGCACCCGATGGCGACATCACGCAATCATCAGGGATACGAGGCGAAACGACGGGACAACTGTTGCACGTCAACAGCATTGCCAGCCCATTTGGAAGTGGTTGGGAGCTTGCCGGACTTCAATATCTTGTCGAGTCACAAGACGGCTCGGTGATATTGGTCGACGGCAACGGTACCGAACTGTTGTTCAAGTTGGCCACAGGTGGACTGTCATACGATTCACCTGCGGGACATTTCTCGACACTCTCGAAACTACTCGATGGCACCTTTCGACACACCACGACCGATCAATCCGTTGCCACTTTCGACAGCGACAATCGCTTGATTTCAAGCGTCGATCGCAACGGCAACGCCACTTTATACGGATACACGAATGGGCGGTTGGCCACGATCACCGATCCGGTCGGATTGATCACGACGCTCAACTACACCGATGGCAAGGTCACGTCGATCATCGACCCCGTTGGTCGTACAACGTTGCTGCAGTACGACGACCGTGGGAACTTAATTCGTGTCACCGATCCTGATAACACGACGCGAACTTGGTCGTACGATGGACGCAGCCACATTGTCGCTGAAGTCGACAAACGCGGGTTCCGCGAGGAAATGCAGTACGACTTTGCGGGGCGTGCACAACGGGCAACTCGCAAGGACGGCTCCATCCTGCAATACAAACCGGTACAAGTTCAGGGGCTGTCTCCAGCGGAGAAAACATCCAGTGCCGCAAGCGCGCCGTTCTCGCTGCGGCGTGACACTGTGGTTTCGACGTTTGTGGATGGCAATGGCAATGTGACAACGATCGAACTGAATACTGCTGGACAATCCGTCAGTGGGCGAGACGGAGTGGGTAGCCTGGGTGCGACGGTATACAACAATGATCTTCTGCCTGTCTCCACGACGGACGCGCGTGGTTTCCGGACGACGTATTCGTACGATGCCAATGGCAACGTGATTGGAATCCTGGACTCGGTCTCTGCCGTTGGTGGCGCTGGTGGAGTGCAATTTCCGGCTCCAGCTTTGCTGGCGGATACGCAGGTAGGCTCCTTCTTTGCCGGTGATCTCAACGGCGATGGCGCGATTGATTTCCTGGTTGACGATCAAGTCATTTTGAATAACGGCAGCGGCGGAATTTTGCCACCGGAATACTTGAATGGCGGATTTGGATATCCGAGCAGCATCTATCGTTTGAAAGATATGAATGGTGATGGGCTGACCGACATTATCTCATCGGTAGGTGTTGAATATACTGCCGGACTGAACATTTGGCTGCAGAACACGGACGGAACGTTCGGAACTGCATTGGCGTACCATACCGACGTGCTCCCAGGTGACTACACCGAGGACTATTACGAACCGGATGACCCGGAAAATCCGTTTCCGGACGTGCGTAGTCAGGTTCGGCAGCCAGGCATGGTCGTTGTGGATTTCAATAACGACTCGCGACCGGATGTACTGCTGACGCAGCCAGAAGATGAAATTAATCAGCCGTTTGCCAGTTTCATTTACTACGAGAATGATGGAAACGGCGGACTCAATTCGCCCGTGCTGATTCATCCCGACGATAGCGTGCAAGCAAATCGGCCTGGCTATGTTTGGGCAGTCGAAGCGGCAGATTTGAATGGCGACGGCAATCAAGACATCGTCGTTTCCAACACACGAAATGTTTTTGTCGGGCTGGACGTGAAGATCACGGTCATGCTTGGAGATGGAACCGGAGGTTTCGGATCGCCGGCCAACTATAGCTTGGGGTTCGAAAGTAATGGCGCGTCTCCGCTGTTTGAAGCAGCGTTCCTGAAACTTGTCGATCTCAATAATGACGGCCAGTTGGATGCGTTTGTCGCCTCTCAACACGAAGGTTTGGCGTCCGTTGTGTTTGGTGATGGACTGGGTGGATTCGGTGTGCCGACGATTGTCACCGAACTAATTCCGGAAGGAAATGAATTTCCATACTGGACAGCGATTGAAGCGGCCGATCTAAACGACGACGGATTCAATGATCTGGCGCTGACATCCAAAGCGGGTGCCATCATTCGCGTGCTGCTCAACAACGGCGACGGCACATTCGATACAGCACAGGACTATTTCTTTGACAACGTCTTTCAGGGATTCGCCGCCAGCGATTCGATTGTCATCAGTCTATTGGCGACCGATTTCGACAAAGACGGGTTCGTCGATTTGCTGACTCCAAGTAATATCGGTAACGACGTCAGTTATCTGCGCGGTCGTGGTGATGGCACGTTTGCTGCGTGGGACGAAATTGATCTGCCGTTCGCGATCCCTTATACGACTGCAGGCAACGCGATCGCGCCGGAGCAAATCGAATCCGCAGATTTCAACCGCGACGGTATCGCCGACATCATTACGCGGCACTATGAAGCCGGGTTGGAAGTACGTTTCGGATTGGGCAACCGACAGTACGCGGAACCGCTCGTGCTGGATTCCGGAGCGTCGGCCTTGGGTCGTCGTCAAATGATGATTGTCGATTTCGACGGTGACAATCTGGATGACGTTGTTTGGGAAATACTGGATAACACGGATACGCAGAACTTCAAAACAGTCCAATACGTTTACATCAACAACGGCGACGGAACATTCGACGAACCGGTTGTGGTTGATTTTGGGATTGCTGGCAGCCTGAACGGCGGACTGACAACGGCGGGCGACTTCAACAACGATGGGGTACTTGATTTCGTCCTCAGAAGGGAAAACTACGGCAATAATGGTTATGTGAACAGCACCATTTTCATGGCGTTGGACGATGGAGTCGGCGGCTATACCGTTTCCAGTTTTGTAGCCGACGGGCGGCCACAACAGATTGAGACGGGTGACATCAACCATGATGGCAACCTCGATCTGGTAATTAGCACCCGCGATACCGGTACGATCCTCGTCTACATTGGCGACGGAGTTGGTGCGTTTACAGCTGCCGCCCCCATTACAGCGGGCGGTGTTCGTGACTACGAAATCGTGGATCTAAACGCGGACGGGTTCAACGATATTGCGGTTGTTGCCTTCGATCAGTCCAGGCTGGTGTTAGATGGAGGATACCTGCTTAATGACGGGACCGGTCAATTCGACGCCGTGAATTTCGTCGGGGCCATCTCCCAGCGATCTTTCACTGTGGCAAGCTTGGAATTTGTTGAGATTGCCGATGTAGATGGCGATGGAGTCCTGGATATTGTGTTGGCCTCCGCCGCGCAATACCACGTTGCCGCAGGAATTGCGGGCGGCGGATTTGGTAGCTCGACGGCTTATCGTGGCGGCGGGTTCGATGCGACTGTCGTCGATCTGGATAACGACGGCGTCAACGACATCCTCGGCGCTCGAACACAGGTCCGTCGTATCAACCGTGACGACCACTATCGCAATGCAATTACGATGCACTACGGCGAACGTGCGTTCGGGCCGACACCTCGGCTGTACACCTACGACCCGGTTTTCAATCAACTGACCAGCATCACTGACGAACTGGGACGCCAAACATTTTTCGAAATCGATCCGACCAACGGCAACACCCTGTCGATCACGGAAGTCATCGGGTTGCCAGACGCAACTAGCAGTGAAACGAATGATCTGGTGACGCGTTACACCTACCTTGGCAACGGCCTGGTGGACACCGTGACGGATCCGCTGGATCGCGTTACTGACTTTGATTACGACGCACTCGGTCGCGGTACCCAGGTGACTTTGGCTGCCGGAACTGCCGACGAAGGCATCATCACCTTTACACTGGACGCGGCCGGCAACGTAACAGAAATTGTTGATCCAAATTTGAACCGGTCAACGTTCACGTTTGATCCACTAAATCGCCAACTTTCGTTTACCGATCCGCTGCTGGCGAGGGCCACGTTTGTATACGACGCCGCCGGCAATTTGATCGAATCGGTGGATCGCGGCGGAAGCGAGATGACGTACGTTTACGATGGCCTGAGCCGCATGGTCGGTGCGACCGACGAACAGTCCAACACAACGCGGTACAGGTATGACGATTCCGATAACCTTTCAAGCGTCACCGACCCGCTCGGGCAAGCGACTCGCTTTCTCTACGACGCCCGCGAACGACTCATCGCCAAAGTCGACCCCGATTCCGGAGTGACACGGTTTGTCCACGACCTGGACAACAACGTGACTCGCCTGATCGATCCGCTCGGCAACCTGACCCGGTTTACCTACGACGCACGAGATCGCGTGATCAGCGAGTTTGATCCGCTTGGAAACGAGATTCGATATGAATTCGATTTGGTCGACAACCTGATCGAAAAAACAGATCGCAATGGCCGCGTGACCCAGTACCAATACGACGACGTGGATCGGTTGGCTCGCGAAACCTGGTTCGATAACAACAGTTCAGTCGCCAACACCATCGACTATGTGTTCGACAAGGCAACCAATCTGCTCTCGATCACCGACGATTTCAGTGCGTTGACCTGGACGTACGATGCGCGCGACCGATTTATCTCGGAGAGCAACGCTGGAACGCCGGGAGCACCAGCGGTTTTGTTGCAGTACACCTACGATGGCGTGGGCAACATTCTTAGCGTCACCGATGCGATCAACGGTACTGCGGGTGCAGCAACTAGTTATTTATACGATGCACTCAACCGTGTGCAGAGCATGACTCAGACTGGCAACGGCGGTTCGTCAGTGGCCGACAAACGAGTCGACATTGCCTACAACGCAATCGGCCAGTTTGCGTCGATCAATCGTTTCTCCGACCCGGCCGGCACTCAACTGGTCGTGGGCACCAATTTCACTTACGACTCGCTCAATCGATTGGAACGAATCGCTCATGACAGCAGTAGAGGCAC
Organism: Rubripirellula tenax; assembly: GCF_007860125.1. Lineage (NCBI taxonomy): Bacteria > Pseudomonadati > Planctomycetota > Planctomycetia > Pirellulales > Pirellulaceae > Rubripirellula > Rubripirellula tenax. The sequence continues at coordinate 383,749 of NZ_SJPW01000006.1, forward strand.
CGTTGCCTTCTATGACTATCTCTACGACGCCGATAGCCGCATTACGCAGATTAATGATGTCGACGGCATTACCGACTACAGCTATGACGACCGTGATCAACTGACCGGAGCAGACCACGCCGATGGCGCGAACCCCGACGAGAACTACACTTACGATGCCAATGGCAACCGGATCGAATCGCATCTTCAGACTGTGGGTTACGTCACGGGGCCAGCCAATCGCTTGCTGTCTGACGGCACGTATGGTTACGAATACGATGCCGAAGGAAACCGTGTTCTGCAAACATTGATCGCTAACGGCGATTATCGCGAGTTTCAATACGACCACCGGAATCGATTGGTGGCTGTCGTCGACTACGCATTCGATGCGACGCTGCAACAACGTGTTGACTTCACTTATGACTCGCTTGATCGTCGAATTTCAAAAGACGCGAATGGTACAGCGACCTACTTTGTCTACGACCGTATCGATGTCTTGCTCGATTTTATCGACGTCGATGGAGTCGGCGGCGACGCTCCCACACTGGATCAGCGATATCTTCACGGCCCGGCGATTGACCAAGTGTTCGCTCAAGAAACCGGCAATTCAGAAGTCAACTGGCTTTTGGCAGATCATTTGGGGACAATCCGCGACGTGGCGGATACAAACGGAGAGATCGTAAACCATATTCGTTATGACTCATTCGGGAACGTTGCGAGCCAATCCGACGAAACGAAGAGCACGCGTTATGGATTTACGGGTCGAGAAATTGATGACGACATCGACTTGTACTACTACCGAAACCGTTTCTACGATGCACAGGCTGGCGTGTTCATTTCAGAAGATCCGATCCGATTCTCATCGGGCGACTCCAACCTCTCGCGTTACGTTGCAAATCGCGTCCTGACGGCAATCGATCCGTTTGGTACGGAAACAACAATGCCAAGCACGGGCGTTCTGAATGACGCTGCGAATGCAGCGTCCTCGATATTGAATGGAGTGGGGGGCATTGCGGGAGAGATTCAAGATATCAGAGGCGATGATTGCGTAATTATTTCCAACGGTAAAAAAAGAAAAGCAAAGAAAGGCGATCTTTTACGTCACGGCGACCAGGTTTACACCGGCGCTGACACGGTGGCAGCGATTGAGCTTTCCGTCGGCGGTCGAATCGGAATCAAGCGTTCGAGCGGAATAGACATGGGTTGGGGAAGAGAAGTCTACGCCATTGTTGACGGGCGCCTTCAGGAAATACAACTTGAAAAAGGTGGAATGTGGGCGAAGTTTGCAAAACAGGACAAAGGAAACAAGCTTACGATTCAAACGAGCGGCGGTGTGTTGGGAATTAAAGGATAGGGAACGAAGCAACGGTGAAGTCCTGTCCCATCGATTTGACACAAGCAGGCTTGGGGACAGCCCCGGAGGTTGAGTAAAACTTTTTCTATTTAAAACGCCGCATACGGTTGCGGAGTAATCGGCTGAGAGATAGCCCCGGCGAGCTGATGCCTCCACCCAATGAAAATCAGATGAGAGAACACTGCTCAATGTCGAACCCGGATCGCTCGGTGCTGCATTTGGAAATGCCGCGGGCGTTGACCACGACCCTTGCGGCTTTTGACTTTCGAAGTGCGTCCGTCCTTTTCGAGCAGGGATTGGTGTTTGATCAGGCTGACATCAATAGCCATTTTTGGCAATTTGTATTTCGACGCTACGCACCGGAGTTCGGGCTTTCCCAGTTTTTCTCACCGTTCGTTTCGCGTGACGTCGTTTCCCGGTTGGTTGAGCTGCTCTGTGAGCTGCACGAAGATGCGTGGCTCCCGCTGATGCCGTACGGTTTTGAATTCGGAGACTTCGCCGATTCGAGTTCTGATATCGATGAGGCAATTTCCGGTACGGGAATCGGCGAATTGATCGACGCCTACCTCGACGAAGTGGCTCCGCTTCTAAAATTGGATGATCCCGACTTGCGTTGCGTTTCGCTGGGCATCGATTCGGCGAATTCGCTGATTTTCGCCTGTGCATTTGCAAGCTGCCTGCGAAAGCGTTTGGCGTCAAATGTGCAATTGATTCTTGGCAAACACAGCTATGAAAACTTTTCTCTCTCGCTGAGAAAAGATGATATTCTCGCAAACGGTGAGCTGCTGCGATTTTTCGATCACGTCATTTTTCATGAAGAAGAGTTTGCCAGCGAACTATTGCAACTTTTGAAACGGCCTGAGCAGCAAAGAGCGATTAGCGTGGACCGATCAACCCCGCAACCGGTGGAGCTTTTCAAGTGTTCGGTGTACTCGGACCTGCTAGTACTCCCGGCGAGTCAGTACGTCTGGTCGATGCCGCTTTCTCGAAACAAATGTTATTGGAAGAAATGCACTTTTTGCGTGCAGATCAAAAAACACAGTGCGGATCGCTATTTCGACGAATCATCGGAACTAGCATCGGCTTTGCGAGAGATTCAAACGCTTTACCAACTTGGTTTCCGATATTTTATATTCAACGATGAAGCAATTCAGCCCGCGAAATTGAAAAGGCTGAGCGACTTTCTCATTAAGAATGAAATCGACATCAAGTGGACGCCCAGGATTATCGCAGACGCAGAAATCAAGGAAGACCTGATCGCTAAAATGGCGGAGTCCGGTTGCTTCGAGGTACTCTTTGGTCTGGAAACAGTCGCTAGTGTCACCGCCAACCGGATGAAAAAAGTATCGCAGAATTCGACTGAGGAAGAATTGTTTCAGATGCTCAAGAAATTCAGTGGGCATGGAATCGAAATCTTCCTGAATTTGATTTACGCCTTTCCAACAGAATCAGATGAGGAGTTCCAAGAAACTTTCCAGTTTTATCAGCGAGTCAAGGAAGCGATGCCAGAGACTTTTGTCCGGTTCAACAAGTTTCACCTTTTCTATGGCACCGATATCTTTAACGCTCCCTCGGAGTTTGGAGTCACCGACGTTGAAGCGACGGATCCCGGCAACGATCTAAAAGTATCGTTGGATTACGAGGACCAATTCGGTAGAAAGCACTCGACACCGCCGAGCGAAAAATATTTCCTGGAGTCGATTGGTATGAGCGAGTTCGAATACGCCTCGATCGTCGAATCGGAAAGTCCGTTCTTCATAGCTGCGATGTTTCAGGTCAACTATGCGTCATTCGGACTGATTTACAAAGAACAAAACAAGCGAAACCTCTTGAGCAATCTGCGTTAGGTATCCACCTCCATGTCAACCATCGTAATTGGGTCATCCGGCTATCTTGGAAGTAACTTGCTACATGTATTCGGATCCGAACGCATCATCCGAGTCACAAGAAGCAGTCTTGCTCCAGGCCTTGGATGTTCAATCGATTTATCCAGTGTCGTGCTTGACGATTCTCACCCGCTATTCAATATGGTTCCAGAGCGAGTCTACGTTTTGGCACGGCCTGCTGAATCAGATTGGACAGTCAATCGCAGGTTTTATGAAAACTTGCAAAAGTTGTTGCAAAAGTGGTGTGGCAATCAGGAGCTCAAAGCCGTCTATTTTACGAGCACATCCAATGTCTATTCGATCAAGGAATCCGGCGTTAAAAGTCGGTTTAGCGATCATGCACCGGATGGCGAGTATGAGTATTTCAAACTGGAGTTTGAGCTTTTCTTGAAATACCTGCACTTTGCCCGCCGCAATGATGTCGATTTCTATGTGTTTCGCTTGCCAATCGCATTTGGTGGAATTTTCAGTCCAGAAAACAACGGCAATCAGTACATTTATTCATTCATTTCCAGTTACGAGCAAGGATATGCCTGGGAATTTCACAACGTTGAAGAACAAACGTTTGGGACTTCCTGGGTGTATACACCTGACCTTGTTGGGAAGATTTCTAGCCTTGAGCATATAGGGGGATCGTTTCAAATCGTGAATGTTGCCAGCGGTTTTTTCACGTATCGAGAACTTCATGAGATGCTCGTGAAACGGTTTGGCTCACGGAGAGTTGCTCCGCTCCGGCTATATCGATCGCGGATGGAAATCGAGAATGAGTTTGAATTGGAAAGCAGGTCAATCGAAGCTGAAATCGATCGTTACCTTGGGCTCGATTAAGGAACTGAAAATCTCTCGCCAAGGTGAACTTGAGTGGAATGCGAGCGAACAGTTCAGGGTAAATCAGATGCTTTACCCCTGTCCAACGTGAACTATGCTGAAACGAGCGAACGCAGTAGTTACTTGTCTCATCGGTCAGTAGCATCACTTCTGTTTGATTGTCAATTACGTGAAATCTAGACATCGCCGTCGTCGTTACCTCTTTGAAGCTCTCGAAGAGCGTCGGTTACTCGCTTCGCTGTGGCAGAACCCCATCCTTCCGCTCGATGTCGACGATTCGGCCCTGGTGAACGCCGGCGACGCGTTGGCGATCATCAATCGGCTCGGTCGGGTTCGTGACATGGTGCTTCCGGATGTAAAACCCTCCGGCGACGTGTTCTGTGATACCAACGGTGATGGGCGAGCGACGGCGCTGGACGCGCTGCTGATCATCAATGCCCTGCATCGCTACAAAGATCCGCTGACCTTTGTCGCCAGCGTGGCAACCGACAGCGATCCAGACGCAAACGGTGTCCAACTGACTGATTCGACTCGCATGATCGGCCAGACGCTTCCACATTTGGCTGTCCATATCCGCGTGCTGGGTGATTCCGCCACTCCACCACTCGTCTCAGGTGTCAGCGATGGATCTGGGAACTTCGTCTTGGAGATGCCGCTGTCGATCGGACGAAATGATTTTGAGGTCACGGCGACCGATCCGCTAGGCCGAAAGTTTCAAGTTATACAGACGGTTCAGCGTGGCGACGCGGTGCTGAATTGGAACGCTACGATCTTGAACGTCGTTCGCGAGTGGACGACGACCAGCAACGATCCCTACCAAGGGCGAATCGTGACATCCCAGCCGCCGGTTGTGGCGCGGAACATGGCGATGATTCACACCGCGATGTTCGACGCCGCCAACGCGATTTCGGGTGATTACGAGCCGTATTTGCCTGGATTGACTTCACCCCTCGGGGCTTCGCCCGATGCGGCACTTTCGGCGGCGGCGTTTCGTGTTGCCTCGGCGATCTATTCGGACGCCGATGAACTGGCCTATTGGAATGCGGCGCTTGCCGAAGCACTTGCGGTGATTCCTGATGGGCCGGCAAAGCAGTCGGGAATTGCATTGGGGAACACGGTCGGCGACGCCATGCTGTTGGCGCGACAGAGCGATGGCAGCCAAGCAACCGCAACGTATTCTACGATCGATGCGCCCGGTCATTGGGATCGGACGCTGCCAGGTTTCCTGCCTCCGCTGTTGCCGCAGTGGCCTAATGTCGAACCGTTTGCGATCTGGTCTGCCGCAGACTTTCGCGCTCCGCAGCCGCCGGACCTATCGAGTGCCGCATATGCAGCTTCGCTCGATGAAGTGATGCGACTTGGGCGCGTCGACAGCACGGAACGAACAGCCGACCAAACTGAAATCGCGGTGTTTTGGGCCGACGGCGGCGGAACTGCGACGCCACCGGGACATTGGAATCGGATCGCTTCGGATGTCCTCGTTGGGCAAGGAAATTCTCTGGTCGATAACGCGCGGACCTTTGCGTTGTTGAACCTGGCATTGGCCGATGCGGGCATCGCCGCCTGGGACGCCAAGTATCACTACGATTTCTGGCGTCCCATTGACGCCATTCGCCAAGCGGATTTGGATGGAAACGGGGTCACCATTGCCGACGAAACTTGGTTGCCGCTGCTGGCCACACCTCCGTTCCCGACCTACACGTCCGGACACAGTACGTTCAGCGGCGCGGCCGACGCGGTGCTGACCACGTTGCTGGGCGACAACGTTTCATTCACCAGCCAGAGTGACTCGCACTCGGCACCGGGCCAACGGCCGATCGACCCGAGTCTGATCATGACTCGATCGTTCGAAAGTTTTACGCAAGCCGCTGACGAGGCTGGCGTGAGTCGAATTTATGGAGGCATTCATTTTGACTTTGACAACACTGCGGGCCTAGATGTCGGGCGAGCCATCGGAGCAGACGTCGTCAGACGCCAACTGCAGCCAATGTTTTAGCTGCAGGTCAACCGAAGCTTATTCGGCGTTCTCTTGCTCCTGCTGTATTTGCCACATCACTTTGCCGGAGGCGGACTTGGAGAGTGATTCGACGAACTCGACTTACCTCGGAACCTTGTGGACTGCCATCTTCTCGCGAGTCCAAACTTTGTCAGGCCCGCTTCGCGGGGGTCAGCGACAGTCTCATGTAGGGCCACTAGCAGATTCCGAAGGAAGCGCCCAATAATTGTTGAAAGATGGTCTCCCGAAGGGCAGAATCTGCCCTTCGCAACTTTTCAATTTTCGTCGGCGGCAACCGACGGGCAGGCCATCATGAACGAAGCTAGTCTTTGGGAATCATTGGGGCAAGTTTCGGCCTCTGAAACCGGACAAGTCTTTCGCGACTTCTTGCGGGGTCACGTGCGTGAGATGATCTGCGAAGTCATAGCGACGAGGTGACAAAGCTCTGCGGCCCCAAACACAATCCATCGCCAAGTGATCACTTTCGTGCCGGATCGAGTTCAGGTCGCGTGCTCTACGAAGGCGAACGCGAAGACGTTATTCGGCCTCGAGTTCGCCAGAATTCTGGTGACGGTCCCACGCACGAAGTTGAGCTAGCCACGTACCGTGTCGCCAAAGATCCTCAGCAGTTGCAGGAACAGATTGTCCAAGCGATTGTCTCGGGTGTAAGCACACGCGGCGTCCAAGAGATCAAGCCGCATTCTCCTGGTGCCAAAATGCCGAATGTTTCGCGGCTGTGGCAGGAAGCGGGAAGCAAGTTCGTTGAGAAACTGCGAGCCAAGGACCTTCGCGGTGTCACTTGGTGAGCGTTGATGCTTGACGGCATCCGTTTGAGCAAAGATCAGACGGCCGTGGTGGTACCGGGGATCGACAGCGAAGGCCGCAAGCATGTCCTGGACTTTGCGTTGGGCAGCAGCGAAAACCTGGAAGTTTCTCGCGAACTGATGAGCCGAATCGTCAAGCGTTTTTTCACCTGCGAGCATCGCTAGTACGTCATTCTCGAAGGCAGCGATGCCCTTCGCGGCGCGGTGGTTGAGTGCTTTGCCGACGCAGTGATCCAGCGTTGCTTGGTCCACAAACAACGTAACATCAAGGGAAAACTCTCGAAGCGTGATTGGGTCGAGCTTGTTGCAAAGTAAAACCCAACCTCCTACGTCTTCGCCAGAGAGGCTATCAAGAGTTTCAACAACGAATCGGACATCCCCCTCTTTGAAACTCGACCGGTTAGCCAGTCGCAGAGCTCGTCAGTTCTTGCTTGGGTCCAAAGAATTCGTATCGAGCGCGATGTTCGTCCACACCAAGTTCTGCCAAGCACGCATGAATATTTTCCATGAATGGCTTGGGCCCACAGAAGTAGAAATCGGCTTCGGAAAACGGCGTCCACTCACGAAGCATCTCCGTCGTCACGAATCCGGTCGCATCGCATTTGCCGTTTTGGACGTCGTCTGCCAGCGGCGCGTCGTAGATCACTCGCGTATTTACGTTAGGGCCTGCCGCGGAGAGTAGACGAAGTTCATCGTCGAACGCATGAACCGAGCTGTTGCGTGCTGCTTGAAGAAAGTACAGCGTCGCTTCCGGATTTTCATGGATGATCGACTTGGCCATCGACAATAGCGGCGTAACGCCGATACCACCGGCTAGCAGAACAATCGGTTTGGTGACAGCTTTCGGGTCGACCGTGAATTCACCGCATGGTGGGCCGAGCTGAATCGTATGACCTTCTGCGATCGCGTCATGCAAGTGATTCGAAATCAATCCCTCCGGCGCATTGGGTTGCAACCGCTCCTCGCGCTTTACACTGATCCGGTAGTGCGGTTCGCCGCTTCGATCTGATAAGCTGTAATTGCGTGGCGACGTCGGCGTGTGAGGATGGTCGATGTGAACGGTGATGTACTGACCCGGCTTGAACGGCGGAAGTGCACCTTCGTCTTCGGGCTTCAAATAGAACGATGTTACGACATCACTCTCGGAAACTTTTTTAGTCACGACGAAAGCTCGCGTTCCGATCCAACCACCCGGTGCCGATTCCTGCTCACTGTAGATCGCGTTTTCGCGACCAATGAAAATATCAGCAAGGAAACCGTACGCCTCGGAAACGGCGTCCACGATTTCCGGTGTTGCCGCATCGCCCATCACGTCGCCGATCGCACCCAACAGGTTGCTGCCGACGATTGGATAGTGTTCGGCCTTGATACCCAGCGAGCAATGCTTCTGTGCAATCAACTCGACCGCCGGCATCAGCACGGCAGGGTTGTCGATGTGAGTGAAGTACGCGCAAATTGCGCCGGCCAGAGCTTTCTGCTGGCCGCCGGTATGCTGGTGCGACTGATTGAAGAACGCCTTCACTTCGGGATTCGCCTCGAACATCCGTTCGTAAAACCGTCGCGTGATGGTCTCGGCGTTGGCCGCGACCAATGGGGTGATCTCCTTGACGATCCGGATCGTTTTTTCACTCAACATAAACGGCATACCTAAAAATTTGATGTCTGGGGCGCAGTCAAATCACAGCTGAATCGCGAACTATACCTAAAGGTGTACAATGCGAACGTGCATGTCAAGGTGTACGTTGAGGAAGTGTTGCCGAAAGGCCGTTGACGACGACAAGTAGTGTCCATCGCCGATACATACAGCCAAAGTCAGCCACAGCATCGTTCGGAATAGCAGATCGCCGCTCAGCGATCGCAACATTGCGGTACGCTCTTTTTCCGGCAACGTGTCAATCGGATGGTCGCTGCGGAAACTATTTGACGACTGATTCGAAGATCGCCGTTGGCGAAGATTCGTCTTGGCTTTGCCCCGTCGCATGAAACCATTGGGGAAGCCCCGGTTTGGTTTCTGAAAGGATCGCAAGAATGGTGGATCGAGTCGACGAGTCTAAGTGCGGGTAACGCTGGCTCAATGATTCACCGGATAACACACTTAGCAATTGTCGATAGATTTCGTCACGTAGCGGTTTTTGCAGTGCGTCGAACGCATCTGAATAGATCAAGTAGCTACACGGATACTTGAATATCCTGGTCTCTACATCGAAGTCGCGAAGCGATCGGCCCGTGGCATCCTTTGGTCCCCGTCCGATGAAGTCATCAGAAAATACCACCGAACCTTTGACAGCGCTGGTCAATGGAGCTTCATTCAGAAACAGCATGTGGTCAACGATCTCGCGGGCCACCAAGTGCAACTGGGCATTCCATTCGTCGGCATTCTCATCGACGCTGTCGTTCTCGCTGCTCCGCTCTTTGCGTCTCTTGCGATCGTAGATCAGTTTTCGGATCGTGAAGTCGCCTTTGGTCATGAGGTTGTGCATTTGCGTTTGGTGTTCCAAGACCATCAAAGCAACAATGTCGCTCTGTTGTGATAGGTAACCCGTCCCATCAAAGTCGTCTCGCAAATGGACTCGGTTTCCATTGTTGCCCGTGTTCATCCGACTGCCACGCAGAAATGTATTACCGATGTGGCTCATCTCGCCGTGCAGTCCTGTCACGTACCATCCGCCCCAACGTTGGCTAAACGGGCTAGAATGATCGGTGACGAAGGATTCCGATTGGGCATTCACGCTGCCATCAAAACTTGGGTGAACGCTGCGCACCGTGTGGCCGGGAACGCCCGCGGTCATCGACGTCGCATGGCACCCCAGGCAATCGTAGTTGACCCGCAAAAACTTGGCCCGCAGCGGTTTCATCGTAACGGTATAGAAGGCCGCGCCCAGCTTCGGGTCCGTTGTCGACATCTCGATCAGAGAGCTGCCACGGATCCAAGCGACGTAGGTGTCGTCGTTGAAGAATACGGCACGCGGGTTTCGAGGTGAAATGTATTGCACCTGCATACTGGTTTTGGAAAAGACCAGCGTTTGCGACGAAATCGGAATCTCTAGCTCCGCCAGCAGCGATCGCAGATAGCCGCTCTCGGAGTCGTATTGAAGCTGAATAACGCCGGCGTCGACGCCTTCGATCAAGCGACTGATGCGATTTTTCGCCTCCGTCGTGACGTATCGAATCGGCGGCTTGTCGATCTCGATCGTTAAGTTCAATTGAGACCAGCCGCTTGCGGCGAACGCGGCATGCACGATCAGCCCAACGATGAAATGCGCGGGAAACTTCATGGGTACCGTCACGTGGGCCGCGGCCAAATGCAATTCGAAGCGAATGAATCCGCACCTGAGTGTATAGATTAGGCGTTCACCCGTCAACGGTTCAGATCGGCGATCGTGGACAACTCACGTTTTCAGTCAGAAAAACTGACTTGCCCTGAAGGCTACCCACGGTTCATCCGTCGTGCGCTAGCTCAACACGGATTCCAGAATCGGTGTCGAGTGGATCATCAACTTTTTATGATCGCGCACGACTCGCATGAAGTCTTCTTCGCTAACCGGTTTGCGCATGTAGTCGTGAACCTTTAGCTCGTCGCATTGCTTACGAAGATCGGCATCGCGCGATGCCGTCAAGACAACGGTCGTTGGTCCGCAGTGGTTGGACTCGTCATCCGTCATCGACTGGGTTGCTGCTAGGACGTCCAACCCCGAACCATCGGGCAACATCATATCAAGCAACAGGAGGTCGGGATGTGGCGCTCGTGCGAAGACGCCCTCGCGGCGAAGGAACGCGATCGCTTCGCCAACCGTCCGCACCAACGTTAAACGGTGGTGCACACGACTGCGGCGAAGTGCAAAGATCGTAACGCGAGCGTCTGTCCAGCCATCCTCAACCAAGAGGATCTCCATCGGCTTGTTATTCGATACGTTAAGCATCTTTCGTTATCCGTTTTTGCGAGGCTTGTGTTTCGCGGTTCTTTCGCGCGACGCGTACTCCGCCATCGATCGAGGTGATGGGGTTCGAGGCCGGCATCAACCGAATGCTTGCCGGCTCAGTGACATGTCCACCAAATCGGCTTCTAGCTGCTCGTGGCTGCTCCACAAATGGTCAAACTCGATCGCGTCATGAACCAAGCGATTGAAACATTCTGGTTCAAATCCGCGATACTGCAACTCCTCGGCCCGTTCCGCCAGATCGCTAATCCGCAGATACAGCGGTCCGTGCTGGGCCTGGGCGGCTGCAGCTTTTCGGGCCAAGTCTTCATTCTGTGGCTCAGCAACGGCGATGTAGCCGTATGATTCTTCGAGCGAAAACTGCAACGCGATCGCGTCCCTTAGATTATCCAGCAATCGCGTAAGTCGGTTCAAAACGGTTGTTGATTCACCCTGCATCCGGCAGGTATTTCGTAGATCTTCGGCTGCGGACCATAGGTCAGGGTTGCTGTCTTTGATCTCTTGCAAAAATGCGGGATTGACCGCGACCGCAATTGCCGTGCTGGTGATCGACATCGTTGGTTTGCCTCCTTGAATGGTGCCCGACGGACTCAAACTTTGGCGAGGGCAGATGAGAGAAGAGATGTTGCCAAGCCGTCAGCGTATCGATGTGACGACGACAAAGTCAAGCAAATTCGGGCGAAAGATTTTCGAGAACCCGAACGCTTGTTCACTTCGCAAGTTCACGCGGTTTTCGCGGGCGAGCGTCAGAGATGGAACTTGCCGTCCGACAAGCGTTTTATCGCCGGAATAACCCGTACTTCACGATGCATCGAAGCGCGCTAACCCCGTCGCGCCATCCGATCTTTTTTCCCTCGTCGTACCACCGGTGGTGATACCGGATGGGTCGCTCCGTGAATCGCAGCCCTCGCCGCGCCCAACGCGCCGTCAGTTCGATCTCGATTCCGAATCGGTCTTCTTTCAAATCGTCGAAGACGGCTTCGAAGTGCTTCCGCGACGCCATCTTGTAACACGTTTCGACATCGCTAAGCCGGATGCCCACTGCAACGCTGGCCAGCAGTGTCAGTGCATTGTTGACGGCTTGATGCCACCATGGCGAAAGAGACCGATCGCAGTGCCCATAGCGGGTTCCGTAGGCAATGTCCGACTCGCCCGCCACAATTGGTTGTAACAACGAACGAAAGTCCGACGGATCGTATTCACGATCGGCATCCTGAATCACGATGACGTCACCGGTGGCTGCTTGAATGCCAGTTCGAATCGCCGCACCTTTGCCCATGTTTTTTTCATGGTGTCGAACGACGATGTCGGCATCACCGTCGAATCCGTCGATCACACCACCTGTGCCGTCGCGGCTGCCGTCGTCGATCAAGATGATCTGCATCGGCATCCCCGTTTCGCGCAATCGCATGATGACGCTTGCGATCGTTTCATGCTCGTCGAAAACCGGCACGATCACCGACAAGCAAAAATTGTCAGGCAAGCGGTAAATCGAAAGTTTGCGGCATGCCGACGGGCCCAATCGCGCCATCATCGCGTCCACGAATTCGTTGCTCCACCAATGTGTGACACTCGATTCTGTAAGACCGGCGGAGTCAGACACGTGCAGTTCAACTTTGTCGGAAGACATCAAAAATCGTTTCGTTGGATCATCAGGATAAACGATTCGCACGGCAGCGTTGAGCCATTGCCGCGAACCGCTACTGCGAAAAAATATTTTCGTCGATTGTAGCACCGTATTTCGTTGCCTTTCGGTCGAGGCTTCGATGCGAAATGAAAATGTTGGGTCAGATTGTTGTTGACATTTGATTCTGTCGACGCCACATTCTCCACCGATCCAAGTGACTGACGAGACCGACCGGCCGGAAAAGTTTGTCTCCCTTTTCGAAACTTTTTGGAGTGTGTGCGATGCAAAGTTCGGGTAACGAACAAGTTCTAGCATCCATCAAATTCTCGCTGACACGGTTTGCCGTTTTTGCGAACCAGTCTCCGCCGAACCTTTCTATTTGGGCCCGCACCTGACACCGGTGCTGAAGGCCGTCTTAGGCCGGCCGACGCCGAGAACAACTTTGAGTTACTGAGTTGTTTTCAAAAACCGACCATCGGCGATTCAAATGATTTGAATCGCCAACGGACGATCGCAAGGGACGCGATCAGCCTTACTTCGAGGGGTGGTAAAAACGGATTGCACCGGCAAGTTTCTACTTGCGTACATGGATGTCACCCTCTCTTTTCTGCTTTTACTCTTTGAGTCACGTGTGATCTTGAAGACAATGGATCTGTCTTGTTCTTTACACGTTTGCAGTGATTCGCGACCGGGATGCATGAGGCATGGCCGGTCGCGTTTCTTTGAACCCCCATTATGATTCCGCTACGCGACAACATTCCTAGCCGCACGACACCGTTTGTTAACTACGCAATCCTTGCCGTATGCGCCGTCGCATTCGCGATGCAGTTGGCCGAGCCCGCGGGCACGATCGCCGAATCGTTTGGAATGGTCCCGCTGCGCTTGACGGACCCCACGGCGGTTGCCTCTTTGACTCAGGTAACGCAAGTTCGCACGCCAGTCGGCGTCGAACTGGTGAACCAAGAGTACGTTTTGGCACCGGCAACCATTCCACCGTGGATGACGATGTTCACGTGCATGTTTTTGCATGGTGGATGGATGCACTTCATTGGCAACATGTGGTTCCTCTATATCTTCGGCGACAATGTCGAAGATCGACTCGGCCACGTAGGCTATGCAATGATGTACTTGGGCACCGGTGTCGCGGCGGGGTTGGCGCACTACGCGACGGATTCGTTGAGCCCGATTCCAACGATCGGGGCCAGCGGCGCGATCGCCGGTGTGATGGGTGCGTACGCGTGGCTGTACCCACACGCAAGAGTCCAAGCGGTTCTGCCCATCTTTATCATTTTGCAGATATTTGTTCTGCCGGCGCCTGTCTTTCTTGGCATCTGGTTTCTGATGCAAACCTACAGCGGGATTGCTTCGTCGGCCGCCAGCGGGTCCGGTGGAGTCGCGTGGTGGGCCCATATCGGCGGTTTCGTTGCCGGCGCAGCGGTCGCCTTGGTTGTCGGCCGAGCCCACTTGGGGAACGATGCCGTAACAGCTCGCCGATTCTGACGGCATCTTACGGACCGATATGATTCGTCTTCGGACGTGAATAACGGAATCTAGCCACATCACGACCGCCACCAGCGGCTAGACTGTGCTCGAAACCGCTGATGTTCCCCAATCCCGTTTCTACGAGTAAAATTACTCGGCGGTATGGTCACACGAACACCTATCGCCATGTCGCGAACGAATGTGCAAATCAAGGATGGACGAACCAAACATGCAATCCACGACTCGCTTCGAACCGAACCCGACGATCACGGCCGAAGGGGCGCTTGGCGCGGTTGCGGATCCGAAGCTGATCGCGGCGTACAGTCGGCTGGGGCTGGAAGGAAAAGTCAGCTGGACTGGCCACCATCACATGCTTCGGCTTCTGGGTCGTGGAGGCCAAGGCGAAGTCTATCTGACGGAATATCGTGGTACGGACGGGTTCACCGTTCCCGTCGCGATGAAAGTGTTTTCGCCGGAACGATACAACGGTGCCGCGGCTTACACCGAAGCGATGCAGCGAGTTGCTTCGATTGCTGCCCGCGTGGCGATGATACAGCACGACAACCTGCTGGACGTTCAGAACTTCTTCGAGCGCGAACGTGTTCGGATCATGATGATGGAATGGGTGGACGGCTACGACCTTCGCCAATTGATGTCGCCCCGATGCCTGCATCTTCTGCAGAGTCATGTCAGCAACCGACGGTGGCGTTACATCAACGAAGTGATTTTGACCGAAGGCGCCGAGCAGTCTCGCTTTAAGGCCGGCGTTGCGGTCGCCATCGTCCGCGAAATTTTGGCGGCGCTTGCGGCGCTGCACCGCGAAGGCATCGTTCACGGTGATGTGAAGCCGTCCAACATCATGCTGAAGCGCAGCGGCCACGCAAAGCTGATCGACATGGGATCGGCGATTGACTATCGCAACCCGCCGCGCGATCGCGAATGCACACCGTTGTATGCTGCGCCGGAAGTGCTTGAGAATCGCGAAGCGACGCCGCGCAGCGATCTTGCCAGCGTCGGATACGTCTTGGTCGAACTGCTCTCGGGCCGCAGCCCCTTCGGTCACAAATCAAAGATGCGAGACCTGTTGCAATCCAAACGCGAGCTGCCCGCCAACTTGTCCAGTGTATTACCGGACGACGTGCTACGAAACGAACTGTTGATGAACTTCATCGGCGGCTTGATTTCCCCTGATCCCAACCGTCGCTTTCCCAACGCGGAAGCAGCTGAGCATGTGGAAAAGGGTGCCGCAGCGTTTCACCGACAATTGATTCTCGGCGACATGGCAACCGAGTACGACAACGACATTCGTGTCTGGCTGGAAGAAATCAAACAACTTGAAATCGAAAACGACGGGCTGAATCTGTAATGGACGAGAATCACCTGCAGGTCGCCATGAAAGCTGCTCGCGCCGGTGCTGCCGAATTGATGTCGCGCCGTGACGATCGAGTCGTCCGCGAAAAAGCGCCGAAAGACTTGGTCACGGATGCCGACTTGGCGTCACAGAAAGCCGTTCGCGCCATTTTGATGGATGCCTTCGCCGGCTATGCCTTCGTTGGCGAAGAAGAAGGCGAAAATGAACCGCTGGAATCGGTTCGAAACGGAGACGTTGACGCGCCGCCATGTTGGGTCGTGGACCCACTGGATGGTACGGTCAACTATGTCCATCGATTGCAGTCGTTCGCGGTATCGATCGGTTTGTTCGAGCGGGGCAGGATGCGGCTGGGAGTCATCTTGGATCCGGTCACCGACGAACTGTTCACGGCGATCGACGGACAAGGCGCCTTTTGCAACGGAAAGCCGATTCGTTCGAGCGGCTGCAGCGACCTCAGCGACGGATTGGTCGCCTGCTCGTTTCCGGCGGGCGTCAAAAGCAACGACGTCGAAGTCGAGCGATTCTTGAAGGTTCTAGAGCGGTGTCGATCGCTCAGGCGACTGGGAAGCTGCGCACTGAATCTCTGCTACGTCGCAGCGGGACGTTTGGATTCCTATTGGGCGACCAGTGTTGCATCGTGGGATGCCGCTGCGGGGATCGTTATTGCAAGAGAAGCGGGCGCTACCGTGACGGCCTACGACGGCAGTTCGGTCGACGATTGGTTGCCAAAATTTTGTGTCAGCGGATCGGATAAGCTACACCGGACCATGATCGATTTGTTGTCACGATGAACTTCGCCGTCAATGAAAAATCGACTCGCGAAGTCTATGATTGGATGACGCGATTGATCACGCCGCGACCGATTGCGTGGGTGTCAACGTTGTCGGTCGATGGGATCGCCAACCTGGCGCCCTTCAGTTTCTTTTGCGGTGTGGGCGCGAACCCGCCGACGCTTGCGTTCTGTCCCGCCAACCGCCGCGACGGAACGCCCAAAGATTCATTGCTCAATGTTCAACGCACCGGTCAATTTGTCATCAACATTGTTACCGAATCGGTCGCCGAGTCGATGAACCGAACCGCGGCCGAACTTCCGCCGGGGGAAGACGAGTTCGAATTCGCAGACGTCGCCAAGGCGGTATCGACGCTGGTTCGACCGCCGCGGGTTGCGTCCGCAGTGGCAAGCATGGAATGCGAACTCCATTCGGCGATCGCGATTGGCAGTGGCCCCGGCGGCGCCAATCTGGTTTTGGGCCGCATCGTTTGGATCCACGTTCAAGACGACTGCGTGGATCACAACGGCAGCGCGATCACCGAACGTCTCGACACGATCGGTCGAATGGCCGGTGACCAATATTCACGAACCGCCGACCGCTTCGTCATTGCCCGCCCAAAAACGTGAGTCGACCGGTTTGTGTTCGCATCGGTGTTAGTTCGTAATTTTCTCGGGCATGTAAAAGCAGATCGTTTCGCGATCGTTGCGAACCAGAATATGCCTTCCGGCGATCGTCGGCACGTTCCATGTCTTTGTCGACAATGCCGGCAACTGTAGTTTCAATCGATACTCGTCGGCGACGGCATCGACGAAATCGACGTGCCCGGATTCGCTTTGACAAACCAGAACGTCTTCGACACGCATAAGCTGTCCTTGCCCCAATCGGTCGCTGCGAGGCTGCCGCCAATACGAATCCGATGATTCGACATTAACCGCTTCCAACGAGCCGTTGCTGATCGCGTAAGCCACGTTGTCCCCCAAACAGGCGTGCGTGAACTTGGTTTTCAGGACACTCGACGAACTCCAAACGGCGTGCGCGTTCATCGACGTTTTGTCACCGTCAATTTCCACCAATGCGCTGCCGCCGCCGTAGCCCTTGCCGATTATGAATCTGTTCATTCCAGCCTGAACGGCCGATGCACAGTTTGCACCCGCATTGGATTGTCCGGGCCATTCGAATTCCCACTGCACCGCACCGTCTTCGATCGAATGCCCCGTCACCGTCGCTTCGTTCACCGAAACAATTTGTCGGACGCCCGCCAAAGTCATGGTCATCGGTGATCCATAGCTAATCTGTGCTTCGCCGGCGGTCCATCGCGTTGTTCCGTCCTTGGCATCCAACGCGATCAGACTGCGTCCCGAATTGGCTAGTTCGTCCGGTCCACCCAGCGGTAGAACGCACATATCATCGACAATCAATGGCGAACCTGCTCGACCCCAGGTGATGGCATTTTCCGATTCCAGCTTCGTCCAACCGGCGACCTCCAACAAATCGAGTTTCCAGATCTCGTCACCGCTGAACAAGTCAACGCACCAAACCTTACCCGTTGCGCCTTGGGCATAGACACGGCCAGAATCGATGGTCGGCGTCGATCTCGGCCCAGTGCCCCCGAGCGCGTTTTCGTGGCGAGTTGCGGCCGATTGAATCCACAGTAGCTTGCCATCACGAAGCCGGTAACACGTCAAGCATTCCATTTCGCCGCGTTGTTCCAAGGTGACCGCCCGATCACCGGCGACTGCGAACGACGACCAACCTTCGCCGATCCCCTGGTTCCAAAGAATATCGACGTCGCCGGCAGACTCAGGCACCGCAAAGGCGCGTTTCTCAATGATGCCGTTTCGATCGGTTCCAAGAAAGTTTGTCGAGTTCGCAATTGCATTGGCCTCGGCCGAGTCGTCCAGGGCAATGTCAGAAGACTCCGCGTCCAAATCAGCCAGTTCCATCCCTTCGTCAAACCGAAAGGCAAACTGCGGTACCATTTCGCCGCTGAAACCATCGAATCGAACGAGCGAAAAGATTCCCGCCAGGACTACGGCGATCGTCGCCGGTACGACATAGCGTCGTCCGCGACGTGACGCCGACAAATGCAACTGGACCAACCCGTAAATCAGCGTTATCAAACCAATGACGAAACAAGCAGTGTTGGCGTGCTGATGATCCGTCGTCGTCGCGATTGACTGTGCTGCGACAATCGCGACCACCCCGATCGCCAGCGCGATTAGGCTTCGACGCAACCGGCGTGGCGATGTGAGAGTCGGTTTATGGCTGTCCGCCGTCTGGCCATCGTTTTCAGGGCCATCGTTTTCAGGGCCATCGATCAAAACATTATTCCGCAGGGTTGTGTTCGTAGAATCCGTCCGCCATCCGATCGTTCGATGGATTGACGGATTTTAGCCGCCGTCGGACTTTATGCGTATAGTACGCTTCGACGTAAGTCCGCGGGAATTGGCAAGCTTGACGTAGATTGGGCCAACTTAATGATCACAGTTTTGGAATCGGCGTCGCAGCGAATCGGACGAGAGAATCAGCGAGTCACGTTCGTTTCAGATTTGCATTGGTTAAGCGGTCGGTCGAATGCGGACACGCACCATGGTCGTATCGAGCGGGTGATCGACGACGCGGATATCTGCATTTGGGGTGGCGACCTCTTCGATTTTCGATGGAGTCGCGTTGGCGACGACGACGCATCGGTAGCCACGGCACTTCAGTGGCTCGATCGATGGTACCGGATGTTTCCGAAAAAGCATTTTGTGTATCTGAACGGAAACCACGACTCGCATTTGGCGTTTCACGACGCTTTGGTCCAGTGGTCGTCCGTTCGCGATCGATTCACTTCGGATCTGGAGTGTGTACGAATTGGCGATACGCTCTGGCTTCACGGCGACGTGATTGAGGGTGACGGAACGGCAGACGCTTTCACACGTTACCGACACAAGTGGCACGACAAACCCGTCGCGGGCAAGTTGGCAAACCGAGTGTACGACGTTGCGGTCCACGCCCGAGTTCACAGGGCCGCTGCGATCGCTGGTCACCGCAAACGTAATACTTGCCGACGACTGATTCGATGGATGAACCGGCAACCGACCGAACAAACGATTGGCATCAAGCGTGTCGTGTTCGGGCACACGCACCGGCGGATGCTCGGTTACCGACTTCAAGAAATTGATTTTTACAACGGCGGGGCCGCGATCCGCCACGTCCCCTTTCACCCGATCACCCTGGATGTGCGTTAGAAAAGTAACCGTGTTGATTTGCCGTTCGAACTGAGCCAAGCTATGAGGCCCGTACATTGGACGGACACCCATGACCCTGAACTCGAAAAGACATACTCGAATGCCCAACCTCGCCCACCACGTTTTCTTCACGCTAAAAGATCGCAGTAACGCCGCCGTTGAACATTTGATCAGCGATGCGCATAAGTACTTGGACGAACATGACGGAGTGGTCGATTTTTCGGTCGGCGTTCGCGACAAAGAACTCGCTCGGCCAGTCAACGGCGATTTCGATGTCTCGCTACACATGGTTTTCGCGGATCGTCCCGCCCACGATGCCTACCAAGTATCCGATCGTCACCAAGAGTTCATCGCCCAGAACAAAGATTCCTGGGCAAACACGATCATTTACGACAGCACCGTGAATTAGCCAACGGTCGAATCATCATCCCTGGGCGATATTCGACGCGGGGACGGTAGGACCGGCACAATCGTACCTTGGGTTATCCCGGCTCGCATTTTCTTGTTAAATACAGAGTCACAGCGGACGCCGATTCTTGCGCCAACCATGATGGCACTGCCCGTACCCACGATCGGTATGCAAAATCGGTATGCACGTTCCGTCCCGCCTATCCCACCTGCCGTCCAGCGATGATCCGCCATGCGAAACCCGTCTAGGGCAGTGCAGTTTCTGACTGCACTGATTGTCATTTTGTTCGCCCTTTCGCGCCGGGAATCCGCGTCTGCTGCTCCGGCGGCGCAGGCGACTCGAGTTATGGGGGCTGTGTTAACACGGTCGCTTGATCGATATCTGAATGCTACGTTCTCCGACACGATTACTCGCGTCGCGGTGGATGACGCGAGCGTGACCATTGAAGGAACCGTTCGATCCGTAACCGATGGAGTTCGGCTGGCGGACATTCCGATGGATCGAGTGCTTGGTGACGCGGATGTTTTCGCGACGTTGCTGGACGTTCCCGTCGGTGACGACGGCAGTTTCGTGGTGACCACGCCAAGGAATCGACTGCGCGAAGGACGAGACTACGATCGCATCGTTTCCCGATGGCAGTTGGTGCGCGAGACGGACCAGGAAACCGTCGCCATTTCGCATGCTCGGTATGCCGACACCATTGGATGCCGTTCCCCCGAACTTCCCGCAGCCAATCCGCGATCTAAAAAGGGGCTCGGCGGTTGGCACATTGTCCCGAAGTTGGCCAACGAACTCGAAGAACTCGGTGTCGCAGGCGTGACGATCAACTTGATGGTCCATTCGCTCATCGCCTTGGAGCCCGGACAATCGACCACGCCGTTTCAATGGCAGGGGCGCACCTATCACGCCGACAATCGACAACTGCATGCGATGGATCAGCGATTGATTGCTGCTGCCGAAAGCGACTTGATGGTTTCGGTGATCTTGTTGGTCGGCAATCCGGCCAAACACTCCAGCGAAGTCTTGAAGACGATCGGTCATCCCGATGCGAACTCCGATGGCACGTTCGCCATGCCCAACGTGACGTCGGCAAGCGGAGTCGATGCCTATGGTGCGATCATGAATCTGATCGCAGAGCGATGGTCGCGGCCCGACGGAAAATTCGGACGCGTTCATCACTGGATCATTCACAACGAAGTCGATGCGGGATACGAGTGGACGAACGCAGGTGATAAGTCCGCGATCGAGTACATGGATCTGTACCAGCGTTCGATGCGGTTGACGCACATGATCGCTCGCCAATACGACCCTAACGCCCGCGCGTTCATTTCATTGACGCACCATTGGGCCGATGCGGGAACGCCAAAGTGGTATGGGTCCAAACGATTGCTGCAATTGTTGACGAAGTTCTGTGCCGCCGAAGGTGACTTTGCCTGGGGATTGGCACACCATCCCTATCCGCAAAGCCTGCTGAAGCCGCGGACATGGGAAGACGACCAAGCAACAAGCGATTTCGATACCAAGAAGATCACCCCCAAGAACATCGAAGTACTGGATGCTTACATGCATCTTCCCGAAATGCGTTTCGGTGGCGAGCTAAGGCCTGTTCATCTGTCCGAGAACGGATTCAATTCGCCGGACTATTCCGAAAAATCGCTCATGGATCAAGCAGCCGGAATGGCTTTCGCCTGGAAAAAGATCTTACCGCTTGAGTCGATCCAAATGTGGCACTACCACAACTGGATCGACAACCACGGCGAAGGAAAGTTACGGATTGGGCTTCGAAAATACCCCGACGACCCAACCGATCCGCTCGGCAAAAAGCCAATTTGGAATCTATATCAAGCGCTCGGCACTGCCAACGAAAGTCGATTGGCCGATCCGTATCTCAAAACCATCGGAATCACCGACTGGTCCGCGGCGCCATAACGCTCGCGAAGCGTTTGACCAGTCGCGAATGGGTGAACCGATTGCAAATTTACGGTTCAACGTTTGCAAGCGACTTTTCGAGGAACACTGCGTGTCCCATCTTCGGATCCAATTGGTAGCCCTGGAAACCGAACTTGTCGTAAACATGTTTGGCGATTTGATTCCCTTCCAGCACTTCGAGTGTCAGTTTGCAACACTTTCGCTGGACTGCAACGTCTTGGACTTTTTCAAGTAGCACGTGCGACAGCCCCCGGCCTCGAAAGTTGGGTGAAATGACGAAGTCCTGTATGTTCAGGACTGGCTGACATGCAAAGGTAGAGAAACCTTCGAAGCAAATCGCCAAGCCGGCCGGGATCTCATTCGTCCAAACTAGAATGACGCAGCAATGGGATCGCTTGCGGAGTTGCTCTATAAGGTTCGTCTTGGCATGATCGGATAAAGGCGCGTTGCCGCCGGTAATATCGCGTGCGTAATTGTCAAGAATCTCGATGACGGCACGTGCATGCTCGGCCGAGTTCAGGTCGGCGACCGAGATGCGCGTCAAATCGTTCGTCATCGGCTCTTGCCAAAAAGAGAAATCACTGCCCCAAGGAACGTCACGCGGTTCGTGAGTCTGAACCCTGACAAGGCAACGCAACCCAAGGTTCGCCAGCATGCCAAAGAAATCGGGGCGAGTTGATCCATGAGCGACGTTGACGCATTTGACGGTTATGACGGTCATGGCGGCTGCAACGCCTGTAGTGACAGCTTCTGTTGGCGGAACCTTGATTGATTTGGGGAAGACCTTAGCGCCAGGCCGATGATCGGTACTACCCCGATTGGAGAAACAGGCCGGATGACCCGCAAACTAGCTAAAATCGATTCGCTACGCATCCTTTCAAACGCCTGCCGTCTTCGCGGAGTCGGTTGGCTGATTTGCTCGATCGGGTTTGTTTTATCCATTCCCGCGACCTCGATTGCTGCGGATATCGAGGTGACGACGCTTGCCGATTCGGGAACGGGTTCACTTCGCGAGGCAGTCACGACCGCCGTCGCGGGCGACCGGGTCGTGTTCAACATTTCCGGTGGCGGAACGATCACGCTGGCTAGCAATTTGCCGGATATCACCAACGACCTTTCGTTCACCAATTCGGACGTCGCAGCGGTGGTGATCGATCTGAATGGCAATTCCGCGGTCTCCGTCGACGGTGCAGCCGTTGACCTTGGGGAATTCCAAGTCACCAGTGTCGGTGCCGGCGTGAATGTCTCGGCCGCTGGAACCCTGTTCGGTGATACCGATCCAATCACTGCGAATCTGGTCGTCGAGGGAACGATCGCTCCCGGCGATACCGATACCGATGGTGTCGTTGGGACGTTGAATATCGTCGGCACACTGGATGCGACCCATTCGACGATCGCAGTTGATGTTGTCGGCGGCACTCCTGGTCAAAGCGACTTGATTGATGCCTCCGGAAACGTCACGATCACGGACTCAACGTTGCGACCGAACTTTGTCGGATCCAACTATGCAACCGGCGATGCGTTCACCGTCATCAACTCGGCGACGTCCGTCACGGGTGTCTTCGCAAACGCAGCGGACACATTCGCGTTGCCCTCGAATCCGTTCTTGGAAGCGACCATCGCAGCGAACCCTAGCGATGTTCAGCTAGTAGTCCAAGATAACGGCCTTACTTTTGCCGCAGTCGTCGAGGGTTGCAACCAAACGGTGGCGGCCATGGAATTCGACAGACTTCAGGTCGAGGGAAGCGTTGATCAGATGACCACGATTGCCGGACTTCGTAGTGGTTCCACCGATCTGGTCAATCGCGCAGTCAATCAAATCTCGGGGACGATTTATCCATCACTCGTCGACGGAGAGATCAACCAGATCCAAAACAACCTGCACTCCGTCCGCGACCGGGTGTTGTTGCAACGCAGCAACCCGGATTCGATTGGACGCCAGACACCGTGGGTACGCGGATTCGGAATGACCATGAGTGCGAACGAAGATCGTTGTTCGACGCTTGGCTATCGCCAATCCGTTGGTGGGATCGAACTTGGTACCGGTTGGTTGAGTGCCAACGGCCTTGGCGTGCATGGTTTCGCCCAAGTTTCGAGTTCTGACATGTCAATACGCGGTTCCGATCAAACGGCCGAATCCGAATCGTATCGACTCGGCGGAACGCTTCAGTATGCCGGCGATGTGGTGTACGTGTTGGGCGCCGGTGGTTTCGGATACCAAGACCACGATGTCAAAAGATCCACCGATGTGTTCACCGCCGACAGTCAGGCTTCGAGTAGTCTCGATGGAACCGACCAATTCGGTTATGTCGAGTGCGGCCTCGCGCACGGTTCGTACGATACGATGTGGTTGAATTTTGTTTCGTTGCAAGGCATCCGCGTTGATCTCGATTCTGCGGCTGAAACCGGTGGATCGGACTTTAATTTGAACGTCAACGGAATCGACGACAATTCACTTCGCAGCATGGTCGGATTCTCACTTTCGAAATCGAACCCGACGGCACTTGGTCCTGCAACAACCCAAGTTCGTGTCGGATGGTTGCATGAGTTCTTTGACGATAATCGACAAGCGCAAACGCTGCTAAGCTCGGCCGCGATAACGAATCAGTACTCGGTCGAGAGTGCTTCGGTCGACCGCGATTGGCTATCGTTGGGCGGACAACTGGATTGGGGTTTCCTGCTCGGCGGACAGTTCACTCTCGCCTACCAAGGCAACATCAACACACGTTCCGCTTTCCAAACCGGATTGGCGGGCGTGCGATGGATGTGGTAGCGATGCGGGCCTGGTTATCTGCCAACCCGAGGGGGTGGTAGTGGGTGGCCGTCGCTCGGATGGTCCAGTCAGGCGGATAGGGCATGACGTGATAAGACAGCATCGGCAACTCTTTGCGTGCTAGCGTCCATACACAACTGGCAAAAACAAATGAAGCACATTGCAATCTTACGTTCGTCCGACTTAGAACGCATCGGGCAGTCGCTTTCTACAGCGAATCCTTACTGCTTGTTTCGTCCGTGCTTACTTTGAGTTGTTTGAGTTCGCGTCTGCGCTTTGGGCAGGTGTAGTGCCGCGACCATGCTGCCTCCAAATTCGGATCCCCAAACTTTGAAAACCGCAGCACAATTCGATTCTTGCCTTTGCCCCATTTGCGATAAACGGTATGCGACGGGATCAGGTTCAAATCATGTGCATGAAAACCGATCAACCGAAGGATTCGATTCACCGTCCCAAGTCCTCCGATCGTCACGCTTTCAAGAAACGCAATTCTAGCGAATCGCCAGTCCTCGATTTGTTTCGGCGTCAACCTCTCCATTTGTAGCATCACATCAATCGGCGAGACAGACTCCTGCCGCTGGAGCACCGCTGCCATCGCCCCCACGGCCTTTTCGTAAAACTTATCCTGCTTGTAATTCGCAACTGTGATCTTTTTCATGCCTGCATTCATTGTCGAGGACGAAGTGAATGCGGCATTGGACGCTGCCACCCAAAAGGTGGCGAACAACGAACAGCGTTTGGGCGATTAGCCGCAATCTATGACGTTTATAAATGAGTTTACCGAACTATCATTGGGGTTCAATTGGACGAATCTTCAACGAATGAGTCGTTCACGATATACAAGTTTTTGTCTGGCCTTTCCTCGTCTGGATCACACATCATGCCTGCCATCGAGAAACTAACCCTTGTCGGTGACGCGACCGCGATGGGCCGCGCACATGGCACCGTATTTCGACGCGAAATCCAGGCTTTAACCGAAGAGCGGATGCGGCTTTGCCATGACCGTTTTTGGATCGGGGACGGCATCAATCGCGTGAACCCAGAAGCTTTGGCAGAGGCCTGCTGGGAACACCAAAAACGTTACGACACCCAAACGACGGCTGAGCTTGAGGGCATCGCCGATGCTGCCGATGTGCCAGCACGCGATCTGTTGGTGACAGGTGGGTTCACCGATTTTGTTGACGCGTTGCGTGGCGGTGCGGCGTTGAATAGCTCGTCGCAAGGTCCAGTGAACGATCCAGGTCAATGCACCGCGGTGTTGGTGGCTGCCAGTACGTCCGCCGATAGACTGCCGTTGCTTGCGCAAACTTGGGACATGCACACTTCGGCGACTCCGTACATTCGCGTGCTGGACCAACGATCGACCGATCAACCTGCCACGGTGGTATTCACCGTTACCGGCTGTCCGGCGATGATCGGTATCAACGAGCATGGTCTTGCGATCGGGATCAACAACCTGGTGACCATGGACGGGAGCCCCGGTGTGATGTGGACGAGCGTGGTGCGTCGCATGCTTCGCGCTCGAAATGCCGATGAAGCTCTCGAACTGCTAAAACTTGCACCGGTGGCCGGTGCGCATCACTACCTTTTGCTTGATGCGGAAAGTAACGGATACAGCGTCGAACGCTCGCCGACGCGAATCGCGGTGCGAACTTTGGCATCGACACTCGCCCACACCAACCATTGCTTAGACTCGGAACTGGTCAACATCGAACCCGTTCGCGGCGATGCACCAGTGCATAGTACCCGTGGCCGACTGCGATCGGCTGAGCACTGGCTTGATACCCATCGCGAAGATTGTTCTCGCCAAGGTTTATGGCGTCTATTGAACCAATTTGACGCGAAAGACCCATTAAGCTCGATCTGCCATGGCCCGCTTCCCGATTACGATGTAGAGACTGGCGGCGCGGTGGTGATTTCGCCTCGTGATCGTGCGATGGACGCGATCTGGGGACTAGGCAGAGTCCACGCGAAAGCGGACCAGACCGAGCCGGAAACCTTTACCGTGTTGCCAAACTCGCCCACGCCAACTGCTTCTTGATTTCAAACTCACACTATGCCTAAAAGCAATCTTGCAACTTCCACGATTCAAATCAGCGGCCCGATTCCCGGTCCTCGTGCCCAATCGATTCTCGATCGTCGCGATGCAACCACGGTCCGAGGGCTGTACCGATCGTGTCCTATCGTCGCCGCCTCGGCCTCGGGGGCAACGGTGACCGACGTCGACGGCAACGTCTTCATCGATCTAGCCGGCGGCATTGGCACACTCAATGCCGGTCATTGTCCACCCGAAGTCACGCAAGCGATTCACGACCAAGTGGATAAGCTGATCCATTTGAGCAACATCGTGGGCACCTACGAATCGATGGTGCAATTGAACGAAAAACTGCATGAGATTGTGCCGATCCGCGGCCCCAAAAAGACGTTGCTCTGCAACTCGGGTGTCGAGGCCGGCGAGAACGCGGTTAAGATTGCGCGCTACGCCACCGGTCGACAAGGCATCATCGTGTTCGAGGGAGCATTTCACGGACGAAGCCTGTTGGGAATGACGATGACGAGCAAATACGCCCTCTTCAAACGTGGCTTCGGGCCATTTGCGAGCGAAGTCTATCGTGTGCCGTTTCCTTACGAATACCGCGAGAAGCCCAGTGGGATGAGTACCGACGATTTCTGCGAACTTCGAATCAACGATCTGAAGAAGGCTTTGGTAGCTCAGATTGATCCAACCAGTGTAGCCGCCGTGATCATCGAGCCTGTGCAAGGCGAGGGGGGCTTTATCCCAGCACCGCCCGCATACATGCGAGCCCTACGCGAACTCACCGACCAATACGGAATCTTGTTGGCCAGCGACGAGGTGCAAACCGGATTTTGCCGCACCGGAAAAATGTTCGCGATCGAGCACACGCCGGGCTGTGGTACCCAGTGGGATGTCGACATGGTGATCATGGCCAAGAGCATTGGGTCGGGATTGCCCATCGCGGCAGTCACCGGAAAGGCTGAGGTGATGGACAAACCGCACGTCGGAGGACTTGGTTCAACATTCGGCGGCAACCCCGTGGCGTGCGCCGGTGCAGTGGCAACGATCGATTACATGCGCGAAAACAATTTGGCAGACCGCGCGAACGAGATCGGCGCGATAACACTGGATTACTTCCGTCGGTGGCAGGCAAAGCACGCTGCCATTGGAGACGTCAGGTGCATCGGTGCGATGTGTGCGCTGGAATTTGTTACGGATCGAGAAACCAAAGAACCCAATTCGGTGCTACCACCGCTGATCGTCGAAGAAGCTTTCCAGCGTGGTTTGATCATGATTCGCGCCGGGCTTTACGGTTCGTGTCTTCGTTTGCTTGCGCCACTGGTGATAAGCGACGCGCAACTCCATGAAGCGATGCAGGCACTTGAATCTGCAATCGATGCCGCAGTGTTGCGAGCCAAGACGGCGTAGGCAGTGGCGTAAGCTTCTAGCTTGCGATTTCAGCCGACCGCAAGCTGGAAGCTTACGCCACTTGATGTTCACGCGATGCTAAAGATCGAGCGGGAAATAACTGTCGTAACTCGGGCATTTTTTCCCGAGATGTTCGCGACGGGCAAGAGTGCCCATCGTACACTTATTTACCGCCCGATCTTAAAGCGTTGCTTTCGCGGAGCGAAAGACGACACTAAAAAACCGCTCGATCCTAAGTCAAGAACCCTTTGATCCCAAGTGAACGAGCTTCTTGTTCACAAACTCCAAAATACCGAGATGCGAAAGCTCTCGGCCATAGCCAGAATTCTTTACGCCACCGAAAGGTAGATCAGCTTGCGATGTGGTGGGTTGGTTAATGAAGATCATCCCCGATTCGATTCTCTCGGCGATGCGTTGGCCACGATCAATGTCCCGGGTATAGATGCTTCCGCCTAGACCATACGAGGAATCGTTGGCCAATTGAATTGCCGCTTCTTCGTCATCAACAACATAAACCGTGGCTACCGGACCAAAGAGTTCTTGGTCATAGGTCGGCATCCCAGGCGTGACGTCGGTCAAGATCGTCGGATTGAAATAAGCACCGGGCCTCGCCGGACGATCGCCACCCAGCAAAACCGTCGCACCGGCGTCAACCGACGCTTGCACTTGTTCGCTCAACGCAACCGCCGCTTGTTCCGTCGACAGAGGTGCAACGGTCGTATCGTCGTCCATCGGGTCACCGATCTTCAACACGGACATCGCTTGTTTGAACTTTGCCAGGAATTCATCGGCAACCGATTTGACGACGATGAAGCGTTTCGCAGCGACACACGACTGACCGGTGTTCGCCATTCTTCCTTTCACGGCAAACTCGACTGTCGCATCCATGTCGGCGTCTTCTAAGACAATGAATGGATCATTTCCCCCAAGTTCCAGAACGGAACGTTTCAGATTCTTGCCAGCCAGCGAAGCAACGGCCGCACCCGCTCGCTCGCTTCCCGTTAGTGAGACACCTTGAACTCGTATGTCGGAAACGATCGCCTCGACAAAACTGGTTGGAATAAAGAGGTTCGTGTAGACACCGCTGGGCAGTCGACATTCATCAAACAAATCTGCAATGACCTGAGCGCACCTGGGAACATTTTCTGCGTGTTTCACCATCACTGCGTTTCCTGCCATGATGTTGGGTGCAGCGAATCGAGTGACCTGATAAAAGGGATAGTTCCAAGGCATCACCCCCAAAAGAACTCCGATCGGTTCGAATCGAATAAAGACGTCTGCATCAGCGGTCTCCAATTGCTGGTTCGCCAAAAACGATTCCGCACCGTTTGCATAAAACTCAGCAATTTGGGCGCAAAACTCGACCTCCCTTCGACTCTCAGAAATTCGTTTCCCCATCTCACGAGTGATGATCTGAGCCAAATCGTCGACACGTTGCCTGAGCAGACTAGCGAACGCAATGACCACCTCTTTACGTTGGTCAAAGGTCGTCGTTCGCCAAGACCGATATGCCTGATCGGCAAGTTTCACCAACTCAAGCGTCTCGACTTTTGACTGTGTTTCGAAGGCCTCGATGGTTTCGTTGTTGGCCGGGTTGATACTTACAAATTTCACGAAGGGTTACCTATTTACGATCGTTCTACGTGCGAGGAATTACTTGATGTTCAACTCAGTCTACCCGCATCGCCGATCTTTTTGATGCGCGATTGTCCTTGATTGCCGTGCTGTGATCGGGTCCGACTCTCCCAGAGGGCAACGCCGTAGCCGACCCATATTTGCCGTTTCGGCGGTATGCCGCATGAAACCGGGCAACCTGCTTAGAATCGATGGAGTGTCATCGAACGTACGAGAGTTCCGCTTGCAGTGCGCAATAAAAAACGCCACGGCTGCTCGTGGTTCAGCCGTGGCGTCGGGCGACGTGTTACGCCGCCGCTTTTTGGTTGGAACGGTCCGAGACGTTCAACCATTTCGTGATCTTCTTGATGTCCTTTATCCAGGCATCGCTACTTCGACGGTCACAGAAGACGTGGAAGAGACCGTCGACCGTTTCACCCAGCGTTCGGATGGCGTCGATGCGGTCTTCGTCATCGAATTCTTCGTCCTCGTCCAGGTGAATCTTCGCGCCGCTGATGCCGAACGTTTCGGCTTGAAGGGTCAGATCAAACGTGCGTCCGTCGCGAACCAACGTCATCCCCGATTTGCGGGGCAACTTGCCGGAGCGGACGGCTTGCATGGCTTCGGGCAGCTTGACCGGGGCTTCGGACGAAATCGTTTCTTTCCCGGACTCGCCCATCGGGCACTCCAGCGACAAAGTCTTTGCCAACATCAATGTGACTTCCGTCTCATCCGCTAGTGTGATCGTGTCGGATTCATTCTCAAGCGTCCACCACAACCACATCAAAAACTCGTTGCCCAAGAAATCGGGTGCGTTGGAATGTTCATTCGCCCACACGTGGCCGCCCGTCGTTTCGCCATCCAAGAAGCTGATCGGCGACAGTCCATCGATTTCGGCGTAGCGATCGGCTTCAACGGCCCAGTCTTGTGCGATTACACCCGCGCCGAGGCGACGCAGTTCGATTTCGAATGTCCGCTCGAGTAGATCGGTACAATACGCGCTGGAGTTTCCGACCGACCCTCCAAAGTACAGCAGTCCGTTTGCGTAGTCCCAAAGCAGTGGAAACTGTTGCATGCGGCGATACTTGCCAGACGCCGTTTCGACTTCGCAGCGTTGCTCGACGGCCTCTTTCGCTTCTTTGCGTTGTGACTTTGTGGGGACACCCGACGGGCTATCCTTGGCATACCCGGCCAGTTCCATCGACAACCAGGCGGCGCGAATTGCGGCGGGGATTTGGTTTGTATCGATCCGAACGGAAAAGTGAACTGCGTCGTTGATGACGTTCTTGGAAAGATCAAAGGCTTGATCGAAAAGGTGATCACCGGCAAGAAAACCGACGTGGACGTTTTCCGTTGATGAGCTTTCGTTTCGTCCAGCAGCGTTTTGTGTAAAGATCTCGATGTGTTCGTCACCGAATCGGTCAGCTTGAAAACCAGCGACGCTAAACCTTTCAAAACCTAAGCTACCGCGTAGGAATGGCATAGAGGATCCCGAATTGATTGGAAGGGGGGAACAGACGACTGTGTCGTGTCGTTATCGTCGCGATGCCGCAAAGAGTTTGCCGCGAGATTGGCACGATGCACGACACGACCACGTGACAAGATCGGCAAAGATGACCTGCTGAACCAACAACCGCTAGAGTTTGCCCAGGCGGGCAGCCAAACACATCACTTGTTGCGGCGGCCCAGTTCGATCAGATCGTCGATTTCGCTTCCCGGTTGGTTCAGCATTTCGTCGGTGCTTTGCGCGTCGATCTTGCGACAGGTTTCGGTTAGCCGGTCAGCCAGTTCGTCAAGCGGATCTTCCCACGTTTCGACCGTCGATTCGATCGGCGGTATGTTCGCCATCTCATCGAGCAACAGGATCATCCGCAAACAGTGCCGAAACAGAATTCCCTCTTCCTTTTGCAGTTTGCGGGCGGTGACGTATTTGTTGAAGTCGCCGCCGAATTCCATCAACTCACCGACGATCCAAACCGGACGCACGTTCACGTCATGGACTCTTGGGAAATCGTTTCGGAACATGCGAAGAATCTTTTCGCCGATCGTTAACGGCCAAACCTTTTCTTCGAACATCACGCGACCGAAGCCTCGGTCAACGATGTCTTCGTCCTCATCTTTTTTGGCCCCCAGTTCTTCGGACGTGGCCAGCCCGAGCGTCAACAGTTGCCCGTCAAGTCGCGTCGTTGCAAGCGTTCCTGCCGGCATATCGTCATACGACGGCATGCGACAAAACCGTGCGACCGTTCCGGGGACTTCCAACACGCTTTCAAGTGCCGCAATCCGTTCGTTAGGATCAGCGATGGCCAATTGATCGGCCAGGTAGACACCAAACAGGGGATTGATGCTGCGGATATGCACAAGCCGTTCCAGTCGCTCGGTGGGCGTTGCGGAATCCGGTCGATAGTTTTCGACTTCGTAGCCGCGACTTTCAATCAGCTTGGGATCACGATTGTCTTCCTCGGGCTTTGGTTCCGATTTCGGTTCGTCGACTCGCATTTGATCCAGCAATTCGCCAAACAAGCCAGCGGTTTTCGCCGCCTTCTTTTCTTTGTTGGTCGGTGGCGGAGGCGGTAGTTCGGCGGCATGAGGCTTAGGTTCCAATTCGACATAGCCTGCGGACCACAGTGTGATCAGCATTCGATTCAAGTCGCGTTGCCCTTCTTCGATTCCCTTAGGCGTCAGCAAGCGACGACCGATCATGTCGCGGATGGGTTGGACGTTGGGGTCTTTTCCGAAAAGGTAAGCAAGCAAGCGCCATGGCAATCGTCCGCGGCTTTCTAGATTCGCCGAGTCGGCGGATTGCAACTGTTCGAACTGGGCGGCGGTCCAATACGTTTCATCGGTACGCCGTTTGGGCATCTTCTTTTTCAGTTGCTTCTTCGCCTTCATCAATCCCGGATCTTTGGTGTCTTCGGGGATCGAATCATACTTTTCTCGCCAACGATTGATTTTGACGTCGTCCTCATGCGCCAGCGCGTACACGTACCCGACGGCATCAAACTGTGGGCGACCGGCGCGGCCGAAGATCTGTTGTGCGGACGCGATCTCGCAGAGCTTCTTTTTGTCGCGCGGACCTTTCA
The DNA here is from genome assembly GCF_007860125.1 of Rubripirellula tenax. Taxonomy (NCBI): domain Bacteria; kingdom Pseudomonadati; phylum Planctomycetota; class Planctomycetia; order Pirellulales; family Pirellulaceae; genus Rubripirellula; species Rubripirellula tenax. The sequence continues at coordinate 416,294 of NZ_SJPW01000006.1, forward strand.
TCAAACTGGGCAACACGACCGAACGGGCAGGCAAGTTGATGCCGGCGGCAAGCGTTTCGGTGCAAACGCAAAACGCTAACAGCTTTCGCTGGAAAAGTTCTTCGACCATGCGGCGATACCTTGGCAACACACCGGCATGGTGAACGCCGACGCCGCGCATCAGAATCTGTTTCAGCTTCGGCCCGGCACCCTCGGACATGTCGGCAGCGTGCAGATAGTCGGCAAGTTCGGCCTGGCGAATTTTATCGATAACAGACTTGCCCTTCAGTAGCTCGGCGGTCGTCCAGCATTGCGAACGGCTGAAACAAAACATCAACGCCGGCGTACGACGATCGATCTCGTCACCGTCGGCGATCTTCTCGCAAAATTCAGGAAGCAATTCGTCGTCGACCCACGAGTACTGCAGCGGAACTTTCCGTTCGGTGCCAACGACCAATTGCAGTCGTCGGTTATGCGCGCGGGTCAGCCACGACGTGAACTCCATCGCGTTGCCGACCGTTGCGGACAACAACAGCGTGCGAATGTGAGCGGGTAGCAAACCGAGGGTCAATTCCCAAACGACGCCTCGCTCGCGATCGTTGAAGGAGTGGAACTCGTCCATGACGACCGACGAGACGTCGGCGAAATCAAACGCTTCGGTATTGAGCAATCGATTCAACAGAATTTCGGCGACCACGACCAACACCGGCGCATCGGGATTGACGCGACGATTGCCCGTGACCAAGCCGACTTGATCGGGCGAGAAGCCCCAGCGGACGGCCGATTCGCGAAGCTCGTCGAGTTTCTGGTCCGTCAACGCGATCAGCGGCGTGGTGTAGTACATCCGTGTGCCGGTTCGCAGCGCCTCGTACACCGCAGCTTCGGCGATCATCGTTTTGCCGGTACCCGTCGGGGCGCATACCAAGACTCCTTGCTCGCCCGTAAAATAGGCTAACATCGCCTCTTCCTGGACCGGATAGGGCGCGTAGGGCAGGACCTCGAAATACTCTGCCGCCAATTCATCGCGGTCGGGCACATCGCTGGTATCGGCGGCTGGGTGCTTGTTCGTCATGCGAAACAACTTACCTTGCCCAGCGATAGGCTGCGACGGGAGCAGCGTTTGTGTGCGATGACTGATCAAGAATGGCGAGAGCGGCGATGAATTTAGCACGGCAACACGCGACACAAATATGGATGGCGGGATTGGATGCGGTTCGCGCCGAGGGCCTGGTTCGGCGTGAGGTCGTTGTCGACGTCGATTCGCTGTTAATCGATGGTCACGAATTTCATCGTAGTGACTTTGATCGAATCATCCTGGTTGGCGGTGGCAAAGCCGGCGCGGCGATGGCCGTGGGTTTGGCCCGCGCCGTCGGTGACTGGTTACCGATCGTGGGATGGATCAACGTGCCCGAAGGGACACAGTGTGATTTGCCGGGCATTCGTGTTCACCCGGCCCGACCGGCGGGAGTGAATGAACCGACGGCCGAAGGTGTCGAGGGCGTGCTTCAGATGTTGCAGTGGGTCCGCAGTGCCGATTCACGTGACCTATGCGTCGCATTGATTTCGGGTGGCGGAAGTGCGTTGATGCCAGCGCCGATCCCGGGCGTGACTTTGTCGGACAAGTTACGGGTGACCCGATTTCTAAGCGCCGCCGGAGCCGACATTACCGAACTGAACACGGTTCGCAAACACTTGAGCATTGTGAAGGGTGGTGGATTGCTGCGTGCCTGTCGTGCGGGTCATCTGGTCACGCTGGTGTTGTCGGATGTGCTTGGCGATTCATTGGACTTGATCGCATCGGGGCCAACGGTCCTGGACATGTCGACCGCCAGGGAAGCGCGGACCGTGCTGGAACGATTTGATCCGAATCGGACGCTTCCGTCGGCGGTCTACGCGGCTCTAGAGGGCCAGGCGGCGAGCACAGCGGATGCGGAAAACAGATGCGCCAAAAACAGTCACAACGGGGTTTGCCCGCATACGACCATCGTGATCGGAAACAATGCGGTGGCGGTTGACGAAGCGGGCGTCTGTGCGGAACGACTCGGCTACAACCACGTGATGCAATCGGCAAGAACGTGCGAAGGAAACGCCGAAGACGTTGGTCGCCACTTGGCATCCATGACGATGCAGATGTTACGTGCTGATCCCGAGGATCATCGTCTTGATTGTTTGATCACCGGGGGCGAACCGGTGGTGAAGTTGGCACCGGTCGAAGTACGCGGTCGGGGTGGACGCAATCAGCAACTGGTGTTGGCGGCGTATCAATGGCTGTGTCAAGAAAACTTATCGTCCGAGCAATGGCAGCGCATCTGCATTTTGTCGGGTGGAACCGACGGCGAAGATGGGCCGACGGACGCGGCCGGCGCCTTCATTGATCAGAAGGTTCACGCCAAGGCCATCGCATTGAAGTTGGACGTCGCTGCGGCGCTTCAGCGGAACGACGCGTACACCTTTTTTGCTGCGGCGGGCGGTCTGTTGACGACCGGCCCAACCGGAACCAACGTTTGCGATGTAAGAGTCGCGCTGGTCACGCGATGATTGTCATGCCACCAAAAGCTAGTTATCGCGAGTACACGTAGAACGGCACATGGACACGCCGCGAAGTGTAGCGGCTCTGCATCATCGGCAAAGCACTCCACTGGGGACGTGAAGGTTCGTAACCGATCCAAGCGTTGTACTCCATCCGCGCCGCCCGCTGGTCGGCTCGCAGAAGTGCCCGTGCTTGACGCAATTCGTTGACACTTGAGAACGACGTTCGTGCGGATTCACTCTTGCCGGGTGACGCGTCCAAGGAATCAAACAGCTTGATTCGGTCGATAGCGTTGTCCGCGGAAAGGTCGCTGGGCGACTTAGCGACATCTTGAGCGATGCCGACACTGGCAAGTGCGAGAGAACCGACGAGAGCGGCGATTGAAAAAATGCGTCGGATTTGCATGACGAATCCAGAGCCCCAAAGAGAGCGATAGAGAGTTCTTGTAGTTGACCAGTGGATGCATCGACGTTTGGGAGTCGCCGATCTGCGGCGAATTCCAAGGTTTGCCCGAGTTCTGGTCCGGGATGGTCGGTGGCGCGTTCTGTGAGGATCTTTCGCGGTTATTCGGGGCCTGACGGATGCGGATTCCGTGCGGGATGCGGGCGGTCGTCGGCCCGTGGGGCGCCGGATTGCCCAAGAATGCCGTCCAGTCGCTAGGACAAATCCGAACCATCAGTTACGATGGCTGCACAGTCCCACCTTTCCTTTCGATGGAGAATTCCTGCCGTGAAATCAGCTCTCGTATTGTTCCAAGCCACTATCGCAGCCTTCCTTTTGACGTTCACGTTCGGCTGCGCTCCGCCGGCGCCGATCCAAGCTGATACGTCGACGGATATTGCACCGGAAACGAGCTCGAACATGACCACCGGCGGTGAAGCTCCCGGCAGCAACATGACCACCGGCGGCGACGCACCCGCAGCCGAAGCACCGGCTGAGTAACTTTCTCTGTCTGGAACGCTTTGAATCGAAGCGAAGCCTTGCGATGTGGAATCACGTCGCGGCTGCTGTGAATGGTCTTAGATTTCGCCGCTGACTGATGTTTCTGCAATTTCTGATTGCAGAAAGCGGCGACAATGGTTGGCCGTGGTCCGTGTTGTGATCACGACCGGCCGTTCGCCTTCCTACTTCTCGATCAGATCCCGCGCGAGGTTCCCAGGCAATGCCTGGGAACCTTTGACTTGAGAACGTTCAATTGGGAACGTTGAATCGGGAACCTAGCCAGTTAAGCGACGGGCTTCTTCATGTAGGCCGTTTCGGCTGCGATATCGCTTCCATCCGGCACTGCGTCGCTGTTGATGTCGAACCATTCTTCTTCGAACTTCAAGTAGCCACCCTTGCCCGCATTGGCATTCTTGAGTGCCACGTTCGTGCCCAATGCGATGACCGCATCCCCCATGGCGACTTCGGGATAGCAGCGGGGATGGTTCTCTTTGTCAGGGTTGCGAATGCAGTAGGCCCAGTGCTCGATTTCTTCGCGATATCCGCGGCTGACGGGCCCCGAATCGGCAGCCTTCGCGATCGGTGCCGCGTAGTCTCCGCTCGCACTGGTATCGAGCGCGTAGCCACCGCCCTTTTTCGACACGCCGACTTTGCTGCTGGTGTCGCTGTCGCGGTAGAGCAGAACGTCGGTTTCCTTGTCTAACACCAAGGTTCCCTTCGTTCCCATCACGACTTCGCCCCAGCCGCCGAACCCGTTGCCGTTGATCGACGAGTACGTCACGACGACTTTCTTGTTCGGGTCATCGGAATAACCGGGGACGGGGCCCGATCGTTCCCACTCTTTCGACTTGTTCAGTGTCGACGCGGGGAAGTTGTCGATGGGGTCGAAATAGCCGACGTCAAAGTTCTTGCTGTACTCTGGGCCAGGGAATTCATACATGCAGTAGACATGGTCACCTACGCTGCGATCTTCCGGCATGATGTGCAATCCGCCGACTGCGTTGACGGTCAATGGATGGACCTTCTTGCCGTCGTCACGAAGCGAACTCAAGAAGATACTGACGGCGTCCAGTTGGTGACTGCCCAGTTCCGCCATCAAGCCGGCCCCGGTTCGGTCGAACAGGCGCCAACGATGCAATTCTTCCATCGCGGTGAAGACCTTGTCACCCATCGTGAAGTCTTCGTATCCGAATCGCTTGGGATCCACTTCTTTATCCGCGTCCCAGGCTTTGAACATCGCCAATTCGGCTTGTAAGGTAGCGATCTCGCCGGGATCCACCGCCGTTTTCAGTCGACCTTCGCGATTGCGGATATCGCCTGCGATCTTATCAAACATCTTTCCGCCGGCGCCCTTTTCGCCACCGGGAAGCGGCATCTTCCAGCTATCGGCGCCCGGCAAATTGCCTCGGTGCCATTGGGCGCGGATGTGGTGGATCTGTCCGAGCAATCCCCAGCGGATCAGGTTGATCGCGTTGTCGTACTTGACGTTGTAGTGGCGTTGGTGACCTGTGGCCAAGTGAATCGGATTGCCGGCCGTATCTTTCAACTCGGCCGCCATCCGCGACATGACCTTGCACTGGGCAACGTTGTGGGCCATCAACTTTTCGGTCAACACGTGTAAGCCACGCTCCATCGCAAGCGCCGCGACGGACGCATGCAACCAAAGCGGCAAGGCAATGATGACAGCTTCGATGTCGGGATCATCCAAGCAGGCCATGATGCCACCGTTTTTACCGTCATACACTTTGACATTGCGACGGGCTTCGGCTTCATCTTTGTAGCCTGCAACGCTGATCAAACCTGGGCGGCGACCGAGCGCCGATGGGCTGGACCAATCGCCGTGAAAGGCGCGGTGTTGCCCGAACGGTCGCATGTCACAGATTGCTTTGACGTCGACGTATTCGGGGTTACAACCACCAATCAATACGTTGCCTTCGTCGCCGGTTCCGATGACCGCGATCCGTACCGGATCATTGACTTTTCCGTAACCGAAATAGGCTGCGCCCAGACCGGCGCCACTGACCGCACCGGCCGCAACGATTCCACGCAGGAAGTCGCGACGGTTGACGTCGTAGTAGCTGCCAACGGCAGAGTAGTAGTTGTGTTCACCAACTTCACGTTGATCGGCAGAGAGTTTATCAACCATGGGAAATACCTGGGATTAAGTAGCTGTATTGAGTTTGTTGTGTGGGGTGCTTGGAACGGACGAACTTCAAGCATCCGGGTCCGGCGCGTGCCAAAATTTTCGAATGATCAGGTGCAAAAAGAAGTCCAGTCCGGCGAACCTGCCGGCGCCCGTTCCCGCCAAGACCAAGCAAGCCATGCTTTCGATCAACTGGTAGTTGCTCGACTGCGGTCCCGTCGATGGCGGATATTGGCTTAGGAATACAGAACCGAGAAAACCAGCGGCGGCCAACGCGGCGACGGGCGTAAAGAGACCAAAAAGTAGGCACAAGCCGACCGCGATGTCGAAGTACGGAATGATCCCGTCAACAACGCTGGTATCGACACGAGCGGTTCGCGGCTTCGCCATTTTGAACATGGGGCGACCCTCGGATTGCTCGGACGTCGCTACGGCATTTTGAGCGATTTCGTAGCCCTCCCAAATCTCGTCGATTTGCTTGAGCGCCGACGACGCCTTGCTCGTCCATTCCTTGCGGATGGTGTCGCGTTGCCCACCTAGACTGGTGACGCCGTCGCGAAGCGTTTTTTCGCGACCCTGGGTTTCCAGAGTGGCGATTCGATCACGACCGAGTTCGTATTCTTCTAACTCGGCCGCATTTTCGTCGATCACCCAATCGTATTGTTCAACCGCCTTGGCATAGTTCACCTGAGCTTGGCGTTTTTGAGCATCGTCGAAGCCGTAGTGGGCACCGACCTGATCGCGAAAGACGGCCCAGTAGTGCAGATTGGCTTGTTTGTTCAGCCGCAGTGCGCCGTCGGCATCCCAAACCATCTTTCGAAATTCGCCTGCCAGCGGACCTTTCGCGTTGGCGAAAAACGGTGCGGCACTCCAATTTCCGGCGTCTCGTTTTTCGACACCTTCGCTGTAAAAGTGCCAGCCGATGGAAATACGAAGTAGCACCAACATCGTGGCAGCGATCAGGCTGAGCAGACGTGGTGAGAGGCCCCAGCCGACGCAAAGACGAAGCGGGAAAAGGAGAAACTTACGCACGAAACGAAAAATCCGGTGCTAGGGGAAATGGAGGGTCGCGACGTCCAAACGCGGGCGTCTGCAATGGAGGCGTGATCGTCGCGAAATGGGGTCAACGTCTGGCGACTCTTCAGCGACGGGCAACCCCTGTGACGAGAGTGCCTGTAAGGGACGCTTTGGGGTCTAGATCGGAGCGTTGCGGGTGGACTCGCAGTGTACACAATCTTCCACCAGATTCGCCACTAAGGTCACGTTTTCGGCGTAAAAGGAACGGCAATCTAGGGCTGCTTGTTCGGACCGGGCAAGAAACTTGGTTTGCGTCGTCAAAACGCCTTCGAAGTTATAAATTATTCAGAGGCCAACTATTCTCTCAAAGCCCGACGCGCCCGATTGGAACGCGACGATTCGGTTTCAAAGCCAGTCAGGGCTCGAAATTTTTCCAGATCAAGGCGTCCAGAATCCGCCGTGGTCGCGAATGGATCGAGCCTCCCTCCTACGCGTGACCGCCGCCGCCCTTGGGGCCGCATCGATTCCGGGGCGTCGTTGCGGTTGCGGCCATTCGATTCGGCGGCCAGGGCAAATTCGCTCGCCGCCGGGTCTGCCGCTTGATTGCGAATGATGTCTGAGGTGCTTAGTCGAAGACTTGATCGGAAGTCCCGCAAACGTCGGCCGACTTCATCCCTCAGGGATTCGTCAAACCAATCGGGCCCCGGATCTGACGATTCGCCGCCTGATTCCGCGATCGCTCCGTCGCCTTTCGAATCCCCATTTTTCGACTCGTGTGGTTCGTTTACCCCGCCCGGTTGGAACTTCCGATCGCCGTAGTCGATCGCGATGTTCGGATTGACTTTGAAAGCGTTTTGGACGGTTGCGGCGTCGACTTTGCAACCATGCATGATCAAACCCTTTAGGGTGGGCGAAGCAGCAGCCAAAGCAATGATTTGCTTTAACTCGGACGGATCGGCGGGACAGTACGAAACGTCCAAAAGTTCGAGTGACTCACCGGCCAAAAGTGACGCCACATCGTCTGCGCGGATGTTCACTTCGCGCAGCCGCAGTGCCGACAGTTGGCGCAGTTCTGCAAGTGCTTCCGCCGCCGGTTGATCCAAAGGAACCCGATTGAGTGACACCGAGCGTAGCGACGGTAGCTCGCTTAACCACGCAATCGTGTCCACGCCGACGCGGCTATCGTCCAGGTTGATTTCCCAAAGCGACCGCATCGACGTCCAACGGGAAGTGACATCGTCATCGATTTCGGCACCCGGAATCACCAGAACCGACAGCCGGCTGAATTCGCCGATGCGGTACAGCAATGACTTGGAAATCGCGGGATACGCGAGTGTCAGCTGATCGAGGTAAGGGCATTCCAAAAGTTCATTCACAATGGAATCGTTCACATGCTTCCCACCCGCGGCGAACCAACGCAAATCTCGTAAACCCGTAACGATCGAATTGGACGGCCAAGGTTCAGCGATGGCTAAACCGCGCAGCGAACGAGCGTCGCGAATCTCAAAGGACTTCATCGGATGCTCGATGCGAAAGGACGCGCCTAAATCCGGTTGTCCCGCCATGCGAAACGAATCAACTTTGCGAAGCGTGCTGACCTCGACACGCGTCAAAGTCTGTTCGCACGAAACGTTGACTTCTTCGAGGTTCTCGCCATTGATTCGAATCGCTTCCAAACGTGGGAATGTTCTTAAGAACCACGACAGATCGTCTCCCCTGATTTCACAACTTCCCAAACCAAATTCAACAATTTCGTTCATCGGCGCGAGTTCGCGGACTTGCTCGATTCTTAATGGGGACTCGATGAATTGCAGTCGACGGATGCCACGGTTCTTCGCCAGACTGGTCAAATCAACTTCATCCAACGGCAACCCAGCAAACACCACCTCGTGCGGTCCATCGCTTTCGCCGACTTGGTCAATCCAGTCTTGGCACCGATCTTTTTCAACGAAATCTGTCAAAGTGTCGCCATACAGTGAAACCAGGTATGAGCCGATTTCAAGACTCTTCAGATTGGTAACGTTCTTGAATGAAAACGATTCCAAGTCCTGCGCGAAACACTGAACTTTGGTCAGACTCGGCATGTCCTCGAGATGCAGTTGGACGTACCAGCCCAATCCAGGAATCCAAATGTTCTGCTCCATCATGAACTGATCCGGCGTAGTCTCGTCGCTGATTTGTTCAAGTAACGGAACGTTTCGCATGTGAAGCCGGTGTTTTTGCAAACGGTCGAGTCTTAACTGCGTCAAGGATGGTAGATCGGCCAAACGGACTTCGAAAACTTCGTCGTTCGCAGCCAGCGTGTTGCGGTGCAGCAGCAGCGTCTCAAGCCGCGGCCAACCCTCGATCTTCAGTGTTCCGCTTGTGCCCTTTGCCGGACGAGACAGCGTCAACCGAATCAATTCGGATGCCCATCCCGGCGTGCCAATGTCAGACGGTGCCAGATTCGTCTGTGAAAGATTGAGCGTGCGTAACCGTTTGATCGAATCAAGTCTTGCGAGCCCTTGGCTGTCCAAATCGGTTCGTGATAGATCGAGTTCAGCCAGCCAAGACAACTGCGTCACCAAATCCAACTTCTCGCTGGACAACGTTTGTCGCGTCATGCCCAGTGCATACAGAAATGGATTGCCCTTCAAGCCGGAAAGGGAAGGGCCGTCCATCGTTCCGCCGAAAAGTTCAAGGTGAACCAAGGTCGGCAACTCGCAAACTCGCCGCGCCAACCCCGATTCCGCGTCGATGCATTGCACTCTACGAATCCGCTGCAGCCAGCCATACAATCCACTGGGCAGTGTGTCGACAAGCGGTTCCGGAACCCAAGCCGACACCAGGCAATTACCACTGAGCGTGATCTCGGTGATCAGTTTCTCGTGATGAACGGTCACCCAACGAAGATAGGCAATCGCCGACGCTGGAATCGTCACGATGAACGCCGCCAAAGCGATATCAAGAACGGCCTTCGTTCGCCGCGAGTTCGCGGACCTCTTGATTCGTCTCGCTCGAAAGATGGCTAACCAGAATACGACTCCCGTAATGCAAATGCCAAGCAGCGTGTTGACCAGCAAGCGAACGCCGGACCAGTATCGCTGCTGTCGCACGTCGTCGGCATCGACGTAGATCCAATACCGCAGCGGCCAACCCGCGATTGTCGGGTTGGTGTGATCCACGCTTCCCAAAATTCCGCTGAATTCCACCATCCCCAACCAATGGGGATTCAGTTCGATATATCGAAAGGGCAGATTCGTGGCAATAAATATCACCGCCACGATCGATGCCAAAACGAGACCGCCGAAAATGCTTTTTCGGTCGGTGCGTGCTGATTCCATCGAAACAAACTTCCCCTAAAAGTTCCAGCAATGGCGGTTGTAAGCGGTCGCCCATCGCCAACGATTAGCTTACCAGACAGTCGCCAGTTGGTGTTTCGACAGATGTCGCGACCACGAGCGCTCGATTGCCAATACGCATCAGGAATCTGCGGGTGTCGAAGAAGCGGCTCGGCTGCGCCGGTACCCGAGCATTGCAAGTGCCATTTGTGATCTGTCGGCTATGATGGAGATTAGAGTTGTGACACCGATTCACGAACGTTCATCCCTTTGCACCTCGACGCTTCAAGGTTTTTTGATATGGCAATTCCTCCATGGACCGTTGACTTGATCCGTCGCGGACTCAGCGACGTGGCACGTAAGGCGAGTCAGCCCGAGACGATCGAGCGGCTAAAGAATCAGGCGGGTGAGATTCTCCAGGATCTGCCCCAAACTGCCGCTCGCGGCATTGACGCGGTGATGCGATCCGCCGAATCGGGTAAAAAGTCTGTCCAACGCTGGACTCGCAAACACACAACCTTGGCGATTCCGATGTTGAACGCGACGGGTGTACTTTGCGATGCATCGGGGACGGGGGTGCCGCTTGACGACTCGATTCTGGAACTCGGATTCGAACTGCTTAGCGGCGACACCGTGACGGACGACGAATTGACTCAAAAACTTCAGCGGCGACTCGACCGGGCGATTCCCGGCGCGGATGAACATTCCGCTTTGGTCGCTCATCAGTTCGATGCCGCCATCGCGGCGATCGCGCTACTTGCAAGCGACGAGCGCCCGGTTGTTCTGCATCGCGGACACGCCATTCGCTTGCCAAGCGGTCGCGCTTTGCCGGCGGTCTTGGCCGACACGACGGCGAACCGAAGGGTCGTGGAAGTCGGCGGAATCAATCGCGTCGACGTTGCTGATTTTGCCGGACTTGCCTCGTGCGTTGTTGTGCTTGCCGATGACGGAAATCGCGGCGTCGAGTTGTTTGATTTCGAAACGTTGGCGGCGAAGTCCTCATCCGCCGGAAAGCAGGATGCCATTCAAGTGGTGGTGTTGCCGGTCGGCACCGTCCGAGAATCGGGGAAAGCGGGACTCCCGTCTGCGGAATCGCTGTTAAACGCCGGTGCTGATCTAGTCGTGGTCGCCGGTGGTCCGCTTGCCAGCGGGCCGCCATGCGGTGTTCTAGTGGGTCGACGGGAATGTATCCAACGCATCCGACACCAAGAGGCGTGGAGGGCTTTGTCGGCGCCAGATTCGGTGACGGCGATGATGACCATGGCGATCGAGACTTCCGCAAACACGAACAACCTGATCGCGACGGCGTTGCCGACTCCGATGGATCGGCTTCTGACAACGGCGGAAGAGAATCTTCACGGTCGCGCGGAACGCTTGTCGACGCGTCTGCTCGGTAACGATCTGATCGCGAAGTGCGAAGTTGGGGCTGCGGAAGCGAAAATCACTGACGACGGTCGATGGAAAATCCCTTCGCGTCAGCTTCGCATTCGCCATCAACATTTATCGGCGCAAGATTGGGTGGATAAGCTAAGAGGCGACGTGCCGGCGGTATTCGCCAACGTCGACGGGGACGACTTGGTTCTGGATCTGCGCTGGATCGCTGCTGCTGACGACGCCAAGTTGGCGGACGCAATTTCTGGCCACGCTGTGGAACGCGATTCTGTGAAACGCGACGCTGCAAGTCAGGTGTCGAGCCAGCAGATGGGAGAAGTTTAACGATCGTGTGGATTGTAGTGATTACTACACCCGGTCGATGTCGATGAATGAACCAGACCTTTCGTCGTTTTTGTGTCCGCATTTCTATTTTGCTTGGAAAGGATGATGAGCAAAAAAGATCCTCAGCCTAGCCGTCGATATCTGGACATGTGGGCACTGCCGGGAATGCACCCCAGCAACGTCGAAATTCTGCAGCAGATGAAGTCGGCGGACACCAACCACTTCACGACGCACATGGACACCGTCGGGACCGTTTCCGAACAGGATCCGAAGACCGGCGATTGGGAAAAGACCCACATGGTGGGCTTGCGCACCGACGTTTGGAAGCTCGACGGCGAAGAACTTGAAGACGCCCTCGGTGTGATGCAAGACCAGCGTCGCCAAGTCTTGAAAAAGGACATCAAGAAGTCCGGTCGACTGAGTGCGAAACAGCAAAAAGAGTTGGATGCACGCTTGGAATCTGACTCGGTGATGACGATGAAGTCGGGCGAGATCGAGAAACGCCGATTGATCCTGAAGCTGTTCAAGACATCGACCGAACGAGTGCGTTGGTGCGGAACAATCGAGCAAGTGACGACGACCGAAGTGCACAATTCGATCGGTTCACGCCGAAACTTATTGACGATGGTCGTCATGTTGCCTCGCAATGACCATGTCACCTATATCCAACAGAACCACCGGACGTTCCGCATTCCGTCTTTGTTTACGTTTGGTTTTTACGACGGGTCGCGAATGCACCACGTCACGATCAAACGTAAATGGGTATCGATCGGCGCGGACTTTGACGTCGAGTGTGACGGAAACTCGATCGGCGAGATCGACGGCCGATTGTTTTCTTTCGGCGCCGACAGCTACGTCGATGTCGATGCTTGCGACCTGAGTGAAAACGTCGGCTTCGTGGACTTGATGACGCTTTTCACCGCTAGCGTCGGTTATCACAAAGCCATGCGAAAGAGTGTCGACCGTCGCGTCAAAGCGGCGCTCAACGGCGAATCGCATTGCCATCTGGTGTGCAACGAAGAACTTAGGTTGTTGCACAACGGACGCGCGGCGGCCTAAGTTGTGGCGGCTTACGTTGTGGCGGCTTACGTTGTGGGGAACGCCATCATAGCGTCGCTTTCGGATACGAACCCAGTACCGTCAAACGCTGGGACTGCGCCGTCAATTCATCGACGGCGGCGATGACTCCTGAGTCGTCGCGATGGCCTGTCAATTCGACGAAAAACAAATACTCGTTGGCGGCATCGGGCGACGGAAACGATTCAATCCAAGTCAAATTCAGTTTGTGGTTTTTGAAGACCTGCATTGCATCGGCCAACGCGCCGGGCTTGTGCGCGACTTGAAACAGAATCGCCGTCTTGTCGACGCCCGTTCGCGGCGGACGCTCTTTGCCGAGCACTGCGAACCGAGTCACATTGTGTCGATTGTCTTCGATGCTGGCATCGATCACATCCAAATCATATTCGCGACCTGCTTCGATGCTGGCCACTGCTGCGACACCGTGCTTCTTCGAAGCCAACTCGGCGGCCGCGGCGCTGCTGCTGATCTCGACCAGCCGCGCCGAAGGCAAATTCTTTGCCAGCCAACCGCGACACTGGGAAAGCGCTTGTGGTTTGCTGTGGACTTCGACAATCTCGTGACGCGGCGTTTTGGAAAGTAGGTTGTGGTGAATGGCCATCACGACTTCGCCACAGATCTGCATCTCGCGCCGAACAAACATGCCCAGCGTATCGACGACGCGACCATCGGTACTGTTTTCGATCGGTACAATTCCCGACGCGACGTCGCCTCTTTCGATCGCATCGAATACCGCCGGAATCGACGAAACGGGGGTCAGTGCCGATGCGTCGCCAAAGTACTTGATGGCGGCGAGGTGGCTGTAACTGTGTTTCGGCCCCAGATACGCGACACGCAGCTCATGAATCGATTGCAAACACAGACTGGCCAAATGCCGCAGCACTTCGGACTTGCCCGACGTCGACAACAAGTCGTCACTCGACGCGTGTTCCGTCGCGAGCGTCCCGATCCGTTGGGCCGACGCAGCAACGCGTCCAACAACGCGGCCCGGATCGGCGGTCTGGTCGCGCATGACTTCACGAACTCGTTTTTCGAACAAGGCCAACAATGTCCGATCGATCTCGTCGATGGACCGGGTGGCCGGCAATGAGGGTTCGGAAGTCGGTTTGTCGCTAGGAATCGTCATGCGGTCGGGCCGAATCGAAAAGTCTGTCAAAATGACACTTGGCCATTTCCAGAAGGAAACGGTCAAATTTATCTACTGCCAAAAAAGTCGCTCAACAGCGGTGTCATCGCCAGAATTGACACTGAAAAGCACTGCAAGGGTAGCTCAAATCCATTTTCGCGGCCACCATCGACCCCGACTGGCACGGGCTTTGCCTAGTTGGGGTTCCAGCGAAAAGCGGTGCCCATTTCGACAGTCGCTGCTAAACCTCAAAAACAAAACACCTCCGTCTGACGACGCGTAGACCCGACACCTTTTCAGGAGATTCACATGGCCCAGGGCGAAAAAATCATCGGCATTGACCTCGGCACGACCAACAGCGTCGTGGCCATCATGGAGGGCAGCGAACCGAAAGTTATTCCCAACGCCGAAGGCAACCGATTGACGCCCAGCGTCGTTGCATTCACCGACAAAAACGAAACCATCGTCGGCGAACCGGCTCGTCGCCAAGCCGTCACCAACCCCAAGCGGACCGTCTACTCGGTCAAGCGTTTCATGGGCCGCCGGCATGCCGAAGTCGAATCCGAAGAGAAGATGGTGCCTTACGGCGTCGTCGGTAATGCGGACGAGTACGTCAAGATCGCGGTCGGTGACACGAACTACACGCCACAGGAAATCAGCGCGAAGGTACTTCGTAAGCTGAAGGAATCGGCCGAATCGTATCTTGGCCACAAGGTTAGCAAGGCCGTCATCACGGTCCCGGCATACTTCAACGACGCCCAACGCCAAGCGACGAAAGACGCCGGGCAAATTGCCGGACTGGAAGTAGCACGGATCATCAACGAGCCGACCGCCGCCGCACTGGCCTACGGTTTGGACAAGAAGAAAGACGAAAAGATCATCGTCTTTGACTTGGGTGGTGGTACGTTCGACGTCTCGGTTTTGGAAGTCGCTGATGCCGGCGATGAAGACCAAGAGAGCCGCGTGTTCCAGGTCATCAGCACCAGTGGCGACGGTCACTTGGGTGGCGACGACTTCGACGAAGCACTGATCCACTACGTTGCCGATACGTTCAAGAAAGACAACGCGATCGATCTGCGCAACGATCCCATGGCTTTGCAACGGCTTCAAGAAGCGTGTGAAAAAGCGAAGAAGGAATTGAGCACGTTGCCCGAGACCGACATCAACTTGCCGTTCATCACGATGGACGCCACAGGTCCAAAACACCTGACGATGAAGATTTCGCGCAGCAAGTTCGAAGAACTGATCGACGATCTGGTCGAGCGGACACGCAAACCAGTCATGCAAGCGCTTTCGGATGCCGGAATGAAGCCTAGCGACATCGACGAGATTGTTTTGGTCGGTGGTAGCACGCGAGTGCCCAAGGTTCGCGAGTTGGTCAAGGCGATTTTCGGCAAGGACCCGCACCAAGGCGTCAACCCAGACGAAGTGGTTGCCGTCGGCGCTGCGATCCAAGCCAGCGTTTTGGCCGGCGATCGCACCGACGTGCTGTTGTTGGACGTGACGCCGTTGACGTTGGGTATCGAAACGGAAGGTGGTGTGATGACCGCTTTGGTCGAACGCAACACAACGATTCCGGTCGAAAAGAAAAACGTGTTCAGTACAGCAGCAGATAGCCAAACTGCAGTGACAGTTCGTGTTTTCCAGGGCGAGCGAAAAATGGCGGTCAGCAACCGATTGCTTGGCGAGTTCAATCTGGAAGGTATCCCCGCCCAACCTCGTGGGGTACCACAAATCGAAGTCAAATTCGACATCGACCAGAACGGTATCCTTGCCGTGTCGGCCAAGGAATTGAAGACCGGCAAAGAGGCGTCTGTTCAAATCAAAGAAGCGGGCGCTCTTAGCGAGGACGAAATCGAACAAATGCGGAAGGACGCGGAAGCCAATGCCGACGATGACCGCAAGACGTTTGAATTGGTCGAAGCGAAGAACAAGGCCAGTCAACAGGTTTATCAGCTCGAAAAGCTGATGAAGGAAAACGACGACAAGCTGAGCGATTCGGACAAAGAACCGATGAACAAGGCCATCGAAAAAGTGAAGACGGCTTCCGAAGCCGATGATGTCGATGCGATCAAGCAAGCGACGGACGAGTTAGACGCTGCTTCGCAAGCGTTCAGCAAAGTGCTGTACGAGAAGTCGGAAGCAGCGGGCGGTGCCGAAGCTGCAGGTGCGACCGCATCGGCGGCCGCTGACAACGATGACGACGCCATCGACGCTGATTTCGAAGTCAAAGAATAGCCACAGCCAAGGCTGTGATTTAATAGAGAAGGCGAGTGTCGCAGGATGCTCGCCTTTTTTTATGCGCCCTCTCGGGATCTGGTGGCGCTTGCGCTGGCGGTTGGGAAAACAGCGAGGTGACGAGGGGAACCGGATAGATTCGGACGGTTGCTAAATCTTTTGCCGGCAAACCCCGTCGCACGGGTACGGTTTTTGCGATGGATGAACATCAAGGAGATACAACTGCCATGACATTTCGATTTGACAAACTGACCACCAAGTCTCAATCCACTGTTGCCGAAGCACAGGCACGCGCCGCGTCGACGGGCAATCCAGAGATCACGACGCTACACATCTTGGCAGCCATGATGGAGGAGTCGGAAGGGATCACTCGCCCGCTGCTGGACAAGATGAAAGTCGATGTTTCCACCCTTTCCGGCACCGTCAAGAGTGAGCTATCGCGATTGCCAGCCGTTTCCGGCGGACGACAACCGGGCATTGCGCCGGAGTTGCAGAAGACGTTCGATGCGGCGGCCGATGCGGCGGCATCTTTGAAGGACGAGTATGTTGCGACCGAGCACCTATTGCTGGCGCTCGCGCGCGTCGAAAGCAAAGCGAATCGGCTACTGAAGCTGGCGGGCGTTTCTGACAACGATGTACTTGCCGCGATGGCAGAAGTGCGCGGATCGGCGCGCGTGACGGACCAGAACGCCGAGTCGACCTACCAAGCGCTCGAAAAATTTGGGATCGACCTGACCTTGCTTGCTTCCCAGGGCAAACTCGATCCTGTGATCGGACGCGACAACGAGATTCGACGCGTGATTCAGGTGCTGTCGCGTCGTACAAAGAACAATCCGGTTCTGATCGGCCAACCGGGCGTCGGTAAGACGGCGATCGCCGAAGGTCTTGCGATTCGCATCTTTGACGGCGACGTTCCGCAGAGCTTGAAAAATAAGAAGGTGATCTCGCTTGATATGGGAGCGCTCGTCGCCGGAGCGAAGTTTCGTGGCGACTTCGAGGAACGATTGAAATCGGTGCTTCGTGAAGTCAAAGACTCTGGCGGACAAGTGATTCTGTTCATCGACGAATTGCATTTGGTCGTCGGGACGGGCAAGACAGAGGGATCGCCCGATGCTGCCAACTTGTTGAAGCCGGAATTGGCTCGCGGTACGCTCCGTTGTATCGGGGCGACCACGCTGGACGAGTATCGCCAGAATATCGAGAAAGACGCCGCGCTCGAGCGGCGTTTCCAACCCGTCTACGTTGGTGAGCCGACGGCGGACGATACCGTCGCGATCTTGCGAGGATTGAAGTCGCGGTACGAGTCGCACCATGGCGTTCGCATCACCGATAGCGCGATAGTGGCCGCGGCGAACTTATCCAATCGCTACATCGCGGACCGGTTCTTGCCCGACAAGGCAATCGACTTGATCGATGAAGCGGCCAGTCGCTTGGCGATGGAAAAGGAAAGCGTGCCCGAACCGATCGATCGCATCCAACGACGATTGCGGCAATTGGAACTCGCCCATCGCCAATTGGTCGACGAACAGGAAGAATCCGCCGTCGCCAAGAGAACGGAAATCGAACAGGAGATGGAATCGCTCGGTCGCGAGTTGGCGAATTTGCGAGAGCAATGGGAGGCTGAAAAGCTGGGTCTGGACGATGTTCAATCGATCCGTCAGGAAGCCGAATCGTTAAAACACAAGTTCGCCAAATTGGACGTCGAAGCGAAGCAGAAGCAGTTGGGCGGCGAGAGTCCGGAAACGATCTACCAAGAAATGTTGGCGACGCGTGCGAAACAAACTCAGCTCGAGGCAAGACTCGAGGAAATCGAAGCGCACGAGACCTCGCCGGCGGACGACGTCAATGCCGACAAACGACGACTGCTAAGACGCGACGTCACCGAAGACGAAATCGCCGAAGTCGTCAGTGCTTGGACGGGCGTTCCGGTCAGCCGCATGTTGGAAACCGAGCGAGCGAAATTGTTGGTGATGGAAGAACGCTTGCACGGCCGAGTGGTCGGACAAGATGAAGCCGTCGCAGCAGTTTCCGATGCCGTGCGCCGCAGTCGCAGCGGTCTGCAGGACCCCAGTCGTCCGATCGGTTCGTTTTTATTCCTGGGACCAACCGGCGTCGGAAAGACGGAACTTTGCAAGGCACTTGCGCAAGTCATGTTTGATGACGAATCGGCAATGGTGCGGATCGACATGAGCGAGTTCATGGAACGACACAGCGTGTCGCGGTTGATCGGTGCGCCACCCGGATACGTGGGCTATGAAGAGGGTGGCAAATTGACCGAAGCCGTCCGTCGTCGACCGTACGGCGTGTTGTTGCTGGACGAGATGGAGAAGGCCCATCCGGACGTCTTCAATATTTTGTTACAGGTCTTGGACGATGGTCGGCTGACCGACGGTCATGGACGCACGGTCGATTTTACCAACACGGTTGTCGTGATGACCAGCAACGCGGGCAGCCAAGTCATCCAACAAGTCACCGAACAAGGTGGCGGCGAGGATGAAATGCGCGCGGCGGTCAACGAATCGTTAAGAGCGAGGTTCTTGCCCGAGTTCCTGAACCGAATCGACGACATCGTCATCTTTCATCCGCTGCGCAAAAATGAGATCCGAACAATCGTTGGCTTGCAATTGGAACGTCTGGCTGCTCGCGTCAAAGCGAACGGTCTTGTGATCGAAGTCACCGAGGCGGCGATCAGCGAGATCGCGGCGGTGGGTTACGACCCGACGTACGGTGCCAGACCGTTGAAGCGAGTGATTCAACGCGAGATCGAAAACCCGTTGGCGACGTCGCTGCTGAAGAACTCGTATCCGGAAGGCTCGACTGTGACGATCGACTTTGTCGACGGTCAGTACACGTTCGCCGGTGCTGCGAAATTTTAGCGTTGGCAAACGGAATGGAATACGTTTACTTCTTCGTCTGGATCATCGTTGGGGCACGCCCCGGGATGATCCGGACTTCGATGTCATCAAGACTCTTTTTGCGAAGTTCGTCTTCGTTTTCATCTTCGATGTCTTCGAGTTTCCGGTCCTTCAACCTGTCGGCTTCTTTGGCACGGGAGTCCTTTGTCGACGAGTCGTCTGCGGCGTCGCTGTCTCCGTCCTCGTCGTCCATCCCGGGATCCAGATCCGAGTCACCTGATCTTTCGGTTTCTAGCCTTCGGATTATCTCATCGGGCTGATCGGGACCCTCACGATCGATCAGCGAAGCCAGTTTGGCGCCGCCGGGATCGAAGACGCTGCCGACTCGCCCTTTTTCTCGCTCGGTTCGCTGCCACGCGCCACCGTAGGCCGGGTAGGCGAGATCTTCACAGTCGGCGCAAATACGACATCCGCCCGCCGGAATCGCCGCCAACAGCACCAGGGCTGTCAACGACAACTGGATCCACTTCGATGGCGAATCGACAGAACGGCCAGATTGGAGGTTTATCATCATGACAACTCGGGCGTTTCCAAACGCGTCAACAAAAACGACGCCCACACTGGGGACATCGGTTTGTATCGGTAAAATGGACCGCACCGATGAGTCAAACTTTGCCGGCTAGGCAATTGGTGCGTATCAGACGGCGGAGGCTCGAATCGGAACGATTTCGGCGTTTTTCTGCAAAAAGTCTCAAGTCGCCCTTCCGCATACCGGCCGCCAAATGGCATGAATGGTGCAAGGCCGCACGGATGGCAGCCTTCTTATCTTTCGAACGCGGAATATGGAGTTTCCCAGCGTGACCGATCTATCCCAAATCACCTCCATGATGGATGCTATCTTGCTGCCGTTGATGGGTTGCGTGACGCTGATGTTTGCAAAACTCTGTCATGGTGAAACGGCTCGTTGGGCGGAGCGCCAATTTTTTGCTGCGTTGGTGGTCATTACGATCGTGACGTTGCGGACAGTGATCCTCTGCGACGACTCGTGGCTCCTTCACACGGCAACCCTGGGCACTATGACCGTCGGCGCGCTGGTGATTCCCGGATACGATTCATCGCTCGCCGCATAGCCAGCCGAATCGCCGAAGACCTGAACATCGATGCACGACTCTGACCCCGCTTCCCACCCCTCCGTCGAGATTGTGCCCGTCGATCGCGTTTGCGGTCGCATTCGCCCGCCGGGCAGCAAGAGTCTGACAAATCGAGCCCTGATCTGTGCCGCGTTTGCCGATGGTGATTCCGTCATCACGGGCGCACTGCGAAGCGAAGACACGGAAGTCATGATCGAGGCGATTCGGTCGATCGGTGTGGTCGTCGAAGCATCCGATGGCGGTCGCCATTTGAATGTCTCGACATCCGGCCGGATCGCGCGCACCGACGAAATTCCAATCGAGATGTTCATCGCCAACAGCGGTACGACGATCCGATTTCTGACGGCTGCACTGTCGGCGTTCGGCGGGAACTATCGGCTGCACGGCGTCCAACGCATGCACCAACGCCCGATCGGTGACTTGGTCGATGCGATCGCGATGGTCATTGACGGAGATATTTCCGCAACGTCACCCAGCGGTTGCCCGCCCGTCGTGATGTCATCGCGAGGGTGGCAATCGGATTCGATGTCCGTCGCCGGCGCAGTCAGCAGCCAATATTTGAGCGGCTTGATGATGGCCGCGCCGATTCGCAGCACCGCGAACTCGAACCTTACAACTCGCATCAACGTTGTCGGTGAATTGGTCTCGCGTCCCTACGTCGACATGACGGCGGAGGTCATGCGTTCATTTGGCAGTGTTGTCGGCGTGATCGATGACGCCAGTGGAACTCAGGTTGCCGTGGACATTGGCAGCGCCGGTTACATCGGCGGCGATCATTCGATCGAACCCGATGCTTCGGCGGCGAGCTATTTTTGGGCGGCCGCAGCGATCACGGGTGGGGAAGTCACGGTCGAAGGCCTGAATCGCAGTGCGATGCAAGGCGATGTCGGTTTTGTCGACGTGCTCGAAAAAATGGGATGCGAAGTTCGGCACACCGACGATTCGATCACCGTTGTCGGGCGACCACTTAGCGGTGTCGACGTCGATATGAACGTGATCAGCGATACGGTGCAAACTTTGTCGATGGTCGCATTGTTCGCCGAAGGCCCGACGCGCGTCCGCGGCGTGGCACACAATCGATTCAAAGAAACCGATCGCATCGGCGACTTGGCTTGCGAGATCCGGAAACTGGGTGCAAGGGTCGACGAACACGACGACGGGCTGACGATTCACCCGGCTGCCCATTTGCATCCCGCAACTTTGGAAACTTATCACGACCACCGAATGGCGATGAGTTTTTCGCTGGTCGGGCTGAGACTTCCGGGTGTCAAGATTCTCAATCCAGCGTGCACGTCAAAAACGTACCCCGAATACTTCGCCGATTTGGAACGCTTGATCGGCCATGCACACCGTTGGCATACCGCGTCGTCATAGCTCTGATGCCTGTGACGTCGGCGACGTAGCCGGACTTGTTAGAGTTCCGGCTGTCTGGGCGAAGGGCGACCGACATTCGGTCGCTTAACTTTAAACAGTGTTCGCTTCCCAGATCAGTTGATCCGCTTGAAGCTGCGGTATTGAAGCGCCAACAAGATCACCGCACCGATGGTTGACCCGATCCAGCCGCTGGATTGAATGGGTGATCCGCCGACCAGGAAGAACCCGATCAGTCCGCCGATGAACGATCCGGCGATTCCCAGAAACAGAGTCTGGATCAAACTCATCGGCTGCTCGCCAGGCAATATCTTTCGCGCGAGCATTCCGATGATCAATCCGAAAATGATCCAACCTATGATCCAGAACATCGTGCAATCTCGTAGGGGGGCGCGGCAAGTGACAGTCGTTCCGATAGACAACGGGTGAAGATGCACTATTCGTGCCACATCCGCCGAAATTGGCAACCCACGAAAAAACCCGCGTTTCGGACGTGATGTCAGAAACCCGGGTTTTTCGAAAATAGCGACGAGTGGACTTGAACCACCGACCCCAGCCTTATGAAGACCGTGCTCTAACCAACTGAGCTACGTCGCCGTGAGGGCGAGAGTATGCCAAAAAATGAAAACCCCGCCAAGCCCTCCCCAAGCCCACAAAAACATGGGTCCCATGTGCATCAAGAATGCATGTTTGCCGCTCGGTGCGTGTTTTCTTGGACATCGAGTAGCAATTTGATGACTTCGGATGCCGCCATCAGCGTCGTACCGACCACCGCGCCGCTGAGGATTACCGATATAGCCGTCATCCCGGCAACGAGCAAAGCTTGGCCTCCATTGGGGATGGCCAATCCCAAAACCGCGAGCGCGATGATCACGGACCCAGCCATCCACAAGTACGCACAGATACGATAAAGCTTGCGGATCAAATCCAACATCGGATAGGTCCGCGATTCTGCAGTGACTTCACCGCTTCGCGACGGACGGTGACGTTCGGCTGCCATTTGCGACGTCACCTTGCTCGAATGCTTCGCCGCGTCGAGTTCGAAAGCCGGCGAATCGCTGACGGGCGCGTCTTCGTTTGCAGATGGCGAGACATCGATGGGCGCTTCGTCTGCCAACTCGACGGGTGTCTCGACCCGTTTCTTTACCGCTGGCGAATCGAGAACCAGGTCGTCGGATTCGGAGACAGACTTGGATTTCTTCGCGGGCTGAAACTGTATCGGTCCCAGTTCGTCGGCGTCGAAGCGTCTCGGTTCTCGCGACCTTGTCGACCTGGAATCCTTGCGTTGTTTGCGCCCAGTGTCCATGCTTGGTTCGGCAGGCTGCCTCGAACTGGGACGCTGCGAACTGGGACGCTGCGAACTAGGACCCTGCGAACTAGGACGGTGCGAAGTAGGACGCGATTCTGGTTCCGTATCGAGATTCACAACCGCCTTGCCAGGAGACAAAGAAATTTTTGGCAACACCGGAGCGGCGGTCACTTTGTTCGCGTCGGCGTCTGCGGGCGATCTTGGTGTCGATGATGACCGTCTTGACTCTCGGTCAATCGTTTCAAATGAAGGCGCGGTTGGCCCAAACGGTGAACCACCACCGGACTTCAAAAAGGAAAAAGGATCCTTGAATTCGCCCTCGGCCGACTTGCGAATCGGAGCGTTTTTCGGTTTCGGTTCGGACGAATCCGTCGAATCGTTCGCGGGCATGGGAATGCGAATCACGGCGCCGCAATCGGGGCAGCGGACTTTCTTGCCCGCGGACGACGCCTTCACTCGGATCGCTTTCCCGCAATCGCATGCTGTGCTGATGACGCCATCTACCATGTATTGTTAAACCTGTCCGCGTCTCACGATGCCGAAAACTGATCCCCCTCATCCCTCTCGCCGCCCCTGGACATCATGACTGTCAGGCCAGCGCGTATCAAGAAAACAACTGCGACCTAGAACAATTCGCCGACTGGAGGCGGGTTTTTTCCCGATTTTTCCGCCCGTTTCTTCTTTGCGGGCTTGGCCGGAACAGGTTTCGACTTGGAAACGGTCGATTTCGCCTGATCCGGACTGGCCGTGGCAACCGACTCGTATGAGTCGTCAAGCGACTGGACGAACAGTGCGTCCGCCGCGACGGATTGACGAGCAACGTCGATCAAATGTTGGTGGTGGGTGAACATGATCACCTGAGTCTTTTTCGACAGCGCGGCCAAGACACGCAGGGCCGCGGCCGACCTGGCGTCATCAAACTTGACCAGAATATCGTCGACCACAAATGGAACGGGCGGGTTGCGCTCGAGATACAGTTCCAGCGATGCAATCCGAAGCGACAAAAACAACTGGTCGCACGTGCCTTCACTCATCCCGTCAACGGTGACCAGCGATTCGGAAGCAACATCATTGGAATCGACCGCGGCACCACGAACGCCGACCAGCACCGGTTCGCCGGCGTCGGAATAATCGGATCGCAAACCGCGGAACGCGCCGAGGGTCAACTCCGCAAAAAGTTCGCTGGCCCGTTGCAACACCGGCCCCTGATTTTGCTCGCGATACCGTTTTACCGCTCGCTTCAAAATCACCGACGCCAACTTCATGCGACAGTACTCCTCGGCATGATCGCGAACCTGAGTCAGCGCGACCTCGGCGTCTTCGTTCGCCTTGGTTGCTTCGGCGCTTCCGTCGATGCGATCCAGGTCCGTTTGTTGACCACCGATCGATTCGGAATACGCTTCACGCCGACTCTTCGCGTCGTCGATTTCATCGACAAGCTGCGCCATCCGCGGTGACAGGCTGTCGGGATCCTCTGCTTCGGCTTCGGTAATGAACGAATCCAAGTCCGTTCCTTGAGTCCACTGGCGAATCTGTTTTTCAAAGGTGGCGATGTCTTGTTCGATCGCGATTCGTCGCAGCGCACCTCGTTCGACGTCCAACAAGTCGTCTACCGAATTGCACCGTGCTTCGGCGCACAGGTCCTCCAAGATCGCCGTTTCTGCAGAGATCGATTGCCGGGCCAATGAAAATTGCTTTTCGATTCCATCCCGCTGAACCATCAAACTGTCGCGTGTCGCCTTTTGTTCGCGTGCCCGGACCAATCGATCGTGCA
Organism: Rubripirellula tenax; assembly: GCF_007860125.1. NCBI lineage: Bacteria > Pseudomonadati > Planctomycetota > Planctomycetia > Pirellulales > Pirellulaceae > Rubripirellula > Rubripirellula tenax. Next base: position 440,842 of record NZ_SJPW01000006.1, read on the forward strand.
AGTCCGTGACCGTTTGATGTACTGAAATATCACCCAACTCAAGACCGAGTCGCTCGATCAAACTGGCAACCGATTCATCGTACGCTTCGATCTGATCATGCTGGTTGGTCCATCGACGCGTTAACTCGGCGGCTTGATCAATGTCAACGACAACTTGATCGATCGCCTGCAACATGGCCATCGCCTGCGTCGCCGTCAAATCCGCATTGCCGTCCAGCACTTGCACTGCGTCTCGCCACTGTGATTGCCAGAGCGTCTTGCGTGCCTCAGCCTCGTCGAGCCTCTTTTTGGCCAGCGAGTGTTCGTGCTTCACTTGTCCGACACGCTCGGTCCACTGGCCGCGGCGGCTTTCGACCGCTTCAAACGCTTTGCACCGGTCGCAGGCCATGTCCAGTAACGAAGCGAGCGAAGCGGCCGAGTCGACCGCGATTCCTCGCTGGGAAAGTTGGTTGGCCAACTCGGTTCGATGTTGTTGAATCGATTCGCGATCGTGATCGCATGTCAGCGACTGTTCCCGAATTTGAACTGCAAGTTCGCATAGTTTTCGATATTGATCGAGCCACTGTCGCATCTCGACCGGCGATATCGGATCGATGTTCGCCAATAACCACAATTCTCGCCAGTCGGACACCGTGTTTTGACGATCCGCCTCTGCGGATGCCAGACGCGTTCTTCGCTGTTCGAGCGATTGTTTCCACCGACTGCTGTCCGCTATCCAACGCGTTTTTTCGGCGACACGTTCACCCTCGCGGCGTAAACGGTCGCTCAGCTCGTCCGACTTCCGCACCAACGCTTCGTACTGTGCGATCACTCGTTCCTCGGGCCTTGATCCTTTATCGCCCGCAGCGTCAAACGCAGCCGAAAGGACCGCCCAAGATGCATCACGTTCGGATCGCACCTGGTCCAACTCGCCTTCGGTTGGGACGTCCTGGTTGAGCTGAAGTTTCGACAGTTGCGATTGGGCGTCGGCAATCTTGTCTTCTAAGTCTTCCGATTCCGCTCGCAACTGGGTGATACTTTGATCGGCGACTCGGATTTCCGATTCGAAACGGGCGACCGAATCGATGGAGGGAACGGGCAGACTTTCCAGTTCCTCGATCGATCCTTGCCATAGCGGCAAACGATTGATCTCTCGAATGCCTCGATCCGCAAGTTCGCTGAGTTTCGATTCTTTCGTGAGCAACTGCGATTCGCAATCTCCCATTTTCAATGCCGCGTCGATCGCCAGCCGCAGCGATCGAACGTCAACTGCAGGGGGCAACTCGGACAATTCGGACTGAATCGTTTCGAGCGTTCGCTGCTTCTCGCTCAATTCCTGTTCGGCATCCAACACCGACTGCATCAGCGCCAATCGTTGCTCTGCCAATTCGTGGATTTGCACGCGATTCGCTGTGCCAATTCGCACGTCATCGGCATCGTCCGATTTCGGGTCGCGTCCCAATTCTCGAAGCGCCCGCTCGGTCCGAGCCTCTAAGGACTTGCGCTCGGATTTTAATTCGGGACAAGTGCGGACCCAATCGAGATACCGTTCATGGTTCTTGTAGAGGTTGCCGATTGCCGACGCGTGATCCAACAACGACTGTGGCACGTCCAGTGTTTTGATCCGAGCGTCAACCGACACCAATTCTTGTTGTGCAAGTGCCAAAGTCGATTCGGCCGCAGCGAGCGCCGAAGTCGAGGCGATACGGACATTGGCAAAGTCCTTTCGCAATCGCGGCGCATCGGCGACTTCCGTCAGCGCATTGCGAGAATCCTTCAGGCTGCTGATTGTCGGCAAAGCGTGGGAGATCCGATTGAGCCTTTCTCGCTGCGACTCCAATCGCACAATCGATTCGTCGAGTTCACGCCGCTTGGCGATGGTGGATTCAAGCGAATCGTTCAGGGACTGCCATTGCTTGCTGGGCGTGCTTTTCTCGCTGACGACCTTTTGCGCTTCGTTATACGCGATCAGTGCAGCGTTGATGGCGGGACGCGTGCCGCTGGATTTTAACAGTCGTTCGCATTCGCCATCGACCCACTTGCCGACCGCACCGACGCTTGCGGCGCCCGCACCCGCTGCGAACAGCGAACCACCGACGTCACCACCTCCGGCAACGATTGCGTGCCCACCGCTGACCAATTGTTGCAAATCGATTCCGAATTGCGTTTCGAACTGGTCCTGGGTAATGCGATGAAGGAAATCACTCAATCGATCCGGTTCAATAATCGCCTTGTCATTGGCGTCTCGCAACGACTTCGCACCGCCTTTTCGCCTTATGCAGTGCAGTCGTTCACCGTTGTCGGCTTCGATCACGCCGCCGATTCGAAGTTCGTTGTGCGTGTGGACGAAATCGTCACGGCACGATCTTTCGCCGCGGATCCCAAACAGCCATTGCTTCAGCGCACGAAGCGACGAACTCTTGCCACCTTCGTTGGGGCCGTAGATCAAATGAAAACCGTACTCGCCCTGTTCGAAGGTGAGCGCGCGATTGGTGAACGGTCCAATGCGAATCAAATCCAGACGGCGAATTCTCAAGACGCCACCTCTTCGCTGGTCAGCCGATGCAACAACATCGGTTGGATCTCTGACACGATGGAACGCAGCTTCTGTAGATCGTCTTTCGTTGCAATGGCGTCGGTGCCGTTCAACAACTCGCCGGGCAACTTGCCACGCAGGTCATCGAGTTCGCGATCCAGTTCGCGGGCGAGCTCATCATCGACGGCCAACTCGTCAAACAACCGCAATACTTCCGCGATTGGTCCGCTGGCAACATCCTCGGCCGTCAGTTGCTTCAATGGCCGTGTTTCGAATTTGACTTTCTCGATCCAGACATCCGCGCCACCAAGGGTGATGGCGTCGGCCCGCATTTGTCGCGACCATTTGTCGGGCTCGGACAACCACGTGTCGTGCGCCGTGGACGTGCCCGAGACGATCACACGAATCGCCATCGGCAAACCGTCACCGCGGGTGACGGTTTCCCGCATGGATGCCGCGAATCGCGACAATAGATCGTCGGCGTCGTCGACGCCGTCCACGTTGATGTCACAAATGTCCCATCGAAAGACGTCCAACGGCACGAACTGCATCGAAATGTTTTGCGCATCGTCCACGGTCACGACTTCGCATCCCTTCGGTCCGGATTCGCGAATATGGCGGCCTTGGATGTTGCCGGGAAACACGATCGGCGTTTCACCAGGCTTGTGATGGTGTTTCCGAGTATGAATGTGACCGAGCGCCCAGTAGTCATATCCGCGGCTGATCAGGTCGGTGGGCTTGCATGGTGCATAGCGATGGTGGACTCCGCCAGACGTGCCATCCAAGGATGTGTGCAACATCCCGATATTGAACATCCCCGGTTGCGCGGGCGGGTATTGTCGCACCAAGTTTTCGGCTTCGGCTTGCTGGGCGAATCCGCGACCGTGGATTGCTACGTCAAGATCGTCCAACAGAATCGTTTCCGCTTCGCTGGATGACAACATCACAGGTTTGCCGCTGGGATTGTTGGGCAAACGGAATACATTGGTCATTTTGCTTTGTGCATCGTGGTTACCGCTGATCGCGTAAACTTCGATGCCCGATTTTTGCAATCGGTCGAGCCACTTTAAAAAGTACAAACCCGTGTCGGCGGTGTCCCATGTTCCGTCATAGATGTCGCCGGCGATCAAAACGAAGTCAACTCGTTCGCGTTCGGCAAGATCGGCCAAGCTGACCAATGCTTCTCGTACCGCGCCGCGGATCCGGTCAACCGGCCCGTCGCTGGCCAGTCCTCGCAGCGGACTGTCGAGGTGAATGTCCGCAGTGTGAATGAACTTAAAGATGGCTCCGTCCTATGGTTCTTGGTTTCGTGGCGCGACGCGTGGCGACGTCCCCCAAGTCTATTTTCAGAACCCCGACAAGAACAGCCGTGGAGCCACTTGGCCATCGATTGGACGGCTGAATCGGTGATGAACGCCGGTCTTCATCGAAGTGATCGTGACTCCGATCACAAAACATGCCAACCCCGAGTGGATCGGCAGATTCGCGCCGCGTAGCGATCCGCTGCGGTACGTAGAAACGCCAACCAAACCCGCCAGACACAAAGCCTGAATTCCCGCGACATACCACCACGCCGTTCGCCGAACGACGATCGAATACACCAGCGTCGCGATGATTGCGGCCGCCAATACCGCCATCGCCAACCAGCCTCGTCCGCTGGCACCGTCCGGCGAAAAATGCCATACGGCTACTCCGCCGGCCGCGATGACGTTCCCCATACCTGCGAACAAACGAAGCACCTCGGCCAGCTCGGTCGCAAAGAGTGCACCGATCGCCATCATCGCCACCAACGCAAACCCGCCGGCAATCACCAACCCGAGTTCGCGTTGGCCGTAAGATCGAAACGCCATTGCGATCGTTACGGTCGCGATGGCAATGAATGCTGTCCAGACTTGGTCCGATCGCCATGCGCGAAGACACACGACCAACACGATCAACGTCGCCGACAACGCAAACATCCAAGGACGCACACCGACCTGGTAAGCCGCAGCGGGAACTGTGCCGAAAACGCTCAGTCCCATCAAAGAAACCACAACGGCGCGGTTCGCCATCGGCACACTTCGCAACCAAGCGTAGGCGTAGAACGCGCCCACGGCCAACATGCAAAAGGTGCTCGTCGAACCGAAGGTTTCGCGTAGGTCGCCCAGGAACGGCAGGTGGCTGGTTCGCCCTGGCGACCAACTTCCCAGCAACATCAACGGGGCCAAAAACATCGCAAGGGTCGCGCATGTCGGTGAAGCCTTGGTAGCGTCGACTTCAATCATCAACATCAGGACCGCGAATGCGATTGGCAACACTAGCAACGGTTCGAATTGGACCGGAGCACCGATGAACCCGAATGACATCCAAATCGCGTGCGTTCGTATGGCGGCTAAAACGATCAAGATCAAAAACAGTGACAAAGGGTACAGCGGCCAAGACCATGGCGAACCGTTCTGGCGGACGAGATCGGCGCCGCGCCGCATCGCCGGCACCATGACCAACAACGCGGCCGCGATTGCGATCGAAAACAACATCGCGCCCCAATTGGTTAACGTTGCCGATCGTTCGGCAACGGCCTTTCCGAGTACCAGTGGCGAAACGAAGAAGACGAGCATCAACGCATAGAACGACAAGCGGTAGGACGACGGCAGACTCAACCGACAAGCCTTCAACAACGTTTCCGTGACGGCGACGGTCACCAACGCACCGGCCAGCATGATTGCGGCGGCGCTGTTCCAATCGACGACGCACAACTCGTCAAGCCCGATCGAGAAGGCGACCAATGTGATCGCAACGACCAGAAAGATGGATCTCGCGTCGTCCCAAACCTTACAAAGTCGAACGACGCCGACGCACGTTATCGCCATCAGCAATGCGTAGGCGATGGTCCCGCCCGACAGCATGATCGATCGAGAAACCAGGTCGCGATTGGCGACCGCCGCGATCTGCAGGCCGTAGATGATCAGAAAACAACTGATCAAATAGAACGGGTTCTGCGTGTAAAGAAAACGCCCTAGCGAACGTAGTTGCAAACCGTTATCCATGACCGACTCCTTCACCAGAAAAGACCCCGTTGGCGGAATTGCCGACCGGGCAAGGCAGTGTTCGGTTTGATAGATCAGATGACTGTTGAGCCCATTATACGCAAACGGCCAACCGTTTGTGCGAAAGAATCTTGCGGGTAACAATGGTGGACCCGAGACCCCGTTCGCGCGATATCAACTGCAAAGCAGTTCAGCAAATAGAGGGTGCACCCTGCGAACGGAGTCGCAGGGGCCACGAAGGGTGTCCCGCAGTTACACCGTATGAATCGCCCGCTTGTCCACATCCAGTGCCGCTTCGTGAACAGCTTCGGCAAGCGTCGGGTGCGCGTGGCATGTTCGCGCGATGTCTTCGCTTGACGCACCGAACTCCATTGCCGAGGCAGCTTCCGCGATCAAATCGCCTGCACGATTGCCGATGATGTGGACACCTAGAACGCGATCCGTTTTCGCGTCCGCCAAAATTTTGACACGGCCATCAAAGTCACCCAACGTTCTGGCACGTCCATTGGCACCGAACGGGCATACTCCCTTTTTGTACTCGATACCAGCTTCCTTCAACTGCTCTTCGGTTCTACCGACCATGGCGATTTCTGGATTGGTGTAAACGATCGCCGGGATCACATCGTAATTCATGTGACTCTTGATGCCCGCCATCCTTTCCACACAAACGATTCCCTCTTCCATCGCCTTGTGCGCCAGCATCGCGCCACCGATACAGTCGCCGATCGCATACACGCTTTCAACGGAAGTCTCGAAGTTGCCGTTGACGGCGATAAACCCGCGCGCGTCGGTTTCCAGCCCGATCGACTCGAGGCCTAAGTTGTCCGTTGCCGGCGTGCGTCCCGTCGCCAGCAAGACACGATCGCACTCGATCGGATCGCCGCCCTTGATTGCGACCACACACTTGTCGCCAACAACCTTGGCTGATTCGACAAACGTACTGGTTCGGAAATCGATGCCCTGCTTTTTGAACACGCGGTGCGCCAGGCTGGCCAGTTCGTTGTCCAAGCCCGGCAGGATTCGGTCGAGCGCTTCGAGCACAATCACTTCGCTGCCCAGTCGTTTCCAAACACTGCCCAGTTCCAAGCCGATGTAGCCGCCGCCGATGACGACCAAACGTTTGGGTACTTCGGGGAACGACAGGCCCGTCGTGCTGTTGCCGATTCGATCGCCGTCTTCTTCGACGGGTCGAAGACTTGCCGGGCGACTGCCCGAGCAAATCAGCACTTGGTCGGCCTGCAATTGGATCGATTCGCTTCCGTCCGACGGCGACACCTCAACGGTTCCGACATCGCGAAATTTACCGCGCCCTCGGTATGACGTGACGCCCTTTTTCTTGAACAGCATGTCGATGCCGCCCGTCAATGTGTCGACGATGTCGGCTTTTCGCTTCATCATCTTTGCAAGGTCCAGCTTCACATCGCTGACCGTGATGCCGTGGTCGGCCAACTTGTGCTGAGTCTCTTCGTACAAGTGGCTGGATTCCAACAACGCTTTGCTTGGGATACAGCCGACCCGAAGACACGTGCCGCCGAAGCGATCATTTTCGTCAATGCAGGCGACGTCGATCCCCAACTGGGCCGCACGAATCGCCGCGACGTATCCGGCGGGACCGCCGCCGAGGACCACGAGCTCATGTCGGACCGATTTCATAACGCTACCTTCGATGGTGTCACTAAAAAAGAGAATGCGTGTAGTTTGCCTTGTTCACCTAGTTGGCGAAAGGACCGGGTGGGGCCCGGTTTTTCCGGTTCGGATGGTGCCGCCTTGCCAAGGAACACGCAAGCTCGAAAATAGAGCGGTCTGGGTGTGCTTGCCGAGGCTCGTTTCTTCACTTTGTCACGGCGGTCCCTTTGGCCAAAGTCCACCTTCGCAATGTCGCCGGCCCGCTGCTAGCTATCGTGTTGTTCGGATTGGCCGTTCGCTTGCTGGTTCACGAAGCCAATTCGATCACCTGGGACGATTTTAAGATCGGATTGACTAGCGTTCCGACGTTGTACTTGGTGTTTGCGGCGTTTTTGGTCGCGCTCAATTACGGATTGCTGATTTCGTACGACCTTTTGGCGCTGCGGTATTTGTGCCGGTCGTTGCCGTTGCGGCGAGTTGCTTTGGTCTCGTTTCTGGGTTTCACACTGGGTAACAATTTCGGGACTTTCTTGGCTGGTGCCCCGATTCGGTTTCGCTTTTATACGCGATGGGGATTGTCGCCCAGCCAGATTGTGGTGTTGATCTCGATCTTGGGGCTGACGTTTTGGAGCGGGTTGTGGTTCTTGGGCGGCACAGTATTGGTTTGTGTGCCGATCGAGTTGCCGCCGCCCTACGTTTTACCTTTCGGCACGCGTACCCTTGGCGTGATTTTGCTGTCGCTTGCCGTCGGCTACTTGTTGGTTTGCACGTTTTGGCAGAAGCCTTGGCCGATCGGCAAACTTCACCTGCGACCGCCTGAACCTGGTTTGATGGCCGTGCAGGCATCGGTGGCGGCGGTCGATCTGTTGATATCGGCAACCGCGCTGTACTTGGTGCTGCCCGGCGAAGCGCTGGTTCCGTTCACCTTGGTGCTGGCGGCCTATTTGGCCGCGATCGCGGTTTCATTGATCAGCCAAGTGCCCGGCGGATTGGGCGTGTTGGAGGTGATCTTGTTGGCGCTGTTGAAAGAATCGGTGGGCGACGCGGTCTTGGCGTCCGTCATTATCTTCCGAACGATCTATTACCTGATCCCATTGGTTTTCGGAATGACTGCGCTAGTCATCCACGAGATCTATGGCGGCGCGGTCGAAGCCCGACAGGCGAGACGGCCGTAGCCCAAAAAGAGCTGTCAACAGGCTGGTAGGCGTCCGCCTTGGACGGATGGCTACTTTTACATGCCCGAGTTGTCGAACTCGGCGAGCCCGTCGAATTCGCTGTGACGTTCGGGCGCGCGGTCGCTGAATTTCGTGTACTCGGCTTCCCACGTCAGTTCGACGTCGCCGACAGGACCGTTCCGCTGTTTCGCGATAATGATTTCCGCTTGCCCGGCAAACTGAGCCTTGTCTTCGCCACGGTGATAATATTCCTCGCGGTGAACGAACATGACCACGTCGGCATCCTGCTCGATCGCACCCGATTCTCGCAGGTGACTTAGCTTCGGACGGTGATCCTTGCCATCTTCGGCTTGCCGGTTCAATTGCGACAAGCACAACAGCGGCACTTCCAGTTCCCGCGCCATCCCTTTCAAACGCCGCGCGATCTTGGCAACCTGTTCCTGGCGTGGGTCACGCGAATTGTCAGGATCGATCAATTGCAAGTAATCGATCACGATCAAACCGAGTCCGTTTTCTTTCCGCTTGATGCGGCGGGCCGTTGCGGCGATCTCACTGACCGTCCGGCTGGGCGAATCGTCGACGTAAAGCGGCGCCTCGCTGATCTCGTTGGCCTTGGAAATCAACCGATCGCGATCGTCCGACGAAATCGATCCGTTACGCAGTCGGTGACCGTTGACGCGTGCAAGCGAACACAGCATCCGGTCGGCCAATTCGATGCCCGACATTTCAAGGGATACGAACAGCACCGGCGCACGTTGGACGATCGAACAGTGTTCACCGATGTTCATCGCGAGTGCTGTCTTTCCCATCGACGGACGGGCAGCCAAAATGATCAGCTCGCCGTTGTGGAGTCCACCGGTCATCTCGTCGAACATCTTTAGCCCGGTTTCCGCACCGCCGTCGACGTATTCGTCGCGCAAACGGGCTTCCATCCGATCCATCGCTTGATGCAGCACGTCGCTGATGCTGTGAACGCTCTGCGACGACCGACCGTCCATGATCGCGAACACTTTCTGTTCCGCCTGGGCACACAATTCTTTGGCGGTGCTGTTCTGTTCGTAGGCATCGCGAAGAATCTCGGTGCTCGATTCGATCAAACGCCGAAAGACCGCTTTCTCCGAAACGATCGCCGCATAGAACGACGCGTGCGCCGCATTGGGAACCGCGCTGGACAATCGGGCCAGATACGCGGCGCCGCCGACCTCTTCGTAGTCGCCGGCCGTCCGCAATCGCGAAACCAGCAACGTGATGTCAATCTTTTCGCCGCCGTCGTACATTTCACGCATCGCATGATAAATCTTGCGATTCGCGTCACTGTAAAAATCTTCGGCCTTCAGCGATGCAATTTCGTCGCAAATCGATGGCAGCAACAGAACGCTACCCAGGACGCCCATCTCTGCTTCGAGGTCGAACGGAGGTTCGCGTTGGAGGACTTCCGCCGCCGTCGGTTCGTTCTTCTTTTTCTTGAACCGAAATTCGCTGGGGTCTTTGATCATGGTTCCGCGTCCTTGGAAAGTGCAGCAAGCGACAACATTTAATCTGTCGCGAAGAAGGGTTAGACGCAAGGGTTCGACGCAAGGGTTGGAAATAATGGCGATGGAATTTCGCCCCCGATTTACGCCCTCAACAGGTTTTCAATCCGCTCGATCGCCTCTTGGGCCGACATCGCGACTTGCCCGCGACCGATCGATTTGCCCTTGTCCAGCCACCCCTTCACGTTCTTCTCCGCTGCCATTGCCGTGCTGTGTGATTTGCCGCCAAAGTGCTTTGCGATTTCTGTATAGGCTGCGGACGTCATCTGGCGCGATAAGTACATTGCCAGCATCCGAGGCTCCGTGACCGAACGAGTCTGGGCGCCGCTTCTCAGCACATCCAACGGCAAATGGAACGCTTCGCACACGGCAGTTTCGATCACCGATAGGCTGGCAACCGGTTTCGCCGAACGCAGAACATCGCCGCCGAAGCGGCGTATCTCGTCCATCGACGGATTGCGACGATACATACGTTGCAGCAGATTGATGGTGTTGACGACACCGCTGATCACTCGGCCGTCGCCGGCAAGCATCGACGTCAGTTGTTCAAGCGACGCATCGTCCAACGGCATCGAACAGGTTTCATCGACCCATCGACCCAGGATCGTTTTTCGCGTCGACAAGTCGAGCGGTCCGATCGGACACACCAGCCCGCTGGACATCCGGCCCGCCAGTTCCTGTGTCAGACCCTGAATTTCGGTCGGCGCGTGCGAACCGCTGAAGATCAACGGACGGCCCGCATTGGCCAGCGTTTCGACCGTGTAAAGGACTTCGCGAAGCGTCGCCTTCTTGGCACCCAAAAATTGGACGTCGTCAATCAACAACGCATCGACTTCGCGGTATCGCCGACGAAACGAAGTGATCCCGCTGTTTCCGACCGACGTGATGAAGTCGTTGGTAAATTGTTCGGCCGTCAAATGCATCACCCGTCGCATGCGGTGCACGCGGCGAAACTGATCGGCAATCGCGCTCAACAAATGCGTCTTACCACTTCCCGAAGGACCACACACAAACAATGGCGATGCCAGACCCGGTTGTTGGCAAACCATCGTCATCGCCGTGTACGCCAATTGGTTACACGACCCGGCAACAAACGTTTGCACGTTCATTGTGCGACGTGGCCCGAGCGTTTTCATGCTCGACGAATCTTGGCCGTCTGTTTTTTCCGCGGTCGGGCTAGTGGCAACCGTTGGGGCTATCGTCGGCCGCGCTGCGACGAAGTCATTCGGCTGGCTCACTTTCGCCGCGACGGGATTCACGGATGCGGAAGTCTTTGACCGATGATTCTTACGCACCGTTCCCGCACCGCCGGCGATCAGGTTCGACATCGACATCGTTCGACCGCGTGTCACGCCATCGCCACCGCGCTTCGCACGTGTCATCGGGGCGCGACGTTTGGGTTCCGATGGAGTCGATTTTTTTGCCGTCGACGCAGTCTTGGTGACCGCGGTGACTTCATCGACAAGCGGCAAGTCGGCTTGAGCGGCTTGGGGTTGGTCCAATTCGACCGACACGTTTGTCGACGAGCCACAGGCTTGCATCGCTGCGCCGCGCAGCTCGCTGAGGAAATTCTTTCGCATCCGGTCGAGTGCGAACTGGCCGCGAACGCGAACCATTACGCAACCGCGAACGATGCTGTCGCGATCGGACGACTCGTTTACGTCGGTTGCCGCCTGCGCTAGGTCGGCCTTCGATGCGACTCCAAAGGAAACACCGTTGGTAAACCACATACGAAACCGGTCTGCACCGATGCGTTGTTCAAGCGCTTCCTTGAAAGATGCGACAACATCCATGTCGTCGGTGCAGCCGTGCGGAACAGACATACCGGTAGCGCAATCCTCCTTCATGGACGTTTCGCGGACCAAACCGACATCGATTGCAACCAAATCGCCCACGCGAATTGAATCGATGAATCTATCGAAGAGAAGCAGCATTGGTGCTTCGTTCGAAATTTTGTTGCACGTCCCGATGAGCAACTCTCCTGCGGACGTGAGGCCAGATTCTAGGGTTGCTAGCATCCAAGTCAAACGCTGTTGACACCATTCGACAAAGAAAGAAATTTGTGACGCCCACCGGGGATGCAGTTGACGCAAAAATCCCGATTCTAATGGCCACGCAGCCGACCGGGCCTTCCGAGATTTCTTGGCTGACAAGATGTGCGCGATTGTGGATAACGTGTCGGACGCCTTGCCTCAAAATCGCCGCGAAGGCCCTCAAATTCTCGTAAAGCATTTGCAAAACGCGGTTTACGACGATCGTTTGTGTGAAGTTTCGGAGTGCGAGCGATGTTGGTCCGGTTTCGCATTTTTTGAAATCGATTTACACCATACTTCCTCGCTCATCATCGGTTTCATCCCCGCCAGTTCGTACAGACGCTTGGCTGGCGTATTGTCGCGATCGACGGCCAAGATCAATCGGTCGCCTCCGATCGCGATGGCACAGTCCATTGCGTGCGCAATCAAGTGCGCAGCGAAACCTCGCGATCGAGCCGCCGGCGCAAGCCCCATGTAGACCAGTTCGACGACTTTGTCGTGAGTCGCCAAGATCACGCATCCGGCGTCTTCGCCGGTCTGTCGATCGATCGCCGTGAACCAGAATCGCTGGTCAAACGCAGCCGCACTGCGATAACCCTGCAGCGTTTGCTGAACCGTGCGAAACTCGTTCAACCGCGGACAATCCATCGTGCCGGCGTACGTGGATTGAATCAATTCGACAAGTTGCTGCCACGGACGACTCGCTTCGATCGGCGAATCGCTGACATCCTGAAAATCCAGCTTCGAAAATTCCAATGGGGACGTCGCGTCCTTGACCAGTTCGGATCGAGCCTGCCCGTCGGCGGGGCCGCTCAAATAGTCGAGTGTGGCGATGGTTTCCAAGTCAAAACCGCGACACCATCGGGCAGTGGATTCGGCATCGCGATCGTTTTCAAATCCGGCCCGCGGGTCGGTCGCCCATTGAACAAACGAGACGCCTAGTCGAGCCAATTCGGCGGCCAAGCAATCACCGAGACGACGGACGATCTGATCTGAAATCGCAAACGAATCGCCTTTCAGTGTGCCGGCATGAACCATCGTCGCGGCGTCGGAAATTCCGGTCTCGGCCAGCGTATCCGAAGGCAGGATCGCGATCGCGACGGCGACCGGTGTGTTTTGGTCGCTGTCCGGTTCGACCGCTTCCAGTCGATCAGCTTCCGACTTGCCGTCCGAAACGTCAAGTTCACGAGCCGTTGCGACAACGATCCGGCCCGAAGTCGGACTTTGGAGCGTCGATCGTAGCTGATCGATCGCAATCTGAGCCCGTCCGAGCGACAAATTTGACAGCAGTGGAGGGAGCCACTGTTGCAACTGGTCGGCCAAGGCGGGTTCGATTTGGCATTGGAACGCGTCAGATTGCATCAATCGTCTTTTTTACGACGGAATTTCGGGTGGCAACGGTTTTTCTTATCGGCATCTTCACCCTATCATAGGGGCCGTCCTGCGAAGCGAGGCTGAACCCAACAAAATGGTGTCTGGCCGGATCCGCCGCGCAGGTCACGCCGACGCTGGGTTTGACATTCTGCGTCGGTCGCCCTTTTCGATCGCCTTTCACGGAATTCTGGTTCGATGATACGCCGATTCTGCCTTGCCTGTTTGATTGTTCCATTGGCAGCAAGCTTTCTGATTTGCGATTCTCCTTCCGCAGATGCCCAGGGGCTGCTGCGCCGGATTCAATCGAGGATTCAGGGACGCATCCCACAAACGGCACCGCCCCAGCGACCGGCGCCGAACCCGACCCTTTCTCCGCCGAACACGCGGCCCGCTCCCTCCGCGGTGCCATCGACCAATGGCACGGCCGACGGAATGCGACGCGTCAGCCCCGTTGGAGCGGCGAATCCATCCAACGCCGGTGGATCGACGCCCAGGACGTCGGCCGTCAATCCGTCGCAGTCGGGACGAAGTATCCTCGACCCGCGTGCTCCCGGCTCCAAAGGACTGCCACCCGGAATGGTTCAACCCGGACTCCAAAACGACGAGCGTGGTGCAGCTGCGAAGTTAAATGCGACGGAAACGTATGGCAGTTCGATTTTGTCGAGTTCGGACCCGGCTGATGCCGCCACATCGGCTGCGAGCTCTCGCGCATCCATCGGCGTCAATGTCTTTGAGCCCGCCGACGGGACGCCGGGTGTCGAGATCGCGAAGTTCCGCTCCGACTCCCTTGCCGACGATTCGGGAATGAAGGTTGGGGACATCATCATGGCCGTTGAAGGAAACCGAACCACGTCGTCACGCGACGTTGCAGAGCAATTGAAGGGAAAGAAGGGCGGCGACCGTGTGAAGATCCAATTCCGTCGCCAAAACAGGAATTTTATGGTCTACATCCCGTTGGTCGAAACTCCGAACAAGGTCGCCACAGAATCGCCCGCCAAGGACAAAACGGCCGCAAAACCTAATACCCAACAAACACCGAACGTCTCGCCGTCGACGGCTTCCGTCGAACCGACCTTGGCAGCACCCAAAAACTCCCCAACTCGCCAACCCGATGTGACTCCAACGACCGCCATGAATGTGACGGCCGATCTTCCCGAGTCCGCGAAACCGACCGCGCCCGCTGCGACTACTGCGGCACCCAAACAAGCCGAACCGGCAACGTCGACGATCACCAAAAAGAAGCAAGCGGCTCCGATGAGGACCAAGTTTGGCGTCACCGCGGTTGATGCGGACCTGATTCGTGGCGCGGTCATTACCGAAGTCGTGCCCAAGTCGCCCGCCGATCGTGCGGGGCTGCAAGTGGACGACCGCGTTGTGTCGATCAACGGTCGTTTGTTGATGGACAGCGAATCGTTGATGCGACAAATGGATTCGCGTGCCTCGGACATCGACGTCGCGATCCAATGGGTCCGCGGATCCAAGCTGCTTGCCGCCGACGTCCATTTTAATTCGCCGAAAACGGCTCAAGTCGCCGATGCGAATGGCGCGGGTGAAGCGTCCAGCGGACTCAGTTCCATTTTGGGCGGTTTGTTTGGCAGCAAGAACAAAGAGCCCAGCCGAGCGGATGACGCCATGGCGTTTGGCGACGAAGATTCGGTGAAGCAAGTCGACTTCGAGTCCACATCGAAGGCCAAAGCCGGCGGAAATGAATCGGATGGCTTCATGGAATTGCCACCTGGAAAGGCTTCCAAAGCCGAACCATCGTCGTCCGAAGTGGAAAATGCGGCAAAGAAGCAATCCCGCGACGATTTGTTACGACAGATCGAAGACTTGGAAGCCAAGTTGAAGCGGCTTAAAGGCACCGAGTGACCGAAGATTCGCACCTCGTGCCCGACGAAGATGATTCGGGCGACGCGCCGAAGGGATTCGAGTACGCGGCCGAAAAGGTGCGTTCGTTTCCGCAAACCTCGGGCGTTTATCTGATGAAGGACACGGCCGATCGGGTGATCTATGTCGGTAAGGCAAAGAGCCTGCGCAGCCGCGCCGGAAGTTATTTCTTAAAGGCCGCCGCCGAAGACCAGCGGACCGCGTCGTGGATCGGCGAAATTGCCGACATCGACTTCATCGAGTGTGACAGCGAAGTCGACGCGTTGTTGATGGAGTCGCGGTTGATCAAGGACATTCAACCCAAGAACAACAAAGATCTGAAAGACGATAAGTCGTTTCCGTACTTGATGATCACCACACGCGACGAGTTTCCTCGTGTCGAAGTCACGCGAGAACCGAAAGAACGCGGCGTCAAGTTGTACGGGCCGTTTCCAAGTGCGGGCGCGCTACGCGGCGCCATCCAAGTTCTGCAGCGGATCTTCAAGTTCCGAACCTGCAACTTGGACATCACCGAATCGGACGAGAAGTGGCAATGGTTTCGCCCCTGCTTGCTGCACAGCATCCACCAATGCACGGCGCCGTGTAATTTCCGAATCAGCAAAGAAGAATACCGCCGCGACATCAAGCGACTGCAAACGTTCATGGAAGGCGGAAAGAAACGTTTGCTCCAAGAAATGAACAACGAAATGATGACAGCCAGCAAGTCCTTGGACTTTGAACGGGCTGCCGTCCTTCGCGATGAAATCAAAATGCTCGATCGACTCGAAGAACGTGGCGAATTGGAAGCCAACGCTCAACCGGAAGTCTTCTATATCGATCCGAAAAAGGGTTTGGCGGGACTGCGGAAAGTGCTCGGCTTGGCCGAAACGCCGCGAGTCATCGAGGGCATGGATATCGCTCATCTGGGCGGCGATGAAACGGTCGCATCCATGGTACAGTTCATCGATGGCTTGCCGTTCAAACCCGGGTATCGGCGTTTTCGGATTCAAGATGTCGACGGCATCGACGATTTCCGAAGCATGTACGAAGTCGTTTCGCGTCGTTTCCGCCGGCTGTCGGACGAAGGCGAATCGTTTCCCGACATCCTGCTGATCGACGGCGGCAAAGGCCAACTCAATGCAGCTATGGCGGCGTTCCGTGACCAGGACATCACACCGCCGACAGTCATTTCGCTAGCCAAACGCGAAGAAGAAATCTTTCGACCGGGTGAATCCGAATCGATCAAGCTGAGTCGTAACTCTTACGCGCTTCGTTTGCTGCAATACGTGCGAGACGAATCACACCGATTTGCCCAGCACTACCACCACATCCTGCGATCGAAGTCGACCTTCGATCGCTAGCCTCGGCCGTTTCGGAGACTCGAAACGCGGGCACGTGATTCTTAACAGCAGCAAGCCCTACTCGGCGGATTGAGCTTTGTTGCGGCGACGTTGCCGCACGACGATCGCACCACCGAATACTGCGAGTACCGCGAACGTGCTCGGCTCTGGAATGGCGGCAACCTGATACGAGACGACGTTGTCGAACGTGTAGTTGATGCCGCCGACGCCCATTTCCAAGAGGTCGACTTCAAAGATCGTATTGGTGCCGTTCGTTTCCACGAGGCCAAGGAAAAATGCTTGGTCAGTATCGATCGCCACACCCGAATTCGGATCGACCACCGCAAACGATCCCGTGACATCGTCAATGTCGGTCAGCGACATCAGCCCATCATTGGCGAATGAATTCCCGTCGTATTGGACCCACAGTCCGACTGCCGAACGTCCGTTGTCAAACAGAATCGAGACCGTTTGGAATTCGTCGATCCCTTCCGAGAAATTGAATCCAATGTCGTCACCGACGTAATTTGTCGGGGAAATCGTGAACGTCGGGTTCGTGTCCCGAACGATCAATTCGCCGTCATCGATAAAAAACGAAACATCATCGACCATCACCAACGGATCGCCGACCGTTTGCATTTCAAAAGTAATCGTTGAACCTACGCCGGATGCCGCCGCTTGGAAGCTCGCAAAGTCGGTATAAGGCACAATTGCTGCGGACGCGTTTGCAGACCAAACGAGCGAGATCATTGCGAAACTCGCACAGAAAATACGGAACCGCGATTTCCAACGACGTTGCATCTGAATCTCAAACTTTCGACAAAGTGGGCGAAAAGGCCAGCAAATTTCTCGCAATCGACCTAACCGGACAGATTAGTCCTGGTTTTACCGCTTGCAAGTCTTTCTCGATACGAACGCAGGGCAAATCAGTTTTCGCAACTGGGTAGTTTGAATTGTCGTTGGTTGCTCCGCAATCCAACGTGTTCCAGGCATTGGAGCGATCCACGACGATCGTTGCCTCCGTTGTAAAACTGGTTAGCCCTGAATACGAACGACGTTCACGTGTCGACTACCCCACCGATGGCGGTCAGATCGCAGATTCCGATTAAAGCTCGCCGTCGACGCCCAGTTTGTGAAAAAAGTGCTCGACGGTGTCTTGGTTCTCAAGCAACCAATCGATATTCGGCTCGCATGCGATTGCCTTTCGGATCGCTTTGACGGTGGCTTCGCGATGGATTCGGAACAGTTCTTGGTGGTCGACTTTGTCCACTTTCAAGACGCCCGGATCGAGCCATACCGAATAGATGATGCCAAGGTCGTTCGCCTTTTCTTTGGGAATGTGCCCGGCGCGGACAGCATCCAAAACACCGTTTGCGATGCCTGCTTGGACGCTGCCCATCAAGATGTTGGTGTATCGATTGTCCGAGACGGTCACTTTGCTGACCATCAAGGTCACGGGACGCACTTGCACGTCGCTGTTCAGAATCGCGAATACTCGGGTGTGTCCTTTGACTTGGTCGCCGACCAACGTCGCCAGCGCTTGGCCAACCGGACCATCCAATTCGCCGATCACGATCTCGGGCTCGGCGCAAAGGTATTCGGCATCGCCTTCGACCAGGGCTTCGCCGGTACGCATCACGATTCGATCACTCATCAAATTTTCTTCCAAACGAAAGGGCCAAGACGGCGAGAAAAAAGTGTCCGACCCCATTTGCCGGGAACCGGCCCTTCGGGTGCTTTGCACAAAAGGGGTCGGACACTTCTTTTCCGCTCACGAAGATCCGAATTTAGCACCCCGCCGCTTGGTGAAAAGGAGCCAGCAGAGCTTCCAGATACGAATCGAGACTGATTCGATCAAAAGTTGCAGGTCCGGCGAAACTAACGATTGCCGCTGGGTGGCATCGCGTTGCTAAGTCGCTCGAACCCGCTGCCTTGCACTTCCATCGTTTTGGGATGCACGGTCAATGTGCGCACCGCACCTTCGATTCCCGGTTGACCATCGGCACGCGTTTGACGGAAAACGACGGGACGGTTGGGAACGCCGTCGACCGTGAACACGTCCTTCGATGCCGAGTAGGCGGCGCGGCTTGCGGTGCCTTCCAGCAATCCGTCTTCGTTGCGTGTTCGAAAGATGACTCCCGTCGTGGCTTCCATTTCCCAAGCCGTTTGGCTCGCCGACATTCCTGACGAAGCAAACGCGCCGCCGCTGGCGTTTCGTCCAGGCTCGACCGAGAACCGAAGTCGATCGCAATCGAGTGTCGATTGTCCCACAGAAATAGCGTCCATCTTGGCAGCATCGAATGCTTGATCCCATCCGCTGACCGACTGAACACCGACCCGAACGCCTCGCAAGAAATCCAGATTCCGAGTCGTTAAGTCGACTCGCATCGAATCGTTGAAGGTCAAGTGAATCCCCGTCAATTCGTCGCGAGCACCGTCGACCATCGATGCGTTGGATACCAACGCGCCTTGCGGCTTCCCCGTTGTGGGTTTCGCCATCGGGTTCGCCGTGCCACCCACGGACCAGCCGCGGTACCAACCGGGGCCTTCGCCGATCAATTGACCGCCGTCACCTGGCGACATCGTTAACTGGTTGGCATACACCAAGTGCTTGGTCTCGCGGACTCCATCAGAACCGTAGTGCATTGCTTGCACGATGACGGGGCGGTCGTTTGCTTGAAGGATCGTTATTTTCTGGATCACGGCATTCTTCATCGATGCCATGTCTCGCATTTGAACGCTTTCCTGCAGATCGACTTCCAAGCGATCACCGCTCACCTTCAATTCCCACGGCTCGCGGTCACTGATAAGCGACGCTTCGATATCGACGCCATCGGTCAGCACGGCTTTGCGCCCGTCAAACAGCATTTCACCCTGCCAACGACAATGAGGCGGCTTGGTCCAAACAAACCCGGACGCACCGTTGCGAGTCGACGAATCGTTCCCCGATGGCGCCAATCCGGTGGGCAGGGCCGCGGTCGGAATCTGGAACTCACCCGCCGCATTGATCCAAACCATGTTGTCGCTGGGCCGAATTTGGATCTGTGGACCGACAAAGAAACCGTCGCCGATTTCAAATCGCGCCGGCGACGCGGCGCTGCTGCTTAACTGTAAAACGTCTTCTCCGCCGCCGTCCTTCAATTCAAGGCTTTCGCCGGTCAGGCGTGCCGCCAATGACTGTCCGCCCGTTTCGATTTGGTGTTCGACTTCTACATGCCCGACGACACTCAACCGCTTCGCACTTAGGCCGGCTGAGTTACGACGAAGCTGTGCGTTGATCGAATCGCCTCGCACGACGGGTCGCGCCCGAGCTACCGGGTCCACCATGCCCGAGTCCGCGTTGGGCTGTGAAACCCATTGCCTTAAAGGCGACGCAGCATTCGATTTCCCACCGCCGCTGGTCGGTCCACCGCCTTGCCGGTTCGATGGCCCTGCTTCGTTGACAAAGTTCAGCCACATCTCTTGAGTTTCCGCAATGATCGCTGCCGACACGATCCGCACATTACCCTTGATGTTAAACCACTCCGGTGCAAGCGTTGTTTTTGCGTCGTCGTTCCCCGATTCGTTCGTGGTACCGATCACGCTTCCGTCGGCAACAGATTCGTTCACGGGTTCAGGCACAAACAATCCGAACACCGAGTCGGCTTCGAACTCGCCACCATCGACTAGCCAAGCACGAACTTCGCCATCGATCCGCACTTCGACATCCACGTCCATCTTCTTGGCGGTCGGAATTCCCTTGGGGCGGACGTGCAATCCGTCTCGCCAGCGTGCTTCGCGAACCGGAACGTCGGGGTCTTTGACGGTCACGATGCCAGCACCGTCAGCGTCCAGAATCCCGAAGGCCGCAGGATTTGCGGGATCAAACTGGTAAATCAATCTCGCCAAACTCGCCGTCAGGGGTCCGCGTCGAACGCGAATGCCACGACTTCCCGTCGCGTTGAGGAGCCCGCTGACGGCGTTCAGATCAATCGTGTCGGCGGCAATTTCCGTTTCGATCGAAGGCAGCTTGGCAATTGCCGGTGTGCCGGTCGCAACGATTCGCACCAGCCAATCCAATGCCGATCGTCGCTCGATCGCATCGTTCGTGGGATCGTTGAGCGTCAGTTCCAGTTGTTGGCAATCGAATCGATCGGCGAGAGCTCCGTCGGTCTGATAGACAAGCGAAACGGAATCGCGCAGCAGCAGTTGATCGATCGCGAAGTCGTACTCGACACGGCCGCCGCACGCGACGGAAATCATCGCTTCCCGGCCCGCCGCATCGCCATGCGGTTCGCCGTCGGACGGGCCTTCGCCAAACAGTCCTCGACCGCCGATCGGCATCATCAACTGATCCAAGTAGATCAATTCCATTCGGTCCAACACCGTGGACGGCGCGGACCCGTTGCCTCCCGCCGCTGCCAAATGGATGGTCAAGTCGCGACCGACCATTTTCGCTTCGCCAACCGACATTTCGATCGTTTTGGTTGTCCAGATCTTCCGCGTGTCCATTCCAACGTCGGCCGTACGTAGATCCATCGAGTGGCGACCGTCGCCGCCCGGTCGACCGTTGCGATAAATATGAACGCCACCGACCATCCGGCCCCAATCGATCGGCGGTGCGCCGCCGCTCATCATGTCCAGCGACTCGGTGAACTTCAGCTCAGCACCCTCGACCGCATCGATGACGATTGGGGCGTCGGCCGTTTCGTTGGTCAGCCCTCGTCCGATGACGACGGTGATGGGCCAAAGTTTCCAATGAGAATCGTCGGTCTGTTCCCAGTTCTGGAACAGCAGTACGCCTTGGGCCGTTTGCAGACGCTTACAAGAACTTCGCTGCCAAGCGCCTTCGGGAAACAGATCGTCAAGCGAATCATCGGTCCGGTGAACCGGCGACTTTTTTAACGCGATCAACTCGACATCCGGTGGTGACATCCATGGTGTCAGCGCATTGGAATAGATGACCGCCGAAGCGACCAAAAAGATGAGTGCGGAAAAGTAGTGCGTCAACCGATCAAGCATGGTGAACCGGTGCGAAGATCGTCGGGGTTTAACCCGAACGTCGCACGTACTCCTCCCATCGTTTGCCGGCGCGAAGCAACCGTTCGATCAGTTCGCGAATGGCACCATCGCCGCCACGGGTGTTCAACACCCAATCGGCCGACTCGCGTACGTCTTGCGCCGCATCGGCCGGTGCGACCGACAAGCCCACGTGACGCATGACCGCCAAGTCGGGAAGATCGTCGCCGATATAGCACACTTGGTCAGGGGTACAGCCGAGTGATTGGAACATCTCCATCGCGGCGGGCCATTTGTCGCGTCGGCCCTGCATGACCGCTTCGATGCCCAATTCCGCTGCCCGACGAGTCACCATCGGACTGTCCCGCGCCGTCAAAATTCCGAAATGAAAACCCGATTGCATCCACGCTTTGATCGCCAAACCATCGCGAACATGAAACCGCTTAGTTTCCGTACCATCGCTACCGTAAATGATTCTGCCGTCCGTCATCACTCCATCGACATCCGACAAGAGGAAGCGAATCGAATCGGCGTACTGCGAATCGGCGTACTGCGAATCGGATTGGGCGTCGGAAGTTTGCGGCGTCATCGTTGTCGTTTCGTTGACCAGATCGAATCGTGGTGACCAAGCGTGTTTTGTAAGCAACTATCTAAAGTGAACGTTGCTTATGGGAACTTCAATACTTTTGCCGAGTCCCCGTCATCGTCGGTAAGCGACACGATGTCGGTGATGTCGATCAAACCGACCGGACGCGATTGTTCATCGATGACGGGAAGTTCGCTGATTCTTCGATGCGACATGATCGCGGTCGCTTCTCGTAACATCGATCCCATCGCCACCGTTGCCGGCCGAGTCGTCATCCGTGTCGCAATTGCTTGGTCGAGCGCCACTTCGTCGCGTCGCTCCAACAACCGAGCCAAGTCGCTATCGGTAAAAATGCCAGCCAGTCGCCCGTCGTCGTCGACCAACATGATCGCGCCCGTGCGCCGACCCGTTACGACTCCATCGGCCGTCGGTTTTGCAATCATCGATTCGCGAATGGTCGCGTTCTGCATGGCAACGCGGCACGACGCGATCGGTCGCATGATTTGATCCACCGTCGCCAACTTCCGACCAAGCGATCCGCCGGGATGGAAACGCGCGAAATCCTGTGCTGTGAATTTGCGAAGTACGCTGGCGAGCATCGCGATCGCATCGCCGACCGCCATCATGACGGCGGTGCTGGATGTCGGCGCCAGTCCGTTGGGACATGCTTCGTCATAGCGTCCGATCGAAACGACACAGTCTGCCGCGGTGGCAAGCGGATTGTCGTCGGAGGCGGTGATGGCGATCAGTCCAGCGCTGTTTTCGGCTAAATGCGGCGCGATCCGAACCACTTCCTCGCTTCGACCTGAATTGCTGAGCGCCCAAACAACATCGCGTTCGCGGACGCGGCCCAGGTCGCCGTGGATGGCTTCGGAAGGATGCAGGAAGTGGGCCGGTGTCCCAGTGCTGGCCAAGGTTGCGACCAGCTTTTGCCCCACCAATCCCGCCTTGCCGACGCCCGTCACCAAAACGCACCCGTCGCAATTCGCCGTCATCTCCGCTGCGCGGACGGCTTCCGGTGACAAGATGGATGCCGCCGAAAGGATCGCGTTACCTTCGGCCGAAACGACCTGCCGAATCCACCTCAATCGCTCGAGCATCGAAGCAGGCGCTACCGTTGGACCGGTCGGATGCGAGTTCGGAATGCGCGAGGGAGCTGACACGGGAGACCTTCCTTGGTACACCTGCGGGCGAAAATAGGAGACGATGAGCCGGATGATAGTAAAAATCCATAGCCGCGGGCAACGCTAAACCAATTCTTAAATTCGGCAGCCTGGGTGACTTACGGTGTTTTGTGATGAGCGATAAATCGCCGCGCGAGTCGATTGCCGCAGCGACCGGCCCAGCAATCTCTGTTGTGCGATGGATGAACGCCCTTTCGATCGATGCGGTCGTTGTCGGGGTTCTTTGGCAGACGCTGTTCGCATGCAGTTTTCGTGGTTCCTGGCCGACGATCCCTGAATCGGTCACTCTGGGCACGACGCTGTGGCTGATCTACACGGCTGATCATCTTCTCGACGCGCGAAGCTTAGACATCGATCGGATGCACACCTTTCGCCATCTTGTCCACCTTCGCCATCGAAGTGCATTGGTCGCGTTGTGGAGTTTCCTGACGGTCTGTGACGCGGTCGCCATCATCACTTGGTTGCCCGATTCGTTGATTCGTTGGGGGCTTGGTATGGCGGCTGCGGTTCTGGTCTATGGCGCGGGTGTTCATTTCCGCCCGAAGACAAAGATTTGGCTTGCAAAAGAGTTCCAGGTCGGCATCCTCTTTGCCATCGGCGTGGGCCTGCTGGCCTGGGATCATGCGCCGTCTGTCTCGCTGTTGTTTGCGACGATGCTCTGTGCAGTCCTTTTTTCCGCCAACTGCATCATCGTTGCGCATTTTGATCGGGAAGCCGATCGTGAACAGCAGTTTTCGTCCATTGCGACAAAGCAAGTGGCAGCAGTCCGCTACTTGCCAACCGTTATGGCCGCCGTAGCGACGATCGCGATCGCCGGTGCTGCGGTCAACGCGCTGCCACGCTTGATCGCATGCTCGATCGTGATCAGCAGTGTGATGCTGGCGGCGCTTGCTCACGCATCTTGCATCGAAGCCTCGACGACCGATGCGACGTTGGCTAACAACCGATTCAACGTTCGACACGGATTGGCCGACGCGACGTTGATCGCTCCGATATTGATCGGATGGTTGGCGTGAACGGCTATGACCGGATCGCTCGCTTCTATCGGGTCATGGAGTGGGCCGCGTTCGGTCCGCATCTGAATCGATCTCGCGTGGCGATTCTTTCCGACTTGCCTGCGGTAAGTCGCGTTCTGGTCCTGGGCGACGGCGACGGAAGGTTGTTGCAGCGACTTTGTCTTGAGCATCCCGATGCAACGATCGTCAGCGTCGACCAGAGCCCCAAGATGCTCGAGTTACAACGGCGGCGGGTCAAAGCGATCGGCGGCGAGGATCGCGCTGAATGGATCCAATGCGACGCGATCGATTTCAGTCCTGAGCCGGGCCGATTTGACTTGCTGGTCACGGCATACTTCTTGGACTGCTTTACCGAATCGCAGCTCGAAACAAATTTGACGAAATGGCTGGCCGGCGTCCGAGACGGCGGGTGCTGGTACGTGGTCGAGTTCACGCGTCCGGCCAGCAAGTTGCAGCGGGTGGTCGCCGATCCGATCCTCTGGATGATGCACGCGTTTTTTCGATGGCAAACGGGATTGCCCAATCGTAGCCTCGTCGATCTGAATCCCATTCTGGGTCGACTTCCGATTCGCATGGTAAAGCGGCAGACGAGGTTCTGCGGGATGATGACGTCACGCATCTATGCCAAGATGCCCTTGACCAGTTCACCGTGAACGTCGGTCAGACGGTAGTCGCGACCTTGGAATCGATGCGTCAATTGTCTGTGGTCGAAGCCCAACAGATGCAGAATCGTCGCGTGTAAATCGTGGACGTGGACCGGGTTTTCCGCAACGTTGAAACCCAGTTCATCGGTCGCCCCATAAACCGTGCCGGACTTCAATCCGCCGCCCGCCATCCACATCGAGAACGAATTCGGATGGTGATCCCGGCCGTCATTGCCGCCTTGAACCATCGGCGTGCGACCGAATTCACCGCCCCAAATGACCAGCGTTTCGTCAAGCAAGCCCTGCTGCTTCAAGTCTTTGATCAGCGCCGCGCATCCCTGATCGGTATCTTGGCAATTTTTCTTGATATCCGACGTCAAGCCGCCGTGCTGGTCCCACGACTCGTGAAAAAGTTGAACAAACCGAACGCCTCGTTGGACCAACCGACGCGCGAGTAAGCAGTTATTCGCAAACGACATCTTCCCGGGCTCGGCCCCATACAGCTTCAGTATGTGTTCCGGTTCGTCATGGATCGACATCGCCTCGGGTGCACTCGATTGCATCCGAAACGCCATTTCGTACGAATTGATTCGCGTCGCGATCTCGGGATCACCAACGATATCCAACCGGTGGCGATTCAATTCATTGATGGCGTCGAGCGAACGCCGCTGCGTCGCGTCGTTCATTCCGGGTGGGTTGGATAGGTACAAAACGGGATCGCCGCTGCTGCGAAATTCGACACCCGAGTGAGTCGACGGCAGAAACCCCGAGTTCCAATTTCCGGCCCCTGCACTGGGACCTTTCTTGCCGCTATTGAAAACGACAAACGCGGGCAGGTCCTGCGACTCGCTGCCCAAACCGTACGTCAGCCAGGAACCCATGCTGGGTCGGCCAAATTGCTGTGACCCGGTACTCATCAGCAACTGCGCCGGCGCATGGTTGAACGCGTCGGTCTTCATCGATCGAATGATGCAAAGGTCGTCGACGACCGAAGCCGTATGGGGCAACAGCTCGCTGAGTTCGGCGCCGCACTGGCCGTGCTTGGCAAACTTGTATTTTGCGCCAAGCAGTTTCGAATTCGGGTTGATGAAAGCGGCACGATAACCACCCAGCAAGTCCGCCGGCGGCAACGTTCCGTCCAACCGCGCCAGGGTCGGCTTGTTGTCGAAAAGCTCGAACTGGCTCGGCCCACCGCCCATGAACAGGACAATGACATTCTTGATTTTCGCCGGAAAATGAGGCTCTTTCGGCGCAAGTGGATTCGCGGCAAAGCCTGTCGCGCTCGTCTCGCCGTGGGCGACTTTGGAATCAGCCATCAGGCTTGTCAAAGCGACCGACCCCAAGCCGATGCCACATTGCTGCAGGAACCACCGGCGCTGGATCGATCGAACCTGGGCGTCAACCTTGCTCGAGCTCACCGGATCAGTTTTCGAAGACATCATGATTTCGTGATCGTTTCGTCAAGGTTCAAAATCGTTCGCGCCACTACCATCCACGCCGCTAGCTCCGGCCCATCCGTGCCAATCAATTGCCGACAACGCTCGACCCGGACGCCGATCCATTGGCTCAATGCGGCGTCGGACTCGTCGGCAAAGACCTGGCGTTGGCTCTCTAACAATCGAGCAACCACCGCTGCCTCGTCCGCATCGGGCGAACGGCCCGTACAGTACCGAAAGATCAGCGTGATCCGGTCGGCGTCCATACTCTTCGAGTCTTTTGTTTCGTTGGCAGGCAATTCACGCAACACTCGCGTCGCCAACCCTCGCGCCGCTTCGACAAATTGCGGCTCGTTCAATAGCACCAAAGCTTGCAGCGGAGTATTGCTGCGTCCGCGGCGGACACATGCGGCGTCGCCCTTGGGAGCGTCAAAAACTTGAAGCGGTGGAAACGGAACGCTGCGATACTGGTGAACGTAAAGGCTGCGCCGATATTGATTGCCGTCCGTATGTGTATCCCAGATCTTCGGACCATAGCTTGTGGGCGGCACAAAAAGAAAATCGGGTGCCGGCGGATAGACGCTCGGGCCGCCGACCTGTTCAACCAGCAACCCGCTTGCCGACAGGGTCGAATCGCGAACCATTTCGGCGTCCATGCGAAACCGAGG
Organism: Rubripirellula tenax; assembly: GCF_007860125.1. NCBI lineage: Bacteria > Pseudomonadati > Planctomycetota > Planctomycetia > Pirellulales > Pirellulaceae > Rubripirellula > Rubripirellula tenax. The sequence goes on from NZ_SJPW01000006.1 coordinate 467,861, forward strand.
CCCACGACCGAGCCACTGATTCACAGGGTCCTGCTGCCATGCATCGGCTGGCGCCGATGATTGCTGGCGATAGGTGGCGGAATCCACGATCAGCCGGTGAATGTGTTTCAAGCTCCAGTCGTTGTCCATCAATTCGGTTGCTAAAAAGTCGAGCAGTTCAGGATGCGACGGCTGCGAAGACTGAAAACCAAAGTCCTCTGGCGTCGTCACCAAACCGCGTCCGAAATAGGCTTGCCAAATACGATTGACGACCACCCGCGCGGTCGTCGGCGAATCGTTGGACACCAACCATCTCGCAAACCGCAATCGATCCGGCGCGTCGGCCTTCCGCATCGGGTTCAGGAACTCCGGTGCATCGGCCTGTACACGATCTGTCTGATTCAGAAAGTCGCCTCGCGCCAGCACGAATGTTTCACGCGGCTTTGCTAACGACTGAACGACCAATTGAGTCGCGGTTTCCGGGTATTTCGTCCAGGCCGCTTCGACGGAAGATTCCGTCTTCGCAAACGCTGTGTTGGGGCCGGCTAGATTCTCGGGTAAACGCCGCCACTGGGTGAAGACGGCGTCCCAATCGCTGGCCGTCCAATCTTGACGCGGCTTGCCCAGAATTGTTTCGACGGCGGACGCGACGGCGATTTCGGGCAGGTCTTTGGCGTCCGTGATGCTGAATCGATAGCGTCCGATCAAAAAGTTCTGATTGTCATCGCTGTTCCAGCCGCCATGCTTCTGGACCATGGTGAAGGTCAGCGTTGCTTCGCCGTTGACGATGACGGGTTCGGCAGGCACAAAGATCGCATGACGCGATTGATTGCTTCGACCGGGACCAATGTCAGTTGTCCAAGCGGTTTTAAGGTCGTCGTCGAACGCGTATTCGATCGGGCCGACGACGCGGTCATCTTTGTCGGGATCGCGGTCACGATACTGGGGTTTCAGGTCGCGGCGTAGCGGTTCAACATCCGCCATGGCGCGGACGAACTTCACCTCGATCGGCTTTGCACCGGGCCCCGAGGGCGTGATTTTCAGCTTGAATTCCGTCAATGCGCCCGTGCCATCGATGCTTCGACCGGGGCCGCCCCGAGGAAGTTGGGGGTGCGTCAACGCATCCATGCGAACCGCCGTGATCGTTCCGACGTGCAAGGTACTCGAGAATGGATTTTCAGCTTTCGTCGGCGCGTAGCTTTCGCTCAATATCGAACCGTCGTCGAGGATCTCGAATTTTTGGCCCTCGTAGGGAACGTCAGTGGGCGTCACCGTCGACCAGGTCGGAAGGCTTGACTGATGGTCATCGGCCCACCGCCCGGTTCGCTCTTTCCAGTCCGGAACCAATGCGCGAAGCACGTCTTCGTGACCGGCAACGATTGCTCGCACTTCGTCCCGTCGCAGCGCTTGTTCGGCTGTGTAGACCGTGATGCTGGCTTCGTGGAAATCGTTTAACGCCGCAAACATCTGATAGTATTCGTGATGACTGATCGGGTCGTACTTGTGTGTGTGGCATTGGGCGCACTGGGTGGTGATGCCCAGGATCGCTTTGCCGATCGCGTCGACGCGGTCGAACATTCCTTCGACGCGAAATTGCTCGGGGTCGGCGCCGCCTTCTTCGTTGGTCATCGAATTGCGAAGAAAACCCGTCGCGACCCGCTCGTCTTGACCGGCACCCGGCAACAGGTCGCCCGCAATTTGTTTGATGACGAATTCGTCGTACGGCATGTCTCGCGACATCGCATCGATCACCCAGTCGCGATAGAAGAAGACTTGCCGTTGCATGTCTTTTTCGTAACCTGCCGAATCGGCGTAGCGCGCCGCATCAAGCCACCATCGCGCCCATCGCTCGCCGAAGCGATCGCTATCGATGTGCATGTCGATCCAAGCTTGCATCCACCGCGCATGATCTGCGGATCGCGCTTCACTTGATCGCGAGATATCGTCAAGTTGCCCAGGCGTCGGCGGCAGTCCCGTCAAGTCCAAGGCGATCCGCCGAGCCAGTGTCGACGGATCAGCGGGCGGGGAAGGCGACAACTTCATCGACTTCAATTTTGCGAGCACAAAGCGATCGATGCCGTTGCGGATCCATCGGCGGTCTTCGGGCAATGTGAACTTCGGTGATTCGGGCGTTTGCGGCGCAACGAACGCCCAGTGAGCGTCGTAGTCGGCACCTGCTTTGATCCATCGTGCCAGAACTTCCCGCTCGCGGTCGGTAATGTCCTTGCCCGTCGTGGGCGGTGGCATCACGGCGTCCGGGTCGTCGCTGTTCACGCGAGCAAGAATCTCAGACGCTTCGGCGTTGCCGGGGGCGATCGCGCCGCTGTCGATCGCACTTTCACGCACGTCCAATCGAAGTCCGGCTTCGCGAGTCGATTCGTCGGGTCCGTGACAAAGGAAGCACTTGTCCGACAGGATTCCGCGTACGTCGCGATTGAAGTCGACCGAGTCATCGGCATGGGCAAAAGACGCGACGACGACCATCAACGTTGTGGAGAAAAATGTGGCCGCAAAGCGAAACTCCACGCGGTGACGGCAAAAATTTCGTCCTCGACAGCGATTTTGAAGCAAGACCATAAAAGAATACACAACCTTTGAAACGTCGAATCAACCGAAGATCATCACTGGCGAAGAAAGGGTCGCTCTACAGCATAACCCGGCCATTCTCGTTGTTTTCTGACCAGATTGTGTATAAGGCTGCGCCGCCGGGTTGGCTACCGTACCTTTCGAAGGTGAGCGAATTACCGAATTCCTGAAACCGTTTTCAAGAATTTGCGTTGACGGCGAATCGAAACCGCATATATTCAGCTGAGCATGGCCACGGGAGATTTATTACCCTTTAAAGGCGTGATAGCGTTCCGTTATGCTCGCCGGTGATCGGCTGCAAGACTTGGCATGAAACCGCTTTCTAGGTTAGTGCCGGGACACCGACGGACGATTCGCTTGGGCAACGCTTAAGCATGGCAACGAGCTTTCCACGACATTTGGTTAATCGTTTATGGTTCAAGGCAATCGAGTAACGATCGACGATATCGCTCGGCACGCCAACGTGTCGAAGGCGACCGTGTCTCGTGTATTGAATAATAGTGCGGCGGTGACCGAGTCGCGCCGTTTAGCTGTTCTGGAAGCAATGGGGCAGTTGGACTTCCAACCAAGCTCGATGGCGCGGGCTTTGGCGGGCGGACGATCGATGACGATCGGCATTTTGACCCAAAACCTTGGGACGCCAGCATATGACGCGATCGTTCGCGGAATCATCAAGGGGCTCGAAGGAACCGGGTACTCGCCGATCTTCGTGGACGGATTGTTCAAGAAGGAAACCGAACACCAAAGCATCGGCACGCTGCTGGGACGCCAGGTGGACGGCTTGATTTTGGTCGGCGGTGATTTGCCGGTCGAAGACCTTGAGGGGCTGCGCAAACGAGTTCCAACGGTTGTTGTTGCCCGCAAACTGGAAGACAGCAGACTTGAGGACTGGGGTGGCCAGTGTCTGTTCGTTGACAATTTCGACATCGGTTACCTAGCGACGAATCATTTGATCGACGCGGGTCACCGCAAGATCGGACACGTCAAGGGAATCGAGACGCACGAAGACGCAATTTTTCGCTACCAGGGTTTTTGCCAAGCGATGTCGGATGCGGGCTTAGAAGTTGACCCCGACCTTGTTTACCAAGGCAACTTCTACGGCCAAAGCGGGATCTTGGCGATCGAGTCGTGGTTGATGCGGGGCAAAAATTTTACAGCGGTGTTTGCAGCGAACGATTTGTGTGCTTTCGGTGTTCGGTTGGCATTGTATCGACGCAACATCCGAGTTCCGGACGAGGTGTCCATCATCGGCGTCGACGATCAATTGGAAGCCGCCTTGATGGCTCCGCCGCTGACAACGATTCGCCAACCGTCGCACGAGATGGGTTCGGCGGCCGCTGAATCCATCTTGAAATTGATCGAGGGCAACGTCCCTCCGATCAAGCCCTTCTTTGGCAAATTGCAGAATCGCGAATCGGTCGCGATGCATCGATGAGAGCGATTCGCCAGCGGTGATCGGCACCGGACAAGACAAGAAACTGAACGTGTTCCCCATTCGTTGATTTGAAGATTCAAAGATGAAAAAGCAATTTCTAGCACTGGCCTGCCTTACGTTTGCCCTTGTCGCCGGATGTGGCGACTCGGATTCCGCTTCGGTGCCGGCTGCCGGTGAACCGGGGCCTGCCAGCATGAACGACTTTTCGCCGGAGGAGCAAGAAGCTCGCAAGAAGGCGATGGAAGAAGAAATGGGCAAGTAGCGTTCTTACGGATGCGCTTGGCGTCAAGAAGTTCATTGGCGGCAAGAAATAGTAAGTGGTTTTTGATCGGCGGCGTCGCCGTGCTGTTATCCTCCCTTTTAGGTGTGTCAAATGTATTGGCGAAAGAGTAGAGCCGGCTTCACGCTGGTGGAACTGTTGGTGGTGATTGCCATCATCGGCGTCCTTGTTGGGCTCCTGTTGCCGGCGGTGCAAGCCGCTCGCGAAGCAGCCCGTCGTATGAGTTGCAGTAACAACTTCAAGCAAATCGGATTGGCAATTCACAATTACCATTCGGCGTACAAGCAGTTGCCGATCCACGGCACCGGTACCGGATTCGATCCAAACACCGCGAACTGGTTTGACGACACTGTTCGAACCAGCCAAAGCGAACTCAGTTTTTTGGTCGGGCTGTTGCCTTTTATCGAGCAACAGGCCTTGTGGGAGCAAATCAGCAATCCGATGAACACGGACCTGCAAGGTGTTTCGCCGCCGGCCGCGACGGCGCCGCTGCCTTGGCCGGCGATGGGGCCGGTTCCCGGTTACACCGTACCGGGATCGCCGGATTTGACGGAAAACTACGTTCCTTGGCGAACGGAATTGCAGGCGTTTCGTTGCCCAAGCGATCCTGGAACAGGTCTGCCGGGTTGGGGCCGCACGAATTATGCAGCTTCGTTCGGCGATTCGAACTTCCCGACCCTGACTCACGGGCCTTTGAGCAACCAGCTGGGTTCGCATCAGAACCGCTCGATCAATCATCGAACGGGAGCCCGCGGCTTCTTCACGGTTCGTCAATCCATGAAGTTTCGTGACATCCTCGACGGTCTTTCGAACACGATTGCCGCTGGGGAAATTGCAACCGACCTGGGCGATCGCGACAAGCGAACGATGCCAGCAGTCGGCGGCGGCCAGGCGACCGCGTGCGGTCACGCCATGTCGATCACCATGTTGCCCGTTGCCGCTCGTGCCGGTGCCCGCGACTGGATCGATCCGCTGCGACCTTCGTTCTGGCGCGCGGCGACTCCGGTCGGTGGCGCCGTGTTCGGTCGTGGTTACCGCTGGGCGAGCAAGTCGCCTTGCTTCACTCTGATCAACACGATTCTGCCGCCCAACTCGGAATGCGTGCTCGGCGGAACCGGAATCGACAGCGACGGCATTGTGCCGACGTCGAGTCGTCACCAAGGTGGCGTTCACGTGCTGATGGGCGACGGTGCGGTTCGTTTCGTCACAGATTCGATCGAAGCCGGCGATAGCCGACACAGCCCAGTCGCCGAGGCACCCGCCATCGGCGGACCTTACTGTGCCGGATCGGCTCCTGGATCGATGTCGCCGTACGGACTTTGGGGAGCGCTGGGCAGCCGCGCTTCGAAGGAAGTCATTCAAGAGGAGTTCTAGTCTGATTCCCATTGCTTGAATTGCTGAAAACATAGGAGCCCGCGGTTGTCCCTGACCGCGGGTTCTTTTTTACACTCAACCCATCCATCATCGAAACCTGCAACACGAGCGTGATCCATGTTGAACTTAGGACGTCATCCCACTGTGGTTCTGCTGTCTTTGACGATGGCCTTGTTCTTACAGTGCCGCGTCGATGCGGCTGAAGTTGGCCGTCCGAACGTCTTGATGATTGTCGTTGACGACTTGAACGACTGGGTCGAGCCCCTGGGCGGGCACCCACAAGTCAAGACCCCGGCGATGGCCGCGCTTGCCAAGCGAGGAGTTACGTTCACCAACGCCCATTGTCAATCACCGCTTTGCAATTCATCGCGTACCAGCATGATGATTTCGCAGCGACCCTCCACGACGGGCATCTACGGTCTGGCGCCGTGGTTTCGAGGCATGGCTGAGCACCAAGAAACGATCTCATTGCCACAGCACTTTTTCAACGCCGGATACGAGACGTATACCGCGGGCAAGGTTTACCACAACAGCATGGGCAGGAATCCACCACAAGGCGTTGCACCGGAGTTCACGCACTGGGGCCCCGGTGGCGGACCGGGCATCACGCCACCCAAGAAACTGGTCCCGCCAACACCCGCGGGGAACAATCCATGGGTCGACTGGGGTGTGTTCGATCATCCCGAAGAAGAAAAGGGTGACTGGATCGTTGCGGACTGGGCTGAGAAAACCATTGCCGACATGCCCAAGGACGGCACACCGTTCTTCATGGCGTGCGGTTTCTTTTTGCCGCATGTGCCCTGTCACACGACGCAAAAGTGGTGGGACATGTACCCTGAAGATACGCTGGTCATGCCCCCGCGGAAAGACAACGAACGAGCCGATTGTTCGCCGTTCAGTTGGTACTTGCACTGGAATCTACCGGAACCGCGAGTCAGCTGGCTGGAACACTACGACCAGCATAAGAACTTGGTCCGATCGTACTTGGCCTGCATCTCGTTCGTCGACAGCCAAATCGGACGTGTGCTCACTGCACTGGAAACCTCGCCGATGGCCGACAACACGATCGTCGTTCTATGGAGTGACCACGGTTGGCATTTGGGCGAAAAGGAGATGACAGGAAAAACGACGCTGTGGGAACGATCGACTCGAGTCCCGTTGATCTTCGCTGGCCCTGGAATCGACCACGGCGTTTGCGGGCAACCGGTCGAGTTGCTTGACATTTATCCAACGCTTTCTGACTTGGCGGGCTTGAAAACGCCGGCCAGCGTTGAGGGAATCAGCATCGTGCCGCAGATCAAAGACACCTCCACCTTTCGAGCGTGGCCGGCCATCACGGACCACAATCCGGGCAACACCGCGATTCGTGATGACCGCTTTCGATTGATTCACTACGCCGACGGCAGCGAAGAACTGTATGATCTCCGATCTGATCCGGCGGAGTTCGAGAATCTGATCTCGACAGAAAAGTTTGCCGACGTTGCAACACGCTTGCGAACGCATGTGCGCACCGACATGGCCGGGTTAGCGAAAGGCAGCGGACAACGAATCCTCGAAAAACGAGCCGACGGTTGGTACTGGGAAAACAACAAGATCGATCCGACGAATCCGCCGATGAGTACGGGATCGACTGCCATCAAGTCGCTGCCGAGGTAAATCGCCGTGTCGACTGACTCGATCGAAACGAAAGCTCGTCGCAGCCCATGTGTCGGTTCCGACGAAACGCTTTCGGTGTTCGAGAAAGCCGGCTACGGATTGGGGGACATGGCATCGAACTTCTATTGGAAGACGTTCGAAGTCTTTTTGATTTACTTCTATACCGATGTATTCGGGTTAAGCGCGGCGGTGGCCGGCACCATGTTGCTTGTCACGCGTGTGTGGGATGCCGTTAACGATCCGATCATTGGCTGGATCGCTGATCGAACGCGAACCCGCTGGGGGCGTTTCCGGCCGTATTTGATTTGGATGTCCATTCCGTTCGCCATCTCGGGCATGTTCGCGTTCTATACGCCCGATCTGAGTCCGAACGGCAAGATCGTCTACGCGTACGTCAGTTTTCTGCTGTTGATGACTTGCTATGCGGCGATCAACATTCCGTATGGCGCGTTGATGGGGGTGATTTCGGCGAATTCGTTAGAACGTACCAGCGTTTCAACGTACCGATTCGTGTTCGCATTCACCGGTGGAGTGATCGTTCAATATTTCACCTTGGACTTGGTCGCTTGGTACGGACGCACGTCCGCTGGTGAGGGAATCGCGGGTACCGTGGACGAGCAAGTCGGATTTTTCTGGACCATGACGACGTATGCCGTTGCGGCGATGTTTTTGTTTTGGATTTGCTTTGCGACGACGCGCGAACGAATCACCGGTGATGTCATCGCGCCGTCGACGATCCGCCAAGACGTCGGCGATTTGTTGGGCAACGGGCCGTGGTTTGTATTGATGGCGTTTGGCTTTTTGCAATTGTTGGGTGCGTTCATTCGTGGCGGCGCGATTCTGTACTACTTCAAATACCTGTGTGGCGACGCCACGATTGCGTCGACCTATCTTGTCGCCGGCAGCCTGGCCTCCATCGCAGGAATGCTTTTGACAAAGAAGGCCGCGAAGCTGATCGGCAAGAAGCGGTTGATGATGATCAGTAGCCTCGCGATGGCGGCATCTTCGGCATCCTTGTTTTGGATTGACGTCGATCAATTGAAATGGATCTTTGCGATTCACATCATCGGATCATTCATCGGTGGCCCCGGTCCTGTTTTGCTTTGGGCGATGTACGCCGACGTCGCCGACTACTCGCAATGGAAAAACAAACGACGGGCGACGGGGCTGATTTTCTCTGCTGCCACATTCTCTCAGAAGTTTGGGTGTGCGATTGGTGCCGCCGCGGCAGGTTTCATGCTGGATGGGTTTGGCTACGCACCGCCGATCGCCGGAGTGGAGCAAGCTCAGACTCCCGAGACGCTGCGCGGGGTCCGGTTGATGATAAGTCTGCTGCCGGCTGCCTTTTATGCAGCATCCGCGTTGTGCTTGCTGGCGTATCGCATCGACGAAAAAACCTTGAAGCAGATCGAATCGGACCTACGGCAACCTGTGATATAGCGAATTGCGACGGCCGAGTAGTCTTTTGCGGCGTCGGACTGCCAGCATCGGCAAGCCGTCACGATCGCTGTGGGGATGGACGCTCTCGATTCGGTTATGATCTAGACAACAAGTCCCTTTCCGGACTAAATCGTTTTCGCCAATGCCGAGTGTTGTGTCTATGTTTCGTTTCTCAAGTTCGTCGTTCCTTACCGGAACTTTTTGCGTCCTGGTGCTTGTCGCCGTTTCAGCCCGGGCCGCCGAAAAACCGAACGTTGTGATCGTGATCACCGACGACCAGGGTTACGGCGATTTGGCATGCACGGGCAACCCGGTTTTGAAGACGCCGCAGATCGACGACCTTTACCGCGACAGCGTTAGGTTGACGGACTACCACGTCGCTCCCACGTGTTCGCCGACACGATGCGCATTCCTGACGGGTCACTGGACCAATCGAACCGGCGTTTGGCACACGATCATGGGGCGATCGATGCTTCGCGAAAACGAAGTCACCATGGGTGACGTGTTTCGCAACGGCGGCTATGCGACGGGCATGTTCGGGAAATGGCACCTCGGTGACAACTATCCTTATCGACCGGAGGATCGCGGTTTCGACGAAGTTCTTCGCCATGGCGGTGGTGGCGTCGGGCAAACGCCTGACTTTTGGGACAACGCCTATTTTGATGGCCAGTACTTTCACAACGGCGTCGCCGAGCCGGCGGATGGATTTTGTACGGACGTCTTCTTCGACCAGGCCAAACAGTTCATCAAGTCCCAAAGCGATGCCGGAAAACCGTTTCTGGCGTACATCGCAACCAATGCTCCGCATGGACCCATGCATTCACCCGAGTCGTTCAGTGAACCGTATTCGGACCAGGACACAGGGCTCGCGAACTTCTATGGCATGATTGCCAACATTGACGAAAATGTGGGAGAGCTGCGGAAGTTCTTGGATGAATCGGGTTTGACGGACAACACGATCTTCATCTTCACAACCGACAACGGCACCTCCGCGGGAGCAAAGGTTTTCAACGCAGGAATGCGCGGAGCCAAGGGCAGCCAGTATGACGGTGGTCACCGCGTGCCCTTCTTCATTCGTTGGCCGAAAGGGAAATTGGGAGGCGGTCGCGACGTCGATCCGATCACGGCGCACGTCGACGTGCTGCCGACGTTGATCGATTTGTGTGCGATCGAGTCGCCCAGTGGTGTGAAGTTCGATGGCGTATCGATCAAGCCTTTATTGACAAACGCCTCTGGCGAAGAATGGCCGGACCGAATCTTGATCACCGATTCGCAGCGGGTGAAGGATCCGATCAAGTGGCGTCAGAGCGCGGTGATGACCAATCGCTATCGCTTGATCGATGGCAAGGCGCTGTACGACATCAAAGCGGACCCTGGACAATCCAATGATGTCTCGACCGAACATCCCGACGTTGTGGAACGCTTGGTGAATTTCTACGAAGCATGGTGGACCGAACTCGAGCCGACGTTTGCGAATGAAACTTCGATCTATCTGGGGCACCCCGCCGACAACCCGACTCGGTTGACGTGCCATGACTGGATCACGACGAGGATGACGCCTTGGAACCAAAGCCAAGTTCGTGCCGCAATGAACGGCGACGAGAACACTGGATTTTGGAACGTGAACGTGGTCGAAGACGGTCGCTATGAAATACGACTGCGACGATGGCCGGTCGAGTCGGGAAAAGGGATTGACATGTCGCTGCCGGCCGGTGCCGACGTACCCGGCGCGAAGCCGTACCGTGCGACCGTCGGGAAAGCCATCACGCCGGTCAAAGCCACGCTCGAAATTGCAGACCAATTGACCGAGCAGCCGTGCCAAGCAGGGGACGATGACGTTGTCTTCGAAATCGATCTACCAGCGGGCCGAACGACGATGACGGCCGCATTCGAGACGGCATCGGGCGAGGTCTACGGAGCCTACTATGCGTACGTCCTCAAGAAGTGATCGCTTGAATGGCGGGACTGTTGCGCATGCGGCTCTCATCTCGTGCGCCGCATGCTTTGTCATGGGCTGTGGGCCGACCGAGCGGGTTCGCCAAGCGGTTGGCGGAATCATCCGAGTGAACGACGGGGCGGAACTGGCAACGGTATCGGGCCAGATTCGGTTCTTTCCAACCGATGGGAACGCCGGTCCAGCCGTTTCAACGTCCGTGGTGGATGGCCGGTACCAGTTTTCGGTAGCCAATGGTCCGCCGCCGGGTACCTATCGCGTGCAGTTTTTAACGACGAACGAACCGGCGACCACGGCCGAACCGGCGGACACTCCGCAAAGCAAAGGCGATCTGTTGACCCGGCCTTCCGCACCGCCGATCGTCGGCAGTTCAACGGCAATGGGTACCGCAACGACCTACGAAACACGTCTCGAGATTTCCGATATCCAGGCGTCCGACCTGGATATTGCCTTTTCCAGCGAGATGCGAAAAGGGTGACCGTGCGTTTTGGCGATGCCCAAACGTGTGATTCTGGATTCGTGGCAGCCGCTTCTTTGACGACGGGTGACGGTTGGCTTTAAGATACAAGCCGAAGTTGCTGAATGCCCCCGCCCCGCGATGTCCGTATCTGACGTATTGTCCATGTTCGAGTTCTCACCTTCCGCGCGACGTGGATTCACATTGATTGAATTGCTGGTCGTGATCGCGATCATCGGAATCCTGGTCGGGTTGCTGTTGCCTGCTGTCCAAGCTGCGCGCGAAGCTGCTCGCCGCATGACGTGTTCCAACAATTCCAAACAGTACGCGTTGGCGATCCACAATTACCACGCCGCGTTCAATTCATTCCCCACTGGGTCACGCCGATCGTCACCGTTTGGGTTTTGGTGGGGCATGGCGGCCGAGTCGTTGCCGTTCATGGAAGAGTCACAGCGTTTCGAAACGATCAACTTTGGCGCCGGACACTGCGGCCAGTTTCTTAGAGATGTCCAATCGCTTGGTGCGGCGGACCCATCGACGTCGCCGATCCATACGCTGCTTTGTCCCAGCGATTTTCGTGGCGGCGAGAAGCTGTTGAGCGGTCCCAACGGTCCGCTGCCTCAGTCGGGCGATGTGGGTTACGTCCATCCGATCAACTATCTCGGGATGGCGGGAAACCTAGATGCGAATATCGAGAACACGTTCCAGGCGTGCGGAGGAATCCGTGACGGCGACGGTCTGTTCTACACCGACCAAGCGAGAAGGTTTCGTGACGTTCTGGATGGAACGGCGCAAACGATTTTGTTCGGTGAGCGGTCGATTCCGGAAGACTTGGGTTGGGGCTGGCCGATGTGCGGTGGCGACGAGTGCGAACACTACATCACCGCAACGGCCGGTCTGTACATGGGCAACCACGATCCGCGCGAGTACTACCAACACCTGCAACACTACTGGAGTTGGCATTTCGGTGGCTGTCACTTGACGATGGCCGACGGCAGCGTCCACTTCACGACGTATAGCTTGGACTACGAAACCTACACGGAACTCTCAACGCGAGCCGGCCACGAAGTCATTCCGGCGGACGACTGGGGAACGTAGTTCCGATTTTATGATTGACGGCGATCGTGCGCGGGCATAAGCTGCACGAACCCAGACAGACTGTCTGCCTTGGTTCGTGCGTCCGGAGCTTACGATGGAAAACTTAACGCCCGCGGAGCTTTCGCTGCTTCGTGAATTGTGGAAGCGCGAGTCGGCGTCGATTCGTGATTTGTCCGAAGCGATTTATGCAAGCAGCACGGATTCGAAAACCGCTGCGGTTTCAAAATTGTTGCAGCGGATGACGGCGAAGGGATTTGTGGTTTGCCGGCGCGACGATCGACCTCACCTCTATGTGGCGGCGATGAGCGAGCAGGAATACGTGCAGCGGCAATTGCAAGGACTCGCCGACCAACACTGCGACGGCAAGTTGGCACCGTTGGCAACGACCCTGGTGCAAACCAAAGGTTTCAATCAACGCCAGCGTCGGCAACTTCGCGACTTGATCCATCGACTCTGGCCCGACGAGGCCGACGAAGGCAAGGGAGGAGACAACGATGATTGATTGCGTCATTTCGAATGCGATCATCGCGTCCCTGATTGCCGCGGTGGCTTGGTTCGGTAGCCGAATCTACCAACGGCCTGCACTGTGGCATGTGATTTGGTTGATCGCCATGGTGAAGTTATTCGTGCCGCCGGTTTGGCCGGTCCCGGTTGCGTCGGTGGGCGACAAATTGGTGGGCACATCGCTATCGCGAGCCTCTCAAGCCACCACCGAATTCCGACCGATTGACTTGCCGATCGCGTCCCGTTCGTCGGTGGATCCAATTGCAAACGCAAACGCGTCCTTGGCAACCAACATCGATTCGGCGGATCATTCGCCGGCGTACCAGCGATTGCGAGATACGTTGCCGGTGTGGTCTTGGCTATCCTTCATCGCGATCGTTTGGGTAGTCGGGGCAGCGTTTGTCCTGGTTAAATCGCTATTAGAAATTCTTCGTTTTCATGGGTTGGTCAGCAGCGCGAGCGTCGCCGACGAGGCGACCGGCGCGATGCTGGTTTCGGCCGCCGCGATGCTTGGGAAAGCGACGCGGGTTCCAAGTGTTCCAAGTGTTCGAATGATCGATCGGGCGATCCCGCCCCTGCTATGGCCGATCGGTTCGGTGCCACCGATCGTGTTACCGACGTCATGGTGGGACACGACGACGGATCAAGAACGCCGGACCGTTTTGATGCATGAATTGGTCCATTGGCGTCGTGGCGATCATTGGGTCCGTTTGTTGCACTGGTTGGCAAACATCACGTTCTGGTGGCATCCGCTGGTCTGGATCGCTCGCGGCGAACTGCATCGCTTGGAAGAACACTGTTGCGATGCCGAGGTGATGCACCGACTGCCCAATAGTGGTCGCGCCTATGCATCGGCGCTATTGTCGGCTTCCCAGTGGCTGACCCATCAAAGCGAATCAAACTCGTCGCGTTGTCACCCGTCTCGGTTGGCGATGCCCATGTCGGACCTTACCCATTTCCAATCGTTTTACCGGAGAATTGAAATGTTACCAACCCTTCGCCACTCGCCGTGGACGCGTCGCCGAATTTATACGGTTTTACTTGCGGCTGTGATGCCGCTTGCGATCAGCCTAAGCGTGAATGCTCAAACGTCCGAAAACGAATCCAAGTCCGCAACGCTCGCCGGACAAGTCAGCGACCTGGACGGAAAACCGATCGCTGATGCCAAGGTGCGAGTGGTGATTCCGGCCGCTGATTTGCGAGTCGATGCCATTGCTGCGGGCGATCATCGGGAATTTTGGGGGACAACCGACGGCAAAGGAAACTACTCGATCGACGTCGACGGAATCGACGAACCGTCGTCGGCGTCGGTCGACGTTCTTCATCCCGGCCACCGCCGATTGGTGGGCACGTTGATGCTAGGCGGCGATCCTAACGAAGTTACATTGAAGCCGGGCGAAAAAGTTGCGTTCGATGCAAAGCTTCCCGAGTCCCTTTACTTTGCCGGTCGTTTGGTTGACGAAGCGAACGAGCCCATCCAAGGTGCCATGGTATTCTCGTCGTTGCGTGATCAGGGTGCCAGCTATGGCATCGAACATTCGATGACCGATTCTGAGGGGCGATTTTCGGTGTACTGCTATTCGCAAAGCTACTTTCACGATCAGCCGGGCCAGAAAGGCCCAATGGGTACGGCAAGAGTCTGGGTCCAACACGATCGCTTCATGGATGCGGAGTTTGAGAAACTAGAAGACGTTGAATCGGGCAAACGTGACGAGTTGGTCGTCGTGCTGAAGAGCGGTTTTTCGATCGGAGGAACGGTCATGGACGCCGACGGATCGCCCGCCGCCGACTACGAAATTTCACTCTCTCAGCCGGGGCAACGCAAAGCCGTTCGCACCGACAACAAAGGCAAATTTCGATTCGATGGGGTTCAAGGTGGCGAGTCGACGATTCGCGTGGTGAACGTAGCAAAGTCGCGGAAAGCAATCGAGAAAATTGACGTCGATTCGCCGAACTTGGAAATGGAAGTGAAGCTGCAAGTGATCGCATCGCCGGTCACGACAACCCACTCGATCCTGGGGATGACGTTGGCGGACGTGACGTCTGAATTGGATCAGGCGTACGACCTTGACGCCGATCGCATCAAAGGTGTGATGATCGTGGATCCGGGGAATGAGTTTGAAAGTTTGGAGATCGGGGAACTACGGGCTGGATTCGTTATCTGGATGGTGGGCAATGATCGCGTCGCCAACTTCGACGAGATGCTTCGCCAGCTCGTTAAAGAAGCCAAAACACCGACCGTTCCCCAAGGGGCTCAAGGCAACACGTCGGCAATTCCCCTCAAGGACGGTGGCGCGATGGTCCGCGTCGTCTACGCCTACAACACGGTCGATAGTCGAGGCACCAACACCCAGTACATGAAGCTGACCGCAGATCAAATCGCCGAACTCGAAAAATTGGTGCCGCCGGCAGAGTAGCGGTGCCGCAGCCGGTCGCCGAACAAATGGCAACTAGCAAAGGGATCTCGTAAAAGGAAATCTTGAGAATCCGAGGGGAAATTGACCTTTCAACGATCTATGTTCCCAGGAAATCCTATTGCGTTCGTGACTTAAATGATGGACTGCGACCATACATTGCTTTCCGTCGCGGTATATTGGGTGTGACGGGATTTCCGTCACGGATCCTCGCCGCCCCGCCATCAAGACGCAATGTCCATGAATGCTGTTCCCGCTTTGTCGATCGAAGAAGAAGCTTTGGTGGTTAGTCAGATTCGGGAGGGGCGCGATCGGATCAACGCCGAACTTTCGAAAGTCATCGTGGGCCAGGAAGACGTTATCGAACAGTTGTTGATCTGTTTGTTTGCCGGCGGACATTGCTTGATTACCGGGGCTCCGGGGTTGGCGAAGACCTTGTTGGTTCGAAGCGTCGCCCAGATTTTCCACCTGAACTTTCAGCGCATCCAGTTCACGCCGGACTTGATGCCCGCGGACATCACCGGCACCGAGATCCTGGAACAAGACGAAACCGGACGGCGCAGTCTCGAATTCGTGCCCGGTCCGATCTTTGCCAATGTGGTTCTGGCCGACGAGATCAATCGTACTCCCCCGAAGACGCAAGCCGCTTTGTTGGAAGCGATGCAGGAGCACCAGGTCACCGCGGCGGGCCGTCGCTATCCATTGGAAGAACCGTTCTTCGTTTTGGCGACCCAGAATCCGATCGAGATGGAAGGTACCTATCCGTTACCGGAAGCCCAACTTGACCGATTTTTGTTCAACGTGCTGATTGACTATTTGCCACCCGCCGACGAACTGGCGGTCGTGCTTCGGACGACTTCGGAAAAGCCCGCACCCATCGAAGCAATATTCACGGGTGAAGATGTCATGCGGTTCCACCAGGCAGTTCGGCGCGTTCCCATCGCCGATGAAGTTGCCCAGTACGCCGTTCGTTTGGTGGGCGCAACCCGTCCAGGCCGCGATGGGACGCCTGGGTTCATCAACGATTGGGTTTCTTGGGGCGCGGGTTTACGAGCGGCCCAAACTCTGGTGCTAGGCGGAAAAGCCCGCGCGTTGCTTGCCGGTCGTGCGCACGTCAACTTGGACGACATGGTGTCGCTTGCCCATCCGGCACTGCGTCACCGGGTCTTGCTGAGTTATCGCGCCGAAGCGGAAGGCGTGACAATCGAAGACGTCATCGGTCGACTGATCGCTGAGACGCCGAAATCGGTGAAGTCGTGAACACGGCGATCACCGCGGCAGCAGACCCTTCGGCGCTGATGCGTATCAAGAGCTTGCAACTCCGTGCCAAGGCCGTTGTCGAAGGATTCTACAATGGCTTGCACCGCAGTCCGTTCCACGGTTTCTCGGTCGAGTTCAACGAATATCGCCCCTATACGACGGGCGACGATTTGCGAGCACTCGATTGGAAACTGTATGCGAGAACCGATCGCTATTACATCAAAAAATTCGAAGATGAAACCACCCGGCGATGCTACTTGGTCGTCGACCAGAGTCGTTCGATGGGTTTCGGGTCACTTGAGTACACGAAACTGGAATACGCTCAGACGCTCGCCGCAACCCTTGCTCACTATTTGACGCTGCAGCGTGACAGTGTCGGATTGTTGACGTTTGATGAAACGATCGGCGATTTCTTGAGTGCTCGAAATCGCCCTGGCCATTTACGCAGCATCCTGGTTGCGCTTTCTCGCCCGGTCGCCGGCAAAGGCACCGACATCGACGCGCCGCTTCGTCAATTGGCCGCGTTGGTCCGCCGACGCGGATTGATGGTTTTGATCAGCGATCTGCTGACGCCTGTTGAGACACTGCAAACGAACCTCGCTTACTTAAGATCGCGAGGTCACGAAGTCGTGATCCTGCGTGTGCTGGATCCGAGTGAACAAGAGTTGAATCTCAAAGCGCCGGGCATGATCGTGGACATGGAATCGGGAAAGGAGATCTATCTTGATCCCGATGCGGCCCGAGCGAGTTACCGCGAAAAGTTCAAGCGGCACCAACAGCAATTGAAGACGATCGCATCATCGTTGGGTGTCGAAGTCTTCGACATGCCGACTGATCAACCGATCGAATCGGCGCTGTTTCACGTCATCAGTGTCCAGAAGCGGCGTGCAGCCGGTGTGAATCGCGCCGGCATGATTGCCGGTACCGCGGCCAAATCACCGGTGACCCGATCGGCGGTGTCGCGATGAGTCTTTTGGCACCTCTGTTTTTTGCTGGCGCGCTGGCCGTCGGATTGCCGATCCTGTTCCACTTGATCCGCCGGCGTCCGAAGAGCGAAGTGCAGTTCAGTTCGCTGATGTTTCTTGACCCTACGCCGCCGAGACTTACCCGCCGCAGCCGACTGGATCATCTGCCATTGCTGATCATCCGATCGCTCGCGTTGATTCTGCTGGCCGCCGCTTTCGCTCGGCCGTTCTTTCGCAGTGTCGACCTGGCCGACAACGGGCCGCCGCCGCGCAGGATCGTTGTTCTGCTTGACACCAGCGCAAGCATGCAACGCAGCGGAATGTGGACGCAAGCGAGACAACACGTCAACGAAGTGTTGGAGGGTGTCGAGGGCCAAGATCGGATTGCTCTGATGACGTTCGATCGCAGACCGACCGTCCGCGTCCGCTTTGATCAGTCCGCCAAGCTGGATGTGGCCGCGCGGCGGCAATTGGTCCAATCTTCCCTGACCGATCTGCGCCCGACTTGGTTCCAGACCGACATGGCATCCGCGCTTTCCGTCGCCGCCGATGTCGCCGTTGCCGAAAACGACGCCGAGTCACCGCAAGATAAAAGTGATCCCGGCTCCATTCCGCCCGTCACGATCGGCGATGCGACAGTCATCTTGGTTTCGGATATGCAATCGGGAAGCAGTATCGAGAAACTGCAATCGTTCGCTTGGCCCGATGGGGTTCGTGTCGAAGTGAGGCGCGTGCTGGCGGAGCAACCCAGCAATGCGGTTGCCCTCTTGATGGAGCCCGCCACAGGCGACGCAAGCGAAGCAGTCACGAACGATGCGACGAATTCGGGTCGTCCTCGCGTTCGAGTTCGCATTTCAAACTCGATCCAAAGCAGCGTCGATTCGTTTTTGATCGGTTGGAATGCCGACGTACCTGTCCAGGTTCCACCAGGGCAAACCCGCGTGGTTCAAATTGACGCACCCGACCCGTCGACAAAGTCCCTGAAGCTATCGGGCGATCAATGCGACTTTGACAATTTTCGGTACATCAGTATCGATCCTCCGATGACCCAAACGATCGCGTTCATGGGTAAAGAAGCTGCGGAGGCTCGGTCCAGCTTGCTGTATTACCTGAAGCGTGCTCCGCTCAACAATCCGTCTCGCACGGTGTCGGTCGAAACGCTTGCCATTGTCGCCGAAGTCGCCGAGCTTGATCCGCTTCGTACTCCTTTGTTGGTCCTGGCCCAACCGATCGATTCCGATTTCGCGATTGCCTTGAAAGCGTATGCAAACCGGGGCGGTCAAATTCTGGTCGTTATGGATGACGCGAAATCGATCGATGGAATGGCGGCAACTCTTTCGACAATCAGCGGCGACTCGCTTTCCATCTCCGAGGCCGAAGTTCGCGATTACCAAATGTTTGGACGAATCGATTTTTCAGACCCGGCATTTCGGTCGATGGCAGATCCCCAATTCAATGATTTTACGAAAATTCGATTCTGGACTCATCGCAGAGTCAGCGGATTGTCTCCGTCTTGGTCGATCGGGGCAACGTTCGATAACGGCGACCCCGCGATCGCGCGTCTGCAAGTCGGCAAGGGCAGCATCACGTTGCTTTCGTTCGGGTGGCAGCCCGAATCGAGCGAACTGGCTTTGTCGACAAAGTTTGTCCCTATGGTTTCGGGGTGGATGGGCCGCAACGACAATTCCATCCGATCGTTCGGATACACCATTGGCCAACCCATTCCGATTGCCCCGTCACCGACTGCGACAATCAGCACCCCCAGTGGTCAAGTCGTCGCGTACAAGACTCAATCCGATCTGGATATCATCGAAGAGCCGGGAATCTATGCGTGGTCGGACGGGACCGTTTCTCAGCGAATTGCCATGAACGTTGCCGAATCGGAAAGCCAAATCGATCCGATCGGCGACGAAGTGCTCGAACAGTTCGGCGTCGTTCTCTCTCGCGAAGTCGACACGGTGCAGGCGGATGCATCGGAGCGTCAAATGCGAGACTTGGAACTCGAGGGTCGTCAAAATCTTTGGCGATGGATGATCGTAGCGGCGCTTGGCTTGCTTGGGGTGGAAACATGGTGGGGCGGGCGACTGAGTCGTCGCGCTGGCTCGGCAGTCGCCGACGGCGGACTGGCAAACTAAATCGATGACAAGGAAATTCCAAAGATGAATGAATCACTGTTGCATCGAATGCGTCCCGTGACCCGACGTCTACGTTTGATGCGTTTTTGGCAAGTCTGGGCGGTGTTCGCCGTCGTTGCGGTCGCGGTCGCTTGGTGGCTGAAGAGTCGCGCGGGTTCCGGTGTCATCGACGGTTACGGCGCTGCGTTAACGCTTGCTTCCATTGCGTTCGGCTGCGCCGTAGCGGTCGCGATTGGGTGTGCGCTGATGTATCGCGATCCACGCATGGTCGCTCGTCGTATCGAAGAAAAGTTTCCGGCACTGGATCAACGGCTATTGACGGCCCTCAGCCAGCGTGATGACCAACTCGGTTTTTTGCAACAACGTGTCGTCAGAGAAGCCCGTGACCACTCGCGATCCAATGCATGGATCGACGCGGTTTCGGCGAAACAGTTTTGGCTCAGCCGACTGTCCGGCTTGGCAGCAACGGCGCTGTTGGTCGCGGGGATCGTTTCGCTTTCGGTAACGACACCCAAAGCCCAAGGTCGTGCGCTGCCGGCGATAGACCCGGGCGCCGAACCCGTGGTGTTGCCTGGCAACGTTGAAATCGAAAAGGGAACCAGTTTTGTAGTCACTACTCGGTTCGCGGGTGGCGGCGTTGATCGTGGCGAGCTGATTGTCGAAGACGCATCGGGAACCGAGCGAACGTTGCCCATGACACAGAGTTTGGACGACCCGGTCCTAGCGGCGTTTGTCGCCTCGGTTCAAGATCCGCTGCAGTACCGCGTTACGGCAAGATCGTGGTCGAGCGAATCCTATCGCGTCGACGTTTTCGAATATCCCGAAATGAAACGGGCCGATGCCAGTCTTGAGTATCCAAGCTATACATCGCTGGTACCGAAGCGGATCGAAAATACGGTTCGCGTGTCGGCCGTTGTGGGTACCCAGCTGACTTGGCAAATCATGCTGAATAAACCCGTCGTGACGGCAGTGCTGGTCGACGAGGACGGACTGCGATTGCCGCTAGCCTTTGCGAATCCAGAAGCTTCGGTTGGCGAAGTTGCATTACTCGTTCAGCAGAGTCAACGATTCACTTTGGAACTGGTTGACGACGCCGGTCGCAAGAACAAGTATCCGCCAACTCTGGTCGTGCGAGCGTTGGCCAATGAACCCCCAAAGTTGAAGGTCACGCCCGCCAAAGATTCGGAAGTTTCGGCGTTGGAAGAGTTTCCGTTGTTGTTGAATGTTGTCGATGATTTTGGAGTCAGCGAAGTCGGCTTGGTCTACTCGCTCAGCGGCGGGCAACCCACCGAGATCACACTGCGCCGCGATATACAACGCGGCGAGAAGGTGACCCTTGAGCAAATGCTGGCCTTGGAAGATCTGAACGCCCAACCGGACCAATTGCTGGCCTATCACTTCTTTGCTACGGACGTCGACGCGGATGGAAATGCGAGACGTACCGATAGCGACATGTACTTTGCCGAGGTAAGGCCGTTCGATCAAATTTTCCGCCAAGGCGACCCGCCGCCCAGTGGACCACCGTCGCCGCCGAGTCCTTCTGCCGCACAAGCCGATGAGCTTGCCGAACTGCAGAAAGAGATCATCAGCGCGACGTGGCGTGTGATTCGCGACCAACGATCGTTGGGCAAGAACGACACCTTCAACACGTCCGTCGACCTGTTGGCCGAGTCACAGCAGGAGGCTCTCGCGAAATTGGAAGAGTTGGCAAGCGAATTGAGCGATCCTCGTTCGCAGGCATTCGTGGATGCCGTGCGATCGTCGATGACTTCGGCGGCCGAAGCGATCGAGGCTTCGCGGGCCGACGCAAAGGGTGGGAAGTTGAGCAAGGCTGTGCCGCATGAACAGGCCGCCTATGGTGGACTGTTGAAGTTGCGAGCTCGTGAGTTCGAAGTCGCCAAGGCTCAGCAGAAGCCAAGTCAGGGACAATCAAGCGCCGCACAGAAGAAGCGTCAGCAACAGTTGGACGACCTAGAACTTGAACAAGATGAAAATCGATACGAAACGCAAAGTCAAGCCGAACCCAGCTCGCAAGAGGAGGCTGCGCAGCAGGAAGTGCGACAGTTGCTGAGCATGTTGCGTGACCTTGCTCGTCGCCAAGAGGACCTCAACGAGGAACTTGCCCAATTGCAATCTGCACTCGAGCAAGCCGAGACGGAAGAAGAACGCAAAGCGATCGAAAGACAACTGCAGCGATTGCGAGACCAGCAAGAAGATCTGTTGCGTGAAACGGATGAGCTAGCCGAGCGGATGAACGATTCGTCGAATGAAGCATCCAACGCCGACGCACAAGAACAACTCCAAGACACTCGCCAAGACGTTCAGGAAGCTGCCAAAGCGTTGGAGGAAAAGGACGTTGCAACGGCGCTTGCATCTGGCAAGCGTGCTGAGCGGCAGTTTGAAGACATGCGAGACGACTTCCGCAAAGAGGCCGCGGGACAGTTCAATGACGCAATGCGGCAAATGCGCAGCGAAGCTCAAACGTTGGACGAAAAACAACAGGAACTGGTTGAGAAGTTGGCGGATGTGCCGTCCGCCGACGAGTCACCGGGGTTGCGTCCCGAAGAATCGAGACCGGATGTCGAATCGGAAATGGAAGAGCAACGCGAAGCGATTGACGACTTGCTGAATCAAATGCAGGAAACGGTTGCCGAAGCGGAAGAAGCCGAACCCCTGTTGGCTCAAAAGCTTTACGATTCCTACCGTTCGACGCGCCAACGAGGCGTCGACCAGGCAATGTCCCAAGCCGTCGAGTTGACGCGCCGCGGAATGAAACTGGAAGCGGAAGAGGTCATCGAGAAAGCATCGGAAGGTGTCAGTCAGCTTCGAAAGGACTTAGAAGACGCGGCGGAGTCGGTTTTGGGCGACGAATCGAAAGCATTGGAACGAGCGCTCGGCGAACTCGATCGACTGGATGAACAGTTGACTCGCGAGATCGACCAGAACCAGTCGTCGAATGAACCGCAAAGCGAAGCAGACTCTGGTGCAACGCCCGGCCAGGGATCGACTTCCGAAGAAGATGCGAAGGATCCAGGTAACAGCGAGGCTGGTCAACCGAGCCAAGGATCTAGACGGCCGCAGCAGCAAGGATCTGGGAAAGGCGAGTCGCCGGCTGAATCGGAATCGGAAGGCAGTCCAGAATCCAGCGGGCTGCCTTCGTCGCAAGCTTCGCCAGAACAGCGAGACGCCGGTGGCAAGCGGTCGGCTTCAGCGCAACAATCCGAGGGCGGCGGCCCGATGCAAGCGTTTGAGCGCGGCGGACCCAATGCTGCTCCGTTGACCGGCGAAGGGTTTCGCGAGTGGTCGGACTCACTTCGCGAGGTCGAAGAGATGGTTGACGATCCAGAATTACGATCACAGGCGGCGCGGATTCGCGATCGGGCTCGACAAATTCGCATCGACTTCAAACGCCACTCCAAGGAACCTGAATGGAACTTGGTCGAGGAAATGATCGCGACACCGCTGCGAGAATTGAAACGCAACGTCTCGGAGGAGTTTGTACGTCGTTCGGCGGAAAGAAATGCGGCCGTGCCGATCGATCGTGACCCGGTTCCGCCACAATTCGATAATGCCGTTCGCCAATATTACGAACGACTTGGGAGCGGTCAGTGAATTTTGATTCCTTGGTTTGGGGCGAACCCACTTGGGCCTGGCCGGCCGTCGCCATCGCCGTGGTTCTGACCGTTTTGGTTTTGTTGAACTATGCGCGTTCCGATGCGCCGCATTGGGTTCGGGTTTTGTCGACGTTGCTGAAGCTAGCGGCAATCGTTTTGTTGGCCGTGTGTTTGGTCGAACCGATGCGACGCGGGACTCGTCCGCGTCCGCAGGCGAACCTGTTGCCAATCTTGGTGGATTCAAGCCAAAGCATGCAGGTCAAGTCGCCCGGTGAATCAACGAGTCGCTTCGATGATGTGATGGGACACCTTGATGACGAAGCCCTCTGGCTTTCGCGAGTCTCTCAATCGTTCGATGTGCGGCGGTACCGCTTCGATCGCCGCTTGGAAAACGTTACGGATTTCGAATCGATCAAGGCTGACGGAAACGCATCGTCGATCGCCACGGCGCTGCGGTCGGTTGGTGAACGGTTTGAGGGGCGTCCCATCGGTGGCGTGATGCTGTTTTCTGACGGCAACCTCACCGACGGTGACTCGATCGTCGCCAAGGATTGGGCTGAACTCGGTTTTCCGGTCTTTCCCGTGGTGTCGAATCGGGTTAGCAATCTGAAGGACCTGCGTATTGTCGATGTCAGTGTGCGGCAAACGGATTTCGAATCCGCACCGACGACCGTTGTCGTTCGCGTCGATGCGGTGGGGTTCAAGAACCAGAAAGCTTCGGTCGTGTTGACCGATGCCAACGGCACTCTGGTCGAAGAGCAATCGATCGCAGTCGGTGGCGACAATGAGTCCGCGCAAGTCGAAGCGAGATTTCGATTTCGCCCTGAAAAGTCGGGCGTGACGTTCTATACCGCAACCGTTTCGATCGAATCGGATCGCGAAGCCATGAAAGAACGGGATTTGACAGCAGCGGTTTCGAAGTCTGGCGAATCCACGTTGGTCAACAATCGTCGCGTCGTGACAATCGATCGTGATTCAGGACCGTATCGGGTGCTTTATGTTGCCGGGCGTCCGAACTGGGAATTCAAGTTTCTGCGGCGAGCCTTGGAAGCGGATGCGGAGATTCAGTTGGTCGGTCTCCTTCGCATCGCCGACAAGGAACCTAAGTTCAGCTTCCGCGATCGAGGAGTCAGTGGCACCAACCCTTTGTTTGCTGGTTTGGGAAAAGATGAAGAAGAAATCGCTTCCCAGTACGACGAGCCGGTGATCCTGCGTTTCGGCGTGAAAGAATCGGAAGAGCTTAGCGATGGGTTTCCAAAATCCGACGAGGAACTCTTCGCATATCACGCCGTGATTCTTGACGACTTGGAACCGAGTTTTTTCACACAGGACCAGATGCTCCGCTTGCGGCGTTTCGTTGCCGCGCGGGGCGGAGGGCTCATGTTGCTGGGGGGCCAAGAGTCGTTCGCTGCAGATTCTTTTGCTGATAGCGCGTTAGAGGAGTTGTCTCCCGTTTACGCGGCTCGCGGATCCGCGCGAACGGCCAGCACTGACCCGCCATCGGGGAAAGTCGCTTTGACACGTGAAGGCATGCTGCAACCGTGGATCCGATTGCGTGATACCGAAGACGCAGAAGCGATTCGTCTTCGGCAAATGCCAAGTTTTTTGACGATCAATGCAGTCGGCGACGTCAAACCGGGGGCGTCGAGCTTGGCAACGTTGCAGTCAAGTCCGAACCAGACAGATCGTTCGTCGAAAACCGCCATTGCGACCCAGCGATTCGGCAAGGGCCGCACCGCAGCCGTCGCGGTCGGTGATCTTTGGCGATGGTCGATGCGACGGGAAGCCGGCGAACGGTCCTTTGAACGAGGTCGGGGGACGCTTACGGCGGCAAAGTCGAACGATCGTGACGATCCCGGTCAAATGTGGCGCCAAATGATGCATTGGTTGGTTGGCGAAGTGCCCCAACGCGTAAAACTATCCGTCGATCCAACATCGGATCCGAACGGATCAACATCGATCACGGTCGACGTTCGCGACGAAGCGTTTTTGCCCCTGGACAACGCATCGGTCGAAATTGTTGTGAATCCGGTCGGCGGCGAAGAGATGAAATTGACCGCAGAACCCGATCGTTCGGTCGCCGGTTTGTACCGCGCCGATTTTTGGCCCCGCCGCGCAGGCGGGCACGCGGTCTCGGTGGTTGTGAAAGCCGCCGACGGCAGCGACGTGGGCACGGATGCTTCGGGTTGGACTTCTGAGATCGGATCGGCCGAGTATTCCAGTCTTCAACTCAATCGCGAATTACTTGAAGCAATTGCGGATCAAACGGGCGGCAAAGTCATCGATCAAGAAGCGCTCGAGGCGTTCGCCGACGATCTACCCAATCGAAAGGTTCCAGTCACTGAAAACTGGGTCTATCCACTTTGGCATCGTGGTTGGGTGATGATGGCCGTGATGGCGTGTCTGTGCGGCGAATGGGGATTACGACGATGGAAGGGGCAAGCATGATCGGTCGGCTTGGTACGTTGCTTGTCGTCGTGGTTTTTGCGTTTGTTCAATTTCGCACCGCGAGAGCAGATACCGATAACGGCAATGCGCCGGAAATTGTGGTCGTCATTGGCGCGTCGGGGAACGATGAGTATGCAAAGGACTTCCTAGAATGGGTCGAGGACTGGAAACGTGTTGCGATTGTATCGAATGCGAAATTGACGACGATCGGTCACGACGATGACAGAGATTCGAAAGCCCAGCTTCAGCAATGGTTGACCGAACGATCCGCAGAATCAGAAGCGCCACTTTGGATGGTGATG
This sequence comes from Rubripirellula tenax, assembly GCF_007860125.1. NCBI lineage: Bacteria > Pseudomonadati > Planctomycetota > Planctomycetia > Pirellulales > Pirellulaceae > Rubripirellula > Rubripirellula tenax. The sequence goes on from NZ_SJPW01000006.1 coordinate 493,762, forward strand.
ATCGGCCATGGAACATTCGCAAACGATTTGGCGAAGTTCAATTTGAATGGCCCGGATGTAACGAGCGCCGAACTTGCCGGATGGTTGAACTCGATTGATCGGCCGTTAGTTGTCGTCAATTGCGCCTCGGCGAGCGGTCCGTTTGTCAATCGTCTCTCGGCGCCGAACCGCATTGTGGTTACCGCGACCAAAAGTGGTAGTGAGCAGAATTTTGCTCGTTTCGGAAAATACTTTGCTGCAGCGGTGGCTTCGCCGGATACTGACTTGGATCACGACGATGAGGTGTCCGTACAAGAAGCTTTCTTAAAAGCCAGCGATGAGGTCAAGCGTTTTTACGATAGTGAATCGCGGATCGCGACCGAGCACGCGTTGGTCGACGACAACGGTGACGGAAAAGGAACGCCGGCAAAGATGTTTCGCGGTATCCGACCGATCGCAAACGCGAAGGATGGATCGGCGATTGACGGGGTCAATGCGATGCGAATGACGCTTAGCCCTTCCGGAGAACGATTGCAATTGACGGTGGATGAATCGAATCGGCGGGACGAAATCGAAACGGAACTTGATCGATTGCGACTTGAAAAATCAAAGTTCAGTGATGAAGACTACTTTAGCGCGATCGAACCGTGGATGATCGAGCTTGCGAGAATTTATCGCGACGCGGAACAGCGCCGCGTCAAATGAATTTTGTATTCGTTCAGCGATAGCGGCTCGATCAACATACGGTTGGTCCGGTTTTGACTGGTGCTCTTTGCATGACGTTTAGGTCCGTCCACGACCGCGCGTTCCGAGTGTGATCATTGAGCGTGTCGATCGCAGTGTGACGTGCCGTTGCACTTTATTCGCGTTACCGCCATGTCGGCGACGATGAGTCCAGTGTTCGACAGTGATCGGATTGTCCTCCAACAATCAGAACCACCCTCCGCAATCTGGGTTCTGCTATCCGAGAGTCCGAGCACCGCTGCAAATTGGTCCTGACCCAATGAACCCTGAAGACCTCCTCAATCTTCAGGTTGTTCGCATTTGCAGCGCTGCTCGGCTCTCGTTTTGGCGTTTCCGGGTTTCGTCGGTTCACGACACGTCGGATTCCTCTGCACCGATCCTCCCCTTGCTTTCTAAGAGGGCATCCATGGCCAAAAAAGATACGTTTCGCATTGTCACGCGCGGTAGTGACGGCTCACTACTGATTCGCGATTACCCGTCGATTGATCCCATTTTGAACGCGAACATTCAAATCGGAAGCGACGATTGCAGCACCGACCTTGAACTTCGCGGACTGCCCGTGTTTCGCGGTTTGATCGGTCCGATGCCGGAAGGCAAAAACATCGTTCGCTACGAATCACCCGAAGTCTTCGAAACGTTGACCAAAGAATGGGGCAACGCAAAGCCGCGTCGTCGCACTCGTCGCTCCGCAGCAACGATCGCGGCCGAAGCGGCCGAGGCAGCCGAGGCAGCCGAAGCCACCATCGCGTAGCGTTGTCAAGCGTTCGATGTAGAGTCGTTTCTTGCTTGTAGCGATCTATCAGGCACGAGCATCGTCAAGACTTCACGCTTCCCTAACCGGAGGCGTGGAGTTTGGCGATTTATACGTGTCGCATCTACCCATCACGCCGGTCGTCATCCGTTGCACCACCGGTTGTTTTTCGGTGAATCCACCGATGACTGGTGGCACGATAGACGGCTTGATCACCCATTTGATCCCGCAATTGGTCGACGACTTTGTCAACTTCGCGCTGACTGGTTTCGCCTTCGGACAGATCGAACAGTGACATTTGTTGCGGTGCGTTCTTCTCGGTCAACGAACCCACCGAGACTCCGATCAAACGCACCGGTCGCGGTTCTCGGACGCGCATTTCCGTCAACATTGCTTCGCTGACGCGATAGATTTCGGCCGTGGCATGCGTGGGCCGGTCGAGCGTCCGTGATTTTGCGAACGTTTGAAAGTCATCACGGCGGTACTTGATCGAAACCGTTCGTGTGTGTCGGCCGTTTCTTCGCAACCGTCGGCCGACCTGCTCGGCCAAGTAGCTGACGACCGCGCGCAGCATCGTTTCGTCCGTCAAATCTTCGTTGAACGTTCGTTCGTGACTGATCTGCTTTGCGTTTCGATCGGGAACCACGCGTCGTTCGTCGATTCCATTGGCCAGCTTCCAAAGGTGTTCGCCCCAGCTGCCAAGCGCACGCCGAAGCGAATCGACGTCTCGCACACGGACTTCACCGATTTGATTCAGCCCCATGCGTTGCAGTTTTTCTTGCCCGACGCGTCCGACACCCCACAATCGGGAAACCGGCAACGGATCAAGAAAACGAATCACATCGGCCGACGAGACTTCCACAAATCCGTCTGGCTTATTTAGATCGCTGGCGATCTTGGCGACAAACTTAAGCGGAGCCACACCGACACTCGCCGTCAGCCCCAGCTCGACACGAATCTCTTCCTTGATGCGTCGACCGATCGATGCGGCCGGTCCAAACAATCGCTCGCTGCCACTGACGTCTAAGAAGGCTTCGTCCAATGACAAAGGCTGCACGATAGGTGTGTACCGATGGAAGATTGCTCGCACTTGGCGACCCACGTCGGCATAGTGGTCGATGCGACCTTTTACGAAAACGGCATCTGGACACAACTGTGCCGCGCGCCGGCCCGGCATTGCGCTGTGGATCCCGAATCGCCGGGCTTCGTAGCTGGCCGCCGCAACGACGCCACGTCCGGTCGATCCACCCACGACCACCGGCCGACCACGTAATTCCGGCCGATCGCGTTGTTCGATCGCCGCGTAAAACGCATCCATATCGATATGCAATAACATCGATTTACGGTGCTCGTTGGTTTCGGGTTCGCCGCGCGTTGGAGCACGTCTAGCTGGTCAACAGTCGCAAAGTCTCGGTGACGTCACTCATGTCGTCTTGCACGCACCACGGTGACGCGGATTCCAGTTCGGCGCGGGTTTGGCCACCGGTGCAAACAGCAACGACCTTCGCACCAATCGCGTGTCCGCAACGTATGTCTGCGACGGTGTCGCCGACAACAATCAAATCGTCGGCGGCTGTTGATCCGTAGCGTTGCACCAATTCGGTCGCCGTTCGGCGAGCCAAGTGGTCACGGTGGGAGTCGTGGTCGCCGCCAAAAATTCCGCGAAAAAAGCCGCCGAGTTGAAAGTGATCCAGTTTTACCTGGCCGGTTCTTTGGAAATTGCCGGTCATCACGTACGGGCGGATGTCGGAATTCTGAGCGAGTTCGTTCATCAGCCCAAGGACGCCGGGCATCAATTCGCCGCCGACTCTGTGGAGCGTTTCGGGAAAGAGTTCGACGTAGCGATTTCGCAGGTGATCGCGATTCTCGGCGGTATCGTCGATGGCATTGATCGTTAGCAATTCGGTAAGAATCGATCGATCGGTCCGTCCGCCAAAAGAAATGTCGATATTGGGATCTGGTAGACCAAAGACTTCCAACATGGATTGCCGGAGCGTCGTGGCTCCACCGCTGTTGGTCATCAGCAGGGTGCCGTCGATATCGAAAAGGATCGTTCTCATGCACCAATCGTAAGCAGTGGCGAAGGGTTTTGGCGAGTGCATTGCGTTTAGGGTGCTTCGGCGCCGTTAACGCCAAGGTTATGATGCGGTTGAAGCTAAAAACACGGATTCCACTCGAAGTCTGCAATGTCCTCAACCATGACCGACGCCGCACCGACCAAATCGGCCACCCCCGGTGACCGCGTCGATAAAAGCAATCCTCGTGTCCGCGAGATGTTCCGGCAAATCGCGCCACATTACGACAAGATGAATCACTTGTTGTCGCTGAACGTCGATAAGTACTGGCGATCCCAGGCGGTACGGCGTCTGCGGATTTTTCCGAATCACCCGATCTTGGATACCTGTACCGGCACGGGCGACTTAGCGATCGCAATTTCAGCAAAAGCCGATCCGACGGTGGATGTCGTCGGAAGCGATTTTTGCCACGCGATGCTCGAGATCGCACGTGATAAACGGGACCCGGGCAAGCCTTCGTCGCGGATCAGCTTCTTGGAAGCCGATTCCCAGACACTGCCGTTCGCCGATGATACTTTTCAATGCGTGACCGTCGCTTTCGGACTGCGAAATGTTGCTGACACCGATCGCGGGCTGCTAGAAATGACGCGAGTCTGTTTGCCGGGCGGGCAACTGATGGTGTTGGAGTTTTCCCAGCCGCGTATGATCGGCTTGAAGCAGGCGTATGGATTTTATTTTCGGAACGTTCTGCCTCGGATCGGTCAATGGTTTGCTCGAAACGACAAGTCGGCCTACGAGTACCTACCCGAATCGGTCGGTCAGTTCCCCGATGGGCAAGCAATGGCGGATCGGATGACAGCCGCCGGTTTGATCGATGTTCGCTTCACGCCCCTTACGTTTGGCGTCGCGACAATCTATGAAGGAACCAAGCCCGGCATTCTGCCGTCACAGGGACTAGCATGAGCGATAGAAAGTTGCCGATTGTGATTGCCATCACGGGTGCAAGCGGCGCCATCTACGCGGCACGGTTGATGCAGGTGCTTTGCCAAACGGACCAAGAAATCCATTTGACGATCAGCCCCAGTGGTGCTGCGGTGATTGCGCAAGAGTTGGACCTGCGATTAGATATCCGTCGGCCCAATCTGGAATCGCTTGTCGGCTACGTCGCCCCGTGGACTACATCACAGGCGATCAAAGAGAACGCCTCGCGAGCCGCGGAGTTGGTCAACGACCAGATTCATTTTCACCAATACGACGATTACATGACACCGATTGCGAGCGGTTCCTTTCGCACGCGGGCGATGGTCATCTGTCCCTGCAGCGGAAGTACTTTGTCAGGTATCGCTCGAGCGGCGGCGTCCAACTTGATCCAACGTGCTGCTGAAGTCCACTTGAAAGAACATCGTAAGCTGGTAATTGTGCCGCGAGAAACGCCCATGAGTGTGCTGCAAATCGAGAACATGCATCGATTGGCGCAAGCCGGCGCAGTTCTGCTGCCGGCCATGCCGGGTTGGTATCACGGCGTCGATTCCATTGACAGCCTGGTTGATTTTGTCGTCGCCAGGATCCTGGATCAATTGGACGTCGACAATACGCTAATGAAACGTTGGGGCGAGGCCTGATCACGCGAGGCCTGATCACGCGAGGCCTGATCACGCGAGGCCTGATCACGCGAGTCCTTGGCCGGCGAGCCTATCGTCGACGATAAGAAATTCTGTACTCGGTTTTGTCCGTCGTCGTCGCGGTCGACGTTGCACTTGCGAACTGCACCTCGCCATGCTTTGTTTTGTCGCGGTTGGCGTCACCATGAACATGTTCGTGAGTGACCAGACCGACCACCGTTTCTTCTTCACGGTCGATTTCGTATCCGTCCGGAAAATGCTGTTGCATCAATTCCAGAGCCTTTTCGCGATTCCGTTCTGAATTCGACGGCATCGCTACAACGCCTAGGTCGCTGTCCTTAAAGACGTAGCGAGCCGATCCACAGCCCGACAAAATCACCGCGACGAACGAAACCATCCACAGATGACGTTGAATCGATAGAAGACTATTCATCGGTTGGCTTCCATTTCCGAAACTAAGAGTAATTCGGGGTCGGCGGGCGATAGTCGCCAAGGTTGATGGATTGAAACCAGTCAATCGTCTTTTTCAATCCTTCGGCCAAAGGAACCTTGGGTTCCCAACCTAGCTTTTCTTTGGCGAGCGAAATGTCTGGTCGACGACGTGTTGGATCGTCCGCCGGAAGTGGACGCTGAACCAATTTGCTTTTCGATCCTGACAGCTTGATGACTTGCTCGGCCAACTCTCGAATTGTGAACTCAACAGGATTGCCGATGTTAACGGGGCCGACGAAATCGTCTACGTTCATCATCGCTATGATCGCATCGCATAGGTCGTCTCGATAACAGAACGATCGCGTCTGTTCACCGTCGCCAAAAATGGTGATGTCTGTACCGGCCATCGCTTGTCGAATGAAGTTGGAAACGACGCGACCGTCGTAAGGGTGCATTCGCGGGCCATAGGTATTGAAGATACGTACGATTCGAACATCAACACGATTGCTGCGGTGGTAGTCCATGAACAACGTTTCGGCGACTCGCTTGCCTTCGTCGTAGCAGGCGCGTGGTCCAATCGGATTGACGCTGCCGCGATAGCTTTCGACTTGCGGATGGACTTCTGGATCGCCATACACTTCGCTCGTGCTGGCCTGCAGAATCCTGGCTCCACACCGTTTCGCGACGCCCAACATATTGATTGACCCGAGCACGCTGGTCTTGATCGTCTTGATAGGGTTGTATTGGTAATGGCCCGGTGCGGCGGGACACGCCATGTTGTAGATCTGGTCGACTTCCAAGAAAATCGGCAAGGTCACATCGTGGCGAATCAACTCGAAATTGGGGCGATCCAACAAATGAGTGACGTTCATTTTCTGGCTGGTAAAGAAATTATCCAGGCAAATGACGTCGTGGCCATCGTCGACTAGGCGTTCACAGAGGTGAGAGCCGAGAAAACCGGCGCCACCGGTAACGAGGATACGTTTGATCATGTCGGATGGTTGTCACGAGGCCAGAAAGGAAAAAAATCGCCGCTGGAAGCGTAGACGATTTGGCCGAAGGTCGAAACACGGTTCCGATGCCAAATCAGTCCTTGTGGGCGAATCTGTCTCTTAAGCCAATTCCGTCAATCGGCCGCTGCTGTCGCCGATCGATTCAACAGGAGTCTCCATGGCGTCGAGCATCGACATGAACAGATTCGCCATTGGGCGTTCACTCTTGGGTTGGATCCAGCGGCCCGTTTGGAAGCTGCCGCCACCTCCGCCCGCCAAAATGATTGGCAAATCGCCGTGATCGTGGCGGTTTCCGTCGCTGATGCCGCTGCCGTAAAGGACCATCGATTGGTCTAGCAACGTTCCACCGGTCGGATCGGCGATCGAGTCGAGCTTGTCCAGAAAGTACGCCAATTGCTCGACCAAATAGTAGTCGACCTTACGAAGATTCTCGACCGTCGTTTCGACATTTCTGTGGTGACTCATTTGGTGGTGGCCTTCCTTGACACCCACTTCGGTGTACCGACGACTGCCGCCGGCGTTGTCCAGCATTAAGGTGGCGACGCGTGTCGTATCGGTCTGGAAACCGATCACCATCAAGTCGTACATCAATCGGGCGTGCTCGCGAAAGGATTCGACACGACCGAACGGAACTTCGATATCGGGCAACGCCTTGAGATCTTCCTGTTCGGCACGGTGGATACGCATTTCGATCTCACGCACGCTGACGAAATACTCGTCCAGCTTTCGCCGGTCCGATTGCCCAACCGTCTTCATGATCTTTTCGGCGTCCACGCTGACCACATCCAAGATGCTTTGACGGTCGAGATTGCGTTTTCGATTGTCGCCCGCGTTGCCGCTGCTAAACATTCGCTCGAAAGCCATTCGAGGCGTGATCTCTTTGGGCATCGGCTGTGTCTCGTTGCGCCACGAAATATTTGATGAGTACGCGCAACTGTATCCCGAGTCGCAGCTTCCGCCGCCACGGTTGACTTCTAAGCCCAGCTCGATCGACGGCAACCGCGTTGTATTCGCCAATTGTGTCGCAGCCACTTGATCGACCGAAATTCCCAGCCGGATATTCCCACTGGTCTTCACCGGGCGTGCCGCGGTCAGAAACGTTGACCCGCCGCGGGCATGGTCGCCAGCACCATCGCCATTGGATCGGCCATGATCGTGAGCCAAGTTGGAAATGACATTGATTTTCGACTGATGCGCCGCAAGCGGTTGAAGCGTTCGCGAAAGTTTCCAATCGTGCTCGGATCCCGTTGGTTTCCAGTCCGGCATGATCGCGCCGTTTGGAAAAAATATGCAAGCCATACGCTTGGGCGACTTCGGCGGTGAAGCGGCGAAGCCTCGCTTTGCAAGCGGCGTCATCGATTCCAACAACGGTAAACCAAGCGCCAATCCGGCACCGCGTAGCAATGTTCGTCGAGCAATGGACGGTCCCGTGATATTCGCAGTCATGTTCGTCTTCTTTGATAGAGTCTCAATGAAAGTCCGATTGGACGTCTGGGATCAAGTCCTGACGCTTAAATTTGCCATTCGTAAAACTGAAATGGCCTGCTCATGATGACTTCGGTGATCAAGTCCACGAAGCGATAGTTTTTGTCCGCCGTCTCTTCGATGATCGCGTCGACAACACATCGATCGTTAGGCGTTAGTTCGCGGCCGATCGCGTAGGTCAACAATCGGGTCGTCGCCGTGCGAGCAAACGATTCGGTTTCGGTCTTGCCCAGCAATTCACTCAGCTCGACTGCGCCGTTGAACTCGCGTCGACCGGGAAGTTCACCGCTGGCGTCGATCGGTTTTCCACCTTCGTTTTTTCGGAACTGACCGACTGCATCAAACTGTTCGAGTCCGAAGCCCAGTTGATCCATGACACGATGACACGACGCACAAGACGGATCGGCGCGGTGTTGTTCCAGTTGCTCGCGGAAACTCAAACCGGCCGAAGACAACTTCGCCTCGTCGATTTCCGGAACTCCGGGCGGCGGTTCGGGTGGCGGTGTTCCAAGGACATTTTCGAGGATCCATTTCCCTCGTCCTACCGGTGATGTTCGGTTCGGATTGCTGGTCAACGTCAACACACTGGCGTGCGAGAGGATCCCGCGACGAGGCGTTGCTTCCAATGACACTTTCACAAAACGATCGTCGTTTGTGTTCGCCAGATTTTTAGGTGACAGCCCGTAGTGTTGGGCGAGCGGTTTGTTGACAAACGTGTAGTCGGCAGTCAATAGCTCCGATACCGGACGGTTCTGGCGCAGGATGTGTTGAAACAAGTTTTCCGTTTCGCCTGCCATCGACGATTTTAAGTTCGAATCGAATGTCTTGAATTGTTCTGTATCGGCGTCGTGATCGGCCAACTTTCGTACGCCCAACCACTGGGACGCGAATTCGGTCGCTAACGATTCGGACTTTGGGTCGTCTAGCATGCGTTTGATCTGCCGCGGCACTTCCGCGTCTTTCAGTTTGCCCTGATCCGCTAGCCGCAACAGCGTTTCGTCTGGAATGCTACTCCATAGAAAATACGATAGCCGGGTCGCCAGTTGGTGTTGGGTCAGCGCAACCGACTCTGCTGCGTCGGGTTGTTTTCCGTTGGTTTGGGACGGTGGCGATTCCACTCGAAACAGGAACCTAGGTGAAACCAGCACGGCGGCAACGGCAATTTGCAGGCCGCGATGGTAGCTTTCCCCACGACGGGTCGCGGCGAGGACTAAATCGGCATAGCGTTCGACCTCTTCATCCGAGACAGGGCCGCGGAACGCGTTTCGCATCAGCGGTTTCAAACACACGGCGGCTGATTCATCGACGTCGTACCAACCCTCGCCACGGCGTGGCGCGACTTTGCGGACGAGCGTTTTTTGAGTGCGAGGAAATAATTCGTCAGGAATCTTTGACGGTCCGGTCAAACTCATGCTGCGAAACAGTACCGAGTAGTCGTCGTATTCGATGTCACGTTCCGGCTTCAGCGGTGTCTTGATCGACGCGTGCGCGCGCTTGACAAAGGCTGGATCGAGAGAGTCAAAATCTTTGCGATACGTCGTGCCGATCTCGAGAGGTTCGTCTTTGCCAAAGTACTGGACGAGCAACCGTCGCTTGCCGGGTTTCAAATTCAGCTTCACTTCGCCGCGACTGGATCCGCCGCTGCGGCCAAAGTGTTTGATTGTCATCGTACCGACAAGGATTCCCGTCTCGTCAAAGACGCCAGCAATTTGCGACTCCGCCCCCGATGGTGTCACGCCGCCGGCAAAACTCAAACGATATTCGCCGGCGAGCCGGACATCGAAATCCGCCCACACAAAACTGTTTGGTTTCATGAACAAGCCAAAGAAGCTGCCGACTTTACGGTCACCGTGGGTATACAGTTGGTCGCTGGGACGATTCTCCTCCAGCGTTTCGATCGTATCTGGATCGACGATCACTGCCTCCGCAACTTCTTCCGCCGCAGATAAGTATTTTTCCATCAACAACGGTGACATCGATAACAGGTCACCGTTGTTGTCAAATCCCGCACCGGTTTCGTCGGAGGGGAATTGGTCGGCGGGCCGCAGATCCATTTCGAATAGATCACGGATCGAACGGTTGTATTCGGCGCGATTGAGACGTCGAGCCGTCACTTTGCCGGGCCGCGGACGCGTGTCGCACGATACGGCGAACATCGATTGGTCGAGCGCTTCAACAAGCTGTTTGCGTTCATCGTCAGACGGCAGGTCAGCATCTTCGGGCGGCATCGCGCCGAAGCGGACCATTTCCATCACACGCTCCATCGAATTGACACCGCCATCAGAATCCGAGAGTGTTTCGAAGTTGGATAAGTCCCATTCGGCCTCGGCGTTGTCCGCGTTGTGGCAATCGAGACAATATTTCTGCAGGAGTGGCCAACCCACTTTTGACCAATGCTCGGTCGCCGCTGAATGTGTCTTGGATGGGCTAGTATCGGATCCGTCGGCAAGCAATCTGGCGTTGCTGATTGCGATCAACACAAACGCAAGAACGTTGAAATGGATCCGTGTAGGCAACACAGTGGACGATCCTGATCCGAGGAAATGCGGCCGGCGAAGCTACTAACTTCCGATGTGAACCGCGACCGTAGTCGTCGCCGATCAACATCGAGCAAGTCTTTGCGGTAGAGGATACCGCTTTCGTCAGCCTGAAAGGTGGGGACGTTGGTACGCCAACGTTGCCCTAATTATAGAGAAGATCCCACCCTTTGCTAGATCCATCTCGGGGGATGAACCGGAGTCGCTGGTCGCAAAATCGGCTGGTTTTTGCCGATCGAATGTCCGGTTCCAGTCCTGCGTGGACGAACGATCGTCATACCGACTGGATTTCCGAAGGTTCAGCCTGCATGCCAACCTGGGCGCGTAGTCGCTCGTTTTCAGCCTTCAAGGTTTCCAGCTGTCCCAGCACAATATTGAAGTCGTCCGCAGCTTCCATCCAGAAGTCACCGGTTCGAAATTTGATGGGACCGATCGGTTGGTCTTGGGACAGCGCCCGCAGTGCCGTTCGCAGTCGGTACATCGGGCCGGCAAATCGATTGCTCAACTTTAGCGAGTCCCGCAAAAAGACCGGTAAAAGCATTAGCATCACAAAAAGCAGCGGAGTTTGCGCACGAAGCGATGTCCACGCTGATTGAAAAAAGGGCTGGTCGCCGGCGGTAAACATGACCCGCACCATGGTGCTGATCGAGATCAAACAGACCAGAAAGAGCGTCCAATGTCCGACCAATCGACCGGCTATCGCCCACTGGACTTTCGGGTCCACCAGGATTCTTGAGCGTTCGTACATGCTTCGCTTCGTTTTTACAGATGTTGAAATAGTGATGTATCAACGGAGCATTGCCCGGTGCTCCGAGAAAACGTAGCTCGCAGTGTGAAACTCTGCGGTTGATTCCGAAGAATCCGGTACTAGTTCTTGCCTTCGGCGATGCGATGTTCGGTCACCACCGTCACAGTCGTCGTGACCGGATCGATCCGATAGCGATTAGCGCAATCATGCCGACGGATGCTGGGTCGCCCGAAGCAGAAGCAGCGCGGTGCCGATTGTATTCATTAACCGGATTTCGGCAGTCTGCCGGAATATCGGACCTCGAACCGTGACGCACCAGGAGTTTCGCGCTCATGCCACTTCGACTGACACCGGCCGCAACCGCGATCCTTTCCCGCTTTTCTCTGGGGATAGGTTGCTTGGGGTTTTTCCTGGGCTTAGGTTCGCAATCGCTCACCAACGCGACCGCCGCCGCAGATCAACCGGCGCCCGTGGAACGATTGGGTCGATGGTCGGGATACGGATGGAGCGATGGGTATCACGCCTGTGCCGGTTCGGGCGTTCGCTTGGGGGCGGACCTGCCGCCGAAATCCTATGCCGATACCCGCGGCGCGAATCAAGGCGGAATGTCGCGGGGGAAACTCGACGGACACGGACATATGCAGGGGACAACATTCTACGATCGCTTTGATACTGCGCGAGGTTGCGACGCCGGTACAGGATGCGATGCTTATGGTTGCGACGCAGGTGGTTGCAATCACTTCGGTCACGATCCCGTCGGCGACAACCAAGCCCCTTACCTAGCAAGAGCCGACGTTCATCAAATTCAGTCCACCATGCCGGAACCGGCTTCAACCTATACCCGCGTCGACGTGCCCCCACACCTTGATCCATACTCAATGGACAGTCCTCTGGACGGATTTAGCAGCCCGATTCGATCGTTAGATCAGCCCGTCGTTTCGTTTGAAACGATTCAACTGCCCAAAGACCAACGATCACCAATTCGACCGACCGAAGCTCCCAAGCACATTCGACCCGAGGCTCTGGAAACCGCATCGGTGTCTATCGAGCTGCCCGTCACGTTTCAGAACAGTTCGCTGCCGTCGAGTCTGGCAATCACTTCTCTGGATCGCAAAACGCCAAGTGATAGTGATATCGCTGCAGCACCCCACAGCACCGATCAACCCGCAGCAAGTCAAGCATCTGTGACTCCATCGGAACCATCGCGGCCGACCCGTTTGCCACGTGTTGAATCAGGGCAGCAATCTCGGGTCGCCACGCGGCTATCGGATGACTCAACGAATGTTGAAGGTGTACAGGGGGCGGTCGAAACGTCCTCCGTGAGAAACAATCCCTTCGTTCGCTAACGAAGCGCGTGAGATGCGAGACCTACTGCATCGTCCTTAGCGAGTCTGGTTCCCATCCGACGTCGCAACGCGATTGGCATCGGTTATGCCAAACCAGAGGAACGAGGATTCAAACAGGTTGCCAGTCGAATCCTCATTCAACTCGGTCGACGGCATCGTTCGATAGCGACGGTTATCGCTCGAAGAATTGAATGTGACTGCTTATGCGAACGAGACGACCGAGCAGTTCCATTGAACCGAAGCAGGTCGCGTTGACCGGCTACTTCGTTCCGCTTGGGCTCTGTTCGGCCGAAAGGTCGACGCCCGCCGGGGTGATGTACTGGTCCATCTCATTGGGATCGGCAACGACACCGGATTTTGGTTCAGAGCATCCGATGATCGATGCGCAAAAGACGACGAGAACGAAGGGAAGCAAAACAAATTTTTTCACGCTGATGTTCCTAATTGTAGGTGGTTCGAGAAAGACAACGCCCCGTCAACCATGGCGATCGACGGGGCGTTTTGAGTAGCTAAGCGCTGAACCATCGTTGAAGACTACAGTTCTTCTTGGATGACTTCTTTGCTGGCACGTGTACCCAAGGAACCCCACAATCCATATGGACTTTGAGCACCGGGTACCGGAGCGGGTGACGTGTTGCTCAACCGAACGGGACCCGAGCTTTGGTTGCCGGCTTCGATCGAGTCGGTAATGAACTTCACGGCGCCATCGGCGAACAGAACGTGACAGCCACCTTGGTGGTAGCTAGAAGGAGGCAATGCACCGGTTTCGCGAAGTCCACGCCAACCCAAGCAAGTTGCTTTGTTCGGTGGGCGCGTCGTGTTGAAGCCAGTCGTTACCGGACCGCCGTAGGCCCACATGTAACCGCGAGCGCTGCGTGAACGCCAAGTCTCGGTGCCGGCTGCGTTCATCGAAAGGGTGTCCACACCTGCAACCCAAAAAGTGGGTCGAAGTGGGTCAATGCTGACATCACAAGCGAGCAGGTTTCCGAGCTCAGCCGCTTGACCGCTTCGGTTGCGAACACCAGTGTTGACGACGGGGTCCGTTCGGACGTCGCGGTCACCCAGGTTCGTTGCGATTTCTGCACAAGCCAAAGTGTTCGACAATCCGTCAAGAATGTCGCGGAACTTTGTCCCTTGATAAGGAATGAAGACGCCACGGCACGATGCACGCGCTTGTTCCGCAGCCGCTTGGTTCAGTGGCCAAACGCCGTTGGCTTGTTGAACGCCGGCGCCTTCGTGCGTCTTGTCGATCGCGTCCCCCAAACAACCGGCGTAGTTCGTACGCCCTTGTGCGGGAAGACCAACCCCCGGATCACTTGGGCAACGAAGTGTTTGGATCTCGTTGAACCAAGGCGTGTAGTTGCGGCCACCGTTGTTGTTGGCACCGGGGTCGGTGTCGGGCGACGGTCCCATTGCGGCGAACAAGCCGGTCAATGATCCGTTGAGTGCCAAGCCAATGCCGCCCGGGTTGGAAATCTGTTCCCAGATCGCTTGTTGCTCGATGAACGGTGTGATGCCAACCAAGAAACTTAGCTTGTTGTTTGCCGCAATCACGCTGTCGGCCGTGTAAGCGAGGCCAGCAACGTGCGGACCGGCGCACTGGGCCGGAAGCTGATTGTAGGCCGAGTGATAGTTGTGAAGACCAAGCCCAATTTGCTTGAAATTATTGCTGCAGCTCATACGACGGGCTGCTTCGCGTGCGGCCTGAACAGCCGGCAACAAGAGACCTACCAAGACGCCGATGATCGCAATGACGACCAACAATTCGACCAGGGTAAAACCGCTTTGCGAGCGGCGGCGCATAACTCTTACCATACACTTCTCCAGTAAAACGAAACGAAAGCCAAGAGATTCCCATCGTGCTTCGTTCACAACGAACGTTTCAAATGGGGCAACAGGAAGACAACCAGCAAAACAGAACAAAGCAACAAGCGAGAAGGTCTCTTTGCCGAGCTGGCTTAAGAAGAAGAGACTTTGTCAGGTTGTGCTAACGTCTGATTCATTCACTATCGAAGGAGCTTCCCGTCGGGACTCTTTCAACGTGAAAGAGTCAACGAGTTAAATACTTAACAACCTGCTGCTCGGCGAGTAGCGGCTAGATCAACGGAAAGTCAAAGATTTTTGAAAATACTTTTCAATGACCGTGCCTTGCCATTTCGGCAATGGCTGATCGGGCGATCGCGTTGATGACCGGTTGGCGTAAGGCCAGTCAATCCAAACGATCTACCCAGGCTTCGGATTGATCTTCGACGACGAGAAACCGTGTGTCGGATCGCAAACTCGGTAGGGTGCTGATCTTGCCCGACGGCCATTTCACCTGCACATCAACGGCGTCGCCGTTGGCACCAAGGCCGAACACAATGACGGCATCGTTGCGGGACTGGTAACCATCGCCCGTTGCCGTAACGGCCACTTGTCGATTCCCTTGATGGGAAACCTCGACGCGCGCACCGATCGCGCCACGCTCGCTGGCGACGCCGACCAGGACGATTTGGATCCAGTGGTTGTCGGTCTTTGTTTGATTTTCCAACAGGGCGACTGGAGCCAACAAATCAACAACGGCGATATCCAATCGCCCGTCGCGATTGAAGTCAGTCGCAATCGCCGCCCGACCAAGGTGGTTTTCTCGCCAATAGGTTTCGTCCGACTGTTCGGCCAACAAGAATCGGTCGCCGAGGTTTTCGATCAACTGGGCCGGCATCGCCATCGCCGTCTCGGCGCCGGCGACTTGGTCGATATGGCCGTTGGCGACGAAGACATCGACGGCGGCGTCGTTGTCAAAATCGATTGCTTGGCATCCGAACCCCAGCAAGTTCTCGCTCAGTCGATCTAAGCCGAAACGCGGTGCGGTATCGTGAAAGTTGCCTTGCGAGTCGCCCTGGTAGTAATTCAACCACTCGTCAAACCAGTTCGTGACCATCATGTCGGGCGACCCGTTGCGATCGAAGTCGGCCCATCCCACGCCCATGCAGGCACACGCCTCGCCACGCGAACTGACCGCACACCCACGGGCGACGGCGACATCGTCGAACCGGACTTGGGATGCGTTTCCGCGTTGCTTCCAAAGCTGATTCGGTCGCGCGTCGTTGGCGACAAAGATTTCGTTCGCCGCGTCGTTGTCAAAGTTGCTGACGATCAGCCCAAGTCCTGGGTTGGCGGCATCACCGAACTGCGCCGCATCGCCGTTCCCCGATCGCTGTGATTCCTCGCCCAGTTCCCGCGATTGGAATGTTCCTCGGCCCTCTTGAATCCAAACGCGGTCCACTTCGGCAGGAAAATTCAGTGGCCCTGGAATCTTGATCAATCCTCCATCGGGGCCAATCGGCGACGGTTGATACATCGATGGCGAGTTGACGTAGTTGACTTCGACCACGTCGGGTATCGCATCACCGGTGACGTCGGCGACGGCCAGTCCCATCGTGTAATGATTTGAACTTGGGTTCGTCCAGCCGACCGTTTCGCTGACGTCGTGAAACGTCCCGTCGCCTTGGTTGATAAGCATTCGATTCAGACCCAGGTTTCCAACGATCACGTCGTCGAACCCGTCTTGGTTGATGTCGCCGGTCGTCACGCATTGGGTGTAGTTGCGATCGACAAGGGACGCCGCCTCGGTTGTGTCGCGAAACTTGCCGTCGACGTTTCGGAAGAACTGATCCGACGCGTTGGACTTGCCGTCCGGTGGTTCGCACCCGCCTTGGCAACAATAGAAGTCGACTTGGCCATCTCGGTCAAAGTCGAATGCCGCGATGCCTCCGCCCAAGCCTTCGAAGATACGGAAGTTGGTCGACCGCTTTGGGTCGGCGTTCAAGTACTCATGTATCAAACCTCTCGCGGCTGCCACGTCGACCATGGTTGCAACGGTTCGCTCCGAGTCGATCGACGAACTGTCGGTTGGCGATTCTGGTCGGGTGGTGCCGTCGACTTCGTCAGCCAACAGCGACGGGGCCGAGGGCAGCGGATACCCGTCGATCGCTAAACCGACGAATCGCTTGGCCTGTGTGACGTCACCGTCGGTGCGCCGCAACCGTTCGATTTCATCTTCCCACCAGGATCCTCGAATCAAAGACGGATGCTCGCTGCGAAACCAGGACAGCCATGCGGCCGCTTGGATCGGCTGGCCGACACGTTCCAACTTCGACGCCAACTCGATCACAAGTCCATCGTCGGTCTGTGGCTGTGTTACCAGCGTTTCGGCGATCGGCGAGATCGACAACAACAGGTCTCGATGACGGTCAATGCGTTTGGCCGCGTCGTTGTCGCCCAAGCGAAGCATCGCCGAGGTCAAGCGTTCGTAAACGATCGGGTTGGTGCAATCCGCCTGAATGGATTTCAAGTAACAAGCAACGGCTTGATCCACTTTGCCATCGAACAAGCGTTGGTCGCCGATCGCTCGCCAAAACAGCGGGTTGTCGATCACGGCCGACGATGATGTGGACAACCACTTTGACATTTCGTCGAACTGTTGAAGCTCGGCGAACCCGGCCGCGATCGCAGCTTCCGTCGTCGACTCACGTTTCATCAAACCCTGATCCAACATCGCTGTCAAAATATCCACGGCGATTCGAGGCTGGCGACGACTCAGTCGTCCGAGCGATTCGCTTAGCGGTCCCTCGCGGTGCTCCGGCGTGCTCATGCTGCTGGCTTGGGTGGCGGCATAGGAGTTCGACACATCCAACAACGATCGAAGTTCGGCCGCACTCGCATTTCCCGCAGTCACAAGGGGTTCGAGAACGTCGCGTGCTCGATAACGCCAGCCGACGAAGTTCAGAAACGCCGCATACTGATGACGCAGAAACTCGACTTCGGGCGCCATTTCCAGCGCTTTCTCGTACTGAATCCTGGCCTCGGCAGCACGGCCCGCCGCCGCTAACCACTGCGCCGATTGGCCCAGCGACGCGATTCCGAACTCGGGGTCGTTCGGGTCGATTGAACCCAGAATCTCGATCGCACCGTCCAGGTTTCCCGTGCCAGCTTCCGCCTGGGCGAACAGGAACCGAAGTCGCGAGCCTTCCGGATCGAGCAACAGGCCACGTCGCAGCGACGTTCGGGCATCTTCAAAGCGTCCGTCGGCCAACGACTGTTCGGACGTTCGGATCAGGTCATCGATTGACGCCAATTGTTCGATCGGTTCCGGCGCGATGTCTGACGAACGTGGGTCCGACGATCTTGGGTTCGACGTCAAAGCGTCGTTTGTGGGCTTTTCGAGCGGCGTTTGTGAACAACCGAGAATCCCCAGGATCAATCCGAATCCGATCAGAATGGGCACCGAAAACTTGGGGGTTCGCATCTATTTCTCTACAGGCGCGGGGCCATGCGTTGTCGAACGAAGGGCGGGTTCGGTCGCAATATACATGCGCCGCCGCGGATCAACGAAAGTTAGACGCCTTCGCGCGGCTAGGAATCCGTCCGATACTTCGCGTGCCGACGGTGAACGGGTGTTTGCGCCCTGCCCAATCGGTCGCTGGTGCGGAAACTCGTCCGACCGGTGGTTTGACCCTCTCGAGATTCAGGAAACGACCAAGCGATGCAACGTACTTTGGTGCTGCTAAAGCCAGACTGTGTACAACGAGGACTGATGGGCAAAATCATTTCTCGTTTTGAAGAAAAGGGCCTCAGCGTCGTCGCTATGAAGATGCTGCAAGTGACGCCGGAGATGTCGCGAGAGCACTACGCCGAGCACGTCGCCAAGCCGTTTTACCCCAGCTTGGAAGAATTCATCACGTCGGCCCCGGTCGTGGCGATGGCGATCGACGGTTTGGATGTCATCTCGGTCGTTCGCGAAATGCTGGGCGCGACCAACGGGTTGAAAGCCGCATCCGGCACCATCCGTGGCGATTTCAGCAGCAGTCGCCAAATGAATTTGGTCCACGCAAGCGACAGCCCCGAATCGGCGGCCCGCGAGCTGAAGATCTACTTCGGCGAAGGCACGTGCAGCTACGAGCAAGTCGCCAAGGGCTTCTTGCGAGCAAACGACGAGTAGTTAGCGACTCGCGATGCGAATGGTTTTTCGCTCATGAGCCGCTTGCCAATGGCCCGGATCATCCCGGGCCATGAGGGATCGCTCGAACAAGTCCGGGCGAGTTTTGGCGGCCGATACGTTAGCGGCGGTTCAGCTTCTCTTCCGCTCTGGCCGCCTTCAATGCCGCGGCTTCACGCGGCAGCTTGAACTCAGGTCCTGAGGGGAAATACTGGATGTCGTCTTGCAGGTAGTACGGGCTCGGTAACGTTTGGCCGTTCATCGAGACCTGGCACCCGGTGGCGCCGACCAGACAAAATCCGACCGCTACGGTCAGGGCGAGGGTAGCGGACGTGCGTCGTAATTGAGCGTTGCGTGTCATCTTGGTTGCCTTCGCTGTCTAATCAAAATCCGGGTGGATCAAGCCGAATGAAGTTTCGGCCGGGAAACCGGCGCGATTCTCATCACAATGGTCATCGGCCCGACAACCGGCATATCTTTACACGCGGGTCAGATTATTGGCCGAAATATCTGGCACAGGTCAGACAACCGGACCATTCAACGCGCCAAAAGCGTGGTTTTCAGCCACCGATCGTCCCATGCGAACATCAGCATCGACAACGGATCGGCCGCACCACCCAGCCACGAAACCGTCGGATTGATCACCAACAGGTCCGCCGAAGCTCCCACCGCGATTCGGCCAGCGTCCGTCCAGCCCAGCGAATCGGCGTTTCCAGCCGTGATCGCATACCACGCTTCCGCAGTCGACGGAAATCGCGGACCGAGCGACGAAGCCGCTTCGATCATCGCCCGCGCGACACGAACCATACTTCGCTCGTACCCCGCACCCACGTCGCTACCGACGGCCAGTTTCACGCCACTTTGGATCATCGCGTCACGTGACATCGCGCCACTGCGAAGAAACGTATTCGCCGTCGGGCAATGCACGACTGTGCTTTCGGATCGACGCAACCCATCGCGGTCGGCGGGATGCAAATGAATTCCGTGCCCAAGCAGACTGCGTTCGGTCAACAACCCACATTGTCGGTAAACGTCGACATAAGGCGTTCCACCGAACAACTCGGACACCCGTTCGCATTCTTGGACCGTTTCGGCCAAGTGAGTCTGAATCGTTGCACCCGTTTCGGCCGCGATCGCGCCGGCGCCGCTTAGCAAAGGCTCGGAACAAGAGATCGCAAAGCGCGGCGTGATCGCTGCGGCAACTCGATTTCCGGACGGAAACTCTCGCTGCAACGCCGCCGCCTCGTCGAGTAACTGTTGAGCCGGAAGACAAAGCGCCGGTGGAGCTTCGCGGTCCATCAAGACTTGTCCGACGACTCCGCGCAAGCCAGATGCGGATACCTCTTCGATCGCCGCCCTCGCGGATTCGTGGTGAACCGTCGCGTAAGTCGCGATCCCGGTGGTACCCACGGACAGCAATTGATCAATGACACGCCGCGTCATCGATCGGGCGTAGTCCACGTCGGCCCATTTCATTTCGCTGGGGAATGTCACGTCGGACAACCACCGCAGCAGCGGCATGCCATGAGCGCCGATCAAATCGAACTGTGGTAAATGACAATGAGCGTCGATGAACCCCGGTGCGATCAACGATGTCGGTCCGCCGTGATCGAAGTGTTTGGGGCGGTCCCCCAAATTCACTTCGTCGATCATTCCGTCGGCAACCCGCACCGTTCCGACTTCGATGTGGCACTTGCCCGAGTCGTCAGCCAGCAAAAGGTTGCCAAACAGAATCATCGTTCACCGCCCACAATCGAGTCACTTGGTGGCGATGATCGCGTCGAGTTCGGCTTTTAACTTCGGCAGAATCTCGTCGTATCCGAACGCTCCGAGTGCTTCGGTTCCCCGTTTCAGATTCACCTTCGCCGGACCGCACCATAACCCCAAATCGGCGTCATCGGTTTCGCCAGGACCGTTCACACGGCACCCCATCACGGCGATCGTGATGTCATAGTCCTTCGCGTAAGTCGACATTTCCTTGACGCTTTGCGCCAAATCGATGAACGCTTCGTTTTCCACACGCGAACAACTCGGACAACTGATGATGTTCAGCGCCTTATCGTCGAACTTCACCACGCTGCGCACTCGACCGGCGTAGATGTCATCAATGATGCCCAGCCCCGCAGCGACCTCTTCGGGTTTGCGATCATTGGGCAGTGTCAACGAGACACGAACCGTGTCGCCGATCCCGTGACCGATCAATTGCTCGAACGCGATGCGAGTTTTGATGACACCATCGGGCGGCATGCCCGCCTCAGTCACACCCAAGTGCAACGGTACGTCGGGCCGCTCCGTGGCAAACCGTTTGTTGACCTCGACGACCTTCGACGGATCACTGTCCTTCAACGAAACGACGTATCGAGTAAATCCGAGCGAATCGACGAACTCGCAATGCTCCAACGCGCTTTCGATCATCGGTGTGATCGAGTCGTCGGCATCATATTTCGCTTTCTTGGCCGGGTCGACGCTGCCGCAATTCACACCGATGCGAATGGCACAGTCATGCGTCGCAGCCTGTTCGATGATGAACCGTACCTTGTCCTGCCACGGTTTTTCCCGTTGGTGGTGGTAAAGGTGGCCGGGGTTGTAGCGAATCTTGTCGACGTACGGCGCGACCAGTTCGGCAAGTTTAAAGTTCTCTTGCAAATCGACGGCCAAGTTTGCCGTCGTGCCTTTGCGGATCTCGGCGAGCGCCTCGGCGTCCTTGTCACTATCGACGGCAATGCGAACCACACCCGCGCCGGCCAACCGGTACGCTTCGGCCTGGGCGATGGTGGCTTCGATGTTCTGGGTCTTCGTCGCCGTCATGCTTTGGACGGCGATCGGGTGCCCGTTGCCTACCGTGATGCTTCCGATGGCGACCGAGCGAGTCGGGTTTCGAGTGATTTTCATTTTCGTCGTTACAGTTGTTTTGCTAGATCCGCCTTCACGATACCGATGCTGATTGGTCGCGTCATCGCCCCTGCAATGCGGCGGTGATCTGAGCCACCGATGGTGCCATTTCAGCATGGGCACGCTGTAAACTGGCTGCTCGCGATGTACTTAACCCGTGTTGCTGCAAACTGGCAACATTTTGGGACAAAGATTGCCATCCATCGAGCAAGTGATCGGCCTCGCGTTGCAGTCGTCCCAAGTCCGGCCGCCCGCTCAATTCGGCATGCAGCGTTTTTGCGTGCCGATAAACTTCTTCGGCCGAAGCGACGAATTCTCGCTGGAAGGTCGCCGGTGTCAGATAGCGTTGATAACGCCGCGCATCCGCCAAAAAGTACTCGCTCGAACCCTCGATGGCCGCTGCGATTTGGATCAACGACCCCGGATCGAACTGAATCATACCGCCGACCCCAAGTGATTCCCCGAGGACACCCATTTCTTGATCGATCGCGGTCAAGGTGGCCGGATTCAATCGCGGCACCTTGGCGTAAACGGGAACCAAGTAGGACCAGTCCTGCATGATCGGCGTTAACTGGGCCGCCAATTGATCGCGTCGACCGCCGGCTGACACGGCTTCTTCCAATTCTTTCGCGGCGCGGAACATTCGGCGACTCCGTTCCATCACGGCCGCCTGTTCTCGTGAATCCAGGTTGACCATCGATCGAATCGTCAACTGATCAAGCACTTCACCTAAACTCTGTTCCAACCGGTGGGCCGATGCCGTCAACGACTTTGTGTTCTGTGGCGGCGGCATCCACAACAGCGCATACGTTTGATCGCCGCATTGTCGGATCCGATCCAATCGACGCGACAGGTGCGGGTCGCCGATCGCGTAAACCGCCTCGCTGACGGGACTCCAATGACCGACGAAGTCCGTGAATCGCGTCACGACCTGGTCGTAAGTTGAATCGTCGATGCGGTCGGCCTCTTTCAACAACTGACCACGCATCACCCGAATGTCGTGCTCGACCTGTTTGGCCTGAGCGGGGGAAACATTGCTTAACGGCAAATCGTCGATCAACGTTTCCATGTGGGTTGCGCCGATGATCATCAAATCATGCAACCCGTGACGAACGAACTGAGGTTCCAGGTTCAGTTGACGACACATCGTGCTGGCCAACCGATCGCACTCTCGAATCGCTCCGGTGCATTGATTCGACAGTCCTTCCATCGACCGAAGCCCGAACGACAGTTGACGCCACCGAGCGTCGAGCTCGGAATAGGCCGGTGCGATCGGATCCAACGATGCCAACCCGTCACAACGGCTGATCAGTGCGCGGGTGTCGGCGGCCAAGCGATACGCATCGGGCATCACCGCACGAATGGCGGGATTCCGCTGCGAAGCGTCCCGCAATTCCGCGACCATCGGATCGATACTGCGGCTGAAGGCAACCAAGTTTTCCGCAAATTGGGCAGCTTCGCGGGATCGCACATTGATCGCGGATGCACCACCGGCTTGGCGAGGATCAAAGTTCGGCGGTGGGCCGGGCACCGGTTCGCGTTGATTTTTCTGTTGTGCTTCGGCGATCGTTCGAAAAAGATCCTCGATTAGCGCGCCACGCTGCGCAAATGCCGGCGAAACCATCGAGATTGTGAAAACGAAAAAGATCAGCTGACGCATTGGACCGTTCCTGCAGAATTGAGAGGCGTGTTCAAAGCGACGCTAGCAGCGTTTGGAAAACCAGCTCGGTCGCCTCCACTTGCCGCGGGCCTCGCCCACGCCTTTTTAGTGTATGCGAATGGACTTCGCAGTGGACGGCCCCATCGTGCTTTCGCCTCGCAAAGCCAATGAAAACCAGCCCATCGTAGCCCTGAGGCGCGTCGGGTCCTAAGTGTCCCGTGATCGCGACGGCCAAATCAGATTCCGGAGTTCGGCCTAGCGCTCCCGTTGCCATTTGATGCGCGACCGTGTCACAAACCGCCGTTCGTGTTTGGATGGTGTCGGCATCGACGTCCAACCACTGCGTCTTCGTAGCGTCGCGATAGGTAACAGCCGATCCGCAAAGCCACTGCGAAACACCAGCGATCTTCCCCAGTTCGCACGCCACCATGCCACAGGTGCAACTTTCGGCAAAGACAACACGGCACTTCGTTTCAGCCAAACGAGCGACGACGTCGGCGGCTAATGTCACGGTGACACTCCGGTCGATTCGCCCAGATCGTCGCCATTGGGGGATGCCGTTTCTTCCGCTGCGTCAGCTTCCTCGGCCATGATCCGTTGGGCCTCGGCCATCTGTTCCGAAAAATCGATAACCTCAGCCTTCTGTTCTGCGGTGATAGGCATGCTGCGAAACAAATCGGTTTCTTTCTTTTCGATCTTGCCTTCGTTGTTCAACACCATCTTGACAGCTACCGCCGACAAAAAATCGCTTTCGGAGCAATCGGGACACGACGCCAACTGCAACTCGACGTAAGCCGAGGACTGTTGAGCAAATTGCAGTCGACGAAACGCGGCGATGTTCCCGGTCGCGATCGTCTGCCATGCAGGATCCACGGGCGAAACCGGCAGCGCCGCCAATTCTTTCGTTTCTTCGGTCCAACGATCGCACGTTTCACAGAATGGCGAATTACCGTAGCTGCGCCGAGCCAACCAAGCCGTCACGAACACAATCGCTGCTTCGATCACCCATCCGGTGACCGCTTCCCAACCGTCATGCGGATTTCCGTTCTTGAACCATAGACCGTTCTCGAAAATGTACGTGCCCCAACCGAGCATCACGCGAGGATCGAAGCCCAAGATCGCAGCTTCGATCACTTCTTTCCCGAAGCCATCGACCGACTGGATGAACCATGCGCAGTGGACCGCCCAAGCCGAATAGAAACTGATCACCGTGATGACCAAGGTCATGGCGGCAACCGCAAAGTGACTGCGAAACTTTGTGAACCGGCAAGTCCGTCCGACCAATACGCCCAACAGTCCGCCGTAGGCTAACGTGACGATGCACCGGAGTTTCAAGAAGGGCAAATAGACGACGATGCCGGAATACAACACGCCTAGCAAAATCGAGGCGGGCACCAAAATCGCTAGTCCCAACAGTAATCCGCCTGCCGGTACACGTCCGCTGTACTGGTACATGGCGGATTGACTGCGAGAAAAATCGGCGTCGTTCATCGAATCGTTGCTTTCGACTTCGTTAGTGCGGAAGTCCGCTTCGGTGAAAGCGGGTCAACCGATCTTAACATTCCAACCGACCCCGTTGAACGTCACGTTTGCTTCGCTACCAACCGATTCCGATCGAAACGCCACCGCCTCGATAGCTTGGGTAGCCGTAGCCGCGATATCCGCTGCCATAAAATCCACCATACGGACGATATCCGCCGGTACCGATGTTGATCGATACGGGTGGCCGATAAGCCGGCGCCCGATAGTACGTTGAGACGCGAGCAACAGGTACAACGGCGACACGAGGAACGACGACGGGGTAATAAACCCGGCGAGTTTGGCGACGAGCGTATCCGCGGCCGCCGAATGCTTCCGCATCGGCAGCAAAGGACAAGGACGCAGCAATGGCCAGGGCAGCCACAAAGTACTTCAGCATGGGGAAATCCGGGGTTTGAGTAGTTTGTATTGTTTAGCCCGATGCCCAAATAGGCAACCGCCCCGGAAATCAGCGAGGCGAGATATCGGATCGCTAGGGCTCGATACGGAGGGCCAATCAGATTTTTAAATCTGGGTAGTTCCAATTTGTCGTGGATTACTCCGCAATCCAACGTTTTCCATGCGTTGGAGCGGCCGAGCGGTCCACGACCATCGCTGCCTAAGTTGCAAAACTGATTAGCCCGGGCTCGATACGGCGTAAGGTTGCAACTGCGTTGTCGTGTCATGACAATTGCCGGTGCTAAACCGTCAGCCGTCCCCTCCCGATCCAGCCATTAAGACAACATGCCTGCACTACCTCATCGATGTTTCCTCGCCGGCATCATCGCTTGCTTGCTGGCTGGCTTCACTGGCGATGCGGCGCTCGCGGGTGAATTGGAATGGGATCTTAAGGTAGGTGACCAATTCGATGTTTCGCTTGTTCATTCGACCGTCTCGGAGTCCGTTGTGGGCGAATTCAAAGCGGATCAAACCTATCGCTACCAACTTGGTACGACATGGACAGTCACCGACGTCGACGACCAACGCACGGCAACGATCGAGAAACAAGTTCGCTCGATTCAATTGAAGATCGTCAGCGTTTCGCCCATACCGATGCAGATCGAGGTCGATACGGCGAAGTCGACCGCCAGCGGAAAGACATTTAGTGGAACCGAAGGCGAGACGCTGTTGAAGCATCTTCAGTCGTTGGTCGGCAAAACGCTGCATTGGAAGATGAAGCCCAACGGCGAGACACAGGCCTTGCCGATTCCGCAAGCGACTCAAGACGCCATCGATGCGTTTCCCGAATCCGACTATGTGCTGCAAATGTTTGACTTGAGCAGCATCGCGGAAAGCGAGACGTCCTACGTCGTCGTGCTTCCCGATCACTCACCGGAACCGGGCGAAACCTGGACGCAAGAAAGTGATTTGGCGGTTCACGAAAACCCAGCGTTCGTGACACTGTTTCGATACGTCGGGGAAACCGATCGCGATGGCAAGCGTTTGAGTCAGTTCACGACGAACACGACGCCCAAAAGGGTTGGTGACCGAAAGCTTCCGCCCGACTCACCCGACGCCGCCTCCGTCATCAAGCAGACCGGCGAGGGAAAATGCTTCTTTGACCGGGAAGCAAGAAACTTTGTCGATTCAGCCTATCGCAGCAGGATCGTTACGACTTCCTCGGCCCAGCAGTCTGTGATTACGTCCGATGTCGCTTCGACGATCAGGCGAAAACCTTAAAAAACGAGTGTTTTTTATTGTTGAAGCGGGAACGCTTCTTGGTTCCCGGGACCCGTCATTCGTCGCGTGCATCGCAACGACTTGAGGAAATCACTGGCAGGCACTCGACAGATCGCGGATACTGCCTACGGTTCAACGAACGATCTGCTTGTTGAACATTCCATTTCGATTTCCATCTACGGAGAGCCCATGCGCAACGCAATTCACTTTGCCTGGAAAGCGTCCAGCCTTTCAGCAGTTTTCATCGCCGCTTCGGTATTTGCCCAGGAACCACAATCGGCTGCCTCGAACGGGGCGGGTGAATGCCCGGTGATGGGAGTACCCAAGGATCCCGGCCAGCGACATACGGCTGCTGGCGTTTACTCCAACGGGGACTGGTGGCCGAACCAACTGAATCTGCAAATCCTTCACCAAAATTCGCTGAAAAGCAATCCGATGGGTGACGGATTCAACTACGCCGACGAGTTCAAGAAACTCGACTTGGCTGCCTTGAAGAACGACATCAACGCGCTGATGACGACGTCCCAAGACTGGTGGCCCGCCGATTACGGGCACTACGGACCGTTTTTTATCCGAATGGCTTGGCACAGCGCCGGGACGTATCGCGTGGCCGATGGCCGCGGCGGTGCCGGCTACGGTACTCAGCGTTTTGCGCCTCTGAATAGTTGGCCTGACAACGGCAATCTCGACAAGGCGCGGCGTCTGCTGTGGCCGATCAAGCAAAAGTACGGCCAACAAATCTCGTGGGCCGATTTGATGGTGCTGACCGGAAACTGCGCCCTCGAATCGATGGGGTTCAAAACCTTTGGTTTCGCCGGTGGCCGCGAAGACGTTTGGGAACCCCAGCTAGATGTGTACTGGGGTCCCGAGACCACCTGGCTGGGCGACAAACGTTACAGCGAAGGTCGCAAGCTCGAAAATCCGTTGGCCGCTGTGCAGATGGGTTTGATTTACGTGAATCCTGAGGGGCCGAACGGGAACCCCGATCCGCTTGCCGCCGCGAAGGACATTCGCGAGACGTTCGGTCGCATGGCGATGAATGATGAGGAAACGGTTGCTTTGATCGCCGGCGGACATACGTTCGGCAAAGGTCACGGCGCAGCCGATCCGAACAAGTTCGTCGGCCCTGCACCCGAAGGTGCGACTTTGGAAGAACAAGGTCTGGGTTGGAAGAACAGTTTTGGAAAAGGAAATGCCGGCGATACGATCACCAGCGGCTTGGAAGGCGCTTGGACGACAACCCCGGCTCAATGGTCGAACGACTATTTCGACCATATGTTCGAATACGAATGGGTTTTGACGAAGAGTCCGGCGGGCGCTCAACTGTGGATTCCCAAGGACGGCGCGGCAGGCGGTTCGGTGCCGGATGCTCACGACGATTCCAAGTCGCACGCACCGATCATGTTCACGACAGACTTGGCGTTGAAGATGGATCCGATTTACGGACCGATTTCCAAACGCTTCCATGAGAATCCGAAAGAGTTTGAAGCAGCGTTCGCGAAGGCTTGGTACAAGCTGACGCATCGAGATATGGGACCGTATTCGCGTTGTCTGGGTCCGGAAGTCGCCGCGCCCCAATTGTGGCAAGATCCTGTGCCAGCCGTCGATCACCCATTGATTGGCGAAGCTGAAGTTGCGGCGCTGAAAGCTAAGGTCCTGGCATCGGGCCTTTCGGTTTCCGATTTGGTCGAAACGGCGTGGGCATCGGCATCCACCTTCCGAGGCAGTGACAAGCGGGGCGGCGCCAACGGGGCCCGCATTCGGCTAGCGCCGCAAAAAGACTGGGCGGTCAACAATCCGGCCCAACTGTCGAAAGTTCTTAAAACGCTGGAAACGATTCGAAACGAATTCAACCAATCGCAACAGGGCGGCAAGAAAGTCTCGATGGCCGACTTGATCGTGTTGGCCGGTTCGGCGGCGATCGAACAGGCGGCTGCGAAAGCAGGAAACCAAGTCACCGTTCTCTTTGTTCCTGGACGCACCGATGCGACCCAAGAACAAACGGACGTTGAAGCTTTTGCCGTTTTGGAACCAACCGCCGACGGTTTCCGGAACCATGTCGGTCACTCGCTGGACCGACCGGCCGAAGAATTGCTAATCGATCGCGCCAACCTGCTGACACTGACTGCACCCGAGATGACGGCGCTTGTCGGTGGCATGCGAGTCCTGAACGCGAACACCGATGACATGCGTTTGGGGGTTCTGACAAAGAATCCGGGGACGCTGACAAACGACTTCTTCGTCAATCTGCTGGACTTGAACACCGTTTGGAAAAAGTCGCCAGTTTGCGAACACTTCTTCGAAGGCCTCGGTCGTGACACCGGCGATGTGAAGTGGAAAGCGACCGCCGTCGACTTGGTGTTCGGTTCGAATTCACAGCTGCGTGCAATTGCCGAAGTCTATGCCAGCGAAGATTCGAAACAGAAGTTCGTGAACGACTTCGTCGCCGCATGGGTCAAAGTGATGAACGCCGATCGCTTTGATCTGGATCCGGCGACACGTTATCGTTCGGCAAAGCTGGCCATCGACGGTCGGTAATAGCACGCCGAGAATCTCGAAGGCTTGATTCCATCACACCGATGGAATCAAGCCGTGATGTTGCAATTGGAACAGTCGATCGTCAGCGACTCGCAACCGGCGGCTGACTTCACGGCCCAAGTTCATCATGATGATCGCGTATTGCTCGATATCGTCCTTGTACAGCATCGCAAGCGACTGACGCGGCACCTCGATCGCGTGGCAATCCGACTCTGCAACGATGGTCGCCGATCTGGGTCGGAAATCGATCAATGCCATTTCCCCGAAGCAATCACCGGCGTGCAGTCGCCCGAGTTGAATCGAGTCCTGCAACCGCTTGCGCGTGACCAACACCGTCCCGGACTCCAAAACGAACAGCGATTCGCCGGGATCACCTTCGTGAAAGAAAAATTCGCCCGCCGTAGCCGTGACAATCTTCGCTTCCGAGTAGATCCGATCGATCACCGCCGGCTTCAATCCGCCAAATGCCGGCATGCGTCTGAGCAGTTCGATTTCAACGTCGACCATGTCTGTTGCTCCCCCTGAAATCGTAACACTCCGCGGAACGGAATGCACGTTTTTACGAGAGCAAGTGTGGGTTCGCTACGATGGACGCCGGCAGAGTAGGTTTGCTTGTTGATCCAAAATGCCCACAATTTGGAACAAATTGAACCAACAAACACAAGTTTTTTACGCTTTTTTTCGACGACGCCGCTGTGCTAAGACTGCCAGAACGCCCATCGCGGAAAGAGCCAGTGAGGACGGTTCGGGAACTGCAGCAGCCGTCGCGAAGAAAATCGCGTTCCGGTCTGCGGTTCCGTTGTTGTCGTCATCCAGCCACGCGGAAAACACAAAGTTGCCCGAATCATTCAGCATGCCGCGGCGAATGAGCAGACTCGTAATCGAGCTGCCGTCGAGCGTATCGCCGATACTGATTACACGATCGGTTAAGGGATTGCTTCCGTCGAACAATCCCGCAACTCCGCCCGCTGAACCGCCAAAAACAAAATCGCGATTGTTATTGATTACTAGGCCAGCTTCGCTGAGATAATCGAAATCTGCGTTGCTGACGACGGCGCTGCTTCCAACGCCACTTTCATAAATGTAAAAATCTCGAACCGCACTGCTAACGGCGCTATCGGGTGTCCCATAGTAGGCGACATCACCAGCATCGTTAATGTCGACAATATTGCCGAACTGACGCAAGGGTCCCGACGCGTCATCAATCGTGACAATTCCGGTGCTCGTATGGACATAGATGCCGTCTAGCGACGTGCTCCTGAGGCGTCCACGAACCGCGACGTCGCCGCTTCCATTGATTTCCGGAGAGGGTGCACCGCCGCTGCCGTAATCTGAATACTCCCCTGATGAAGCATCCGAAAAGACACGGCGTGAACTGCCGCCGTCACGGCGAACCCGGACTTCATAGTCGCCATTCGAAGCCTTCAGCGCTGCAACCACATCGCCTGAATTGTTGACGCCATAAACATTTGTTCCAAATGAGTTATTGAAAAGTTCCGTAACGCCCGAATCATCCGCGATGTACCCACGCGAACCTGCGCTGTTGTATGCGATCGCGCCCGAGTCATTGATAGGCACGTGAGAGATAAACGAACCGGAGCCGAGCGTAATGGGCGTCGCGGGTGCGGCAGCGTCCCAACGATGGATATTGCCATTCGTCGAGCTAGAACGCGTGACGTAAGAAACTTGATCGTTGTTGTTCAACCCTGGATAGATTCCTAGATTCCCGAAGTTGCTCGTGGATCCGCTAGCGACCAACGTAAAATCGTACATGTCGCCGGATGCCGAACGTACGGTGAGCGAAATCAAGGTGAAGAAAACGAGACCTGCGGACATATGCCGAAGGGCTCTAAGATTCGTCCACGCAGGGTAGGTGTCGTGCATCATTCTTTCCTTCACGAATGTCGATGGGGGAATTTTTTTAGATGGGTGCCTGGAAAGCCGCGTCCATGCCGAGATGCCACTGTAGGCATCCGAAGTCAACAACGCAACGTTTTGACGCGACCGGCCAGGGCGATTCATTCTTTTAAAATTAGAAAAATACAAGCACGACGCGCAGGCGAGTGGATGCTTGCTGGCTTTGGAAATTCACCCGCTTACGCGTCGTGCTTGTAGATATGCCAGTGCGACCGGCTTCCACAGCTGGCTAGAGCACGGATCTGGCGATTTTTGGGGGTGCCAGCGGCTTTTTAAGCGTGTCCCGGACACAAGATTCGAACGCTTCAAGCTGCGCCTCGATTCGATAATTTGCGGCGACGGTCGCTTGAGCCTGCTGGGCCAATATCGATCGATGGCTCCTGTCTTCCGCCAATTTGGCAATCGCTTTTGCCATCGCTGCGGCGTCTCCCGTATCGCATAGAAAGCCGTTCGCCCCATCGACGACGACGTCCTCGGATCCGCTGACCCGAGTCACGACCGGAACCAACCCGCTTGCCATCGATTCCAGCAGCGCGATCGAAGTGCCCTCGGTTTCCGATGGCAAAACGAAGACGTCATGGTCGCGATAGACACCAACCATTTCGGAGTGAGAAACGCCGGAATAAAAACGTACCCGCGGAAATTCGGCGAGAGCATCGACCAACGCCTCGCGATCGGGACCGACGCCCAAAATGTCCAATTGATAATCCGTGCCGATCGCGTCCAAATGACGCGCAATATCAGCCAAGTCGAACACTCGCTTTTGTTTCTGTGACAACCGTCCGGCATACAGCACGCGAATGGGGCCTTCCGAATCACGCGAGACGCGGGCCTCTTGACTGGCAACGCCGTAAGGCAAAAGGTGCATATCGGCAACGCGATCAGGGATGCACTCGGCCAAGTTTTGAAAGCAGCGAGGGCTGACTGCGATAAAACTCTGGATGATCGGCGCGTAGTGCTTTAGCTGCTGATAATAGTTCTCCTGATCGCAGTGGCAGATGCCGATGCACCGTGATTCGATGCCGCGTGATCGCGAACGGGCCGCTAACTCGTAAGCGAAATCCAGATAGTTCGGGACAAAAAGGGTTGCTGCTGCGATCGCCTCCTCGGCACTCGGGTGCAGTCGTTTGTTTGCGTCTTTTGGACCGGAGCCATGCGACGCGACGGGAACCGGCGAAGGCCCCAGGTCCAATTTCGTCGGTTTCGTAGGCTTGACGGGCTTTGTGATCTTCGTCGGCTTCGTCGCTCGCTTCCCTGGCTTATCGGATGATTCAAATATCCCGTCGAACGCTTTGTGAATTTCCTCGCATGAATTTTTGCCGACCGGATCTTTCGCAACCCGTTCGGCAACTCCGTTTTCCTTCTCGCCCTGCGGTGCGCGCCAAACCTTCATGACCGGTCCGGGAAATAATTCCTCGTCTCGGTGCGTTCCGCTGTTGATCGTCACGACCCGCGTTTTGTAACGCTTTGCCATGAAGGATGCGGCTTGAAAGGACCACGTCGTCACGCCACCAATCGAATGCATTGCATTGACGTAAAAATGAACTTGACCACTCATGCCTTGCTGCTCGAATCTAGGTGAACGGCGAATCGCGTACCTTCCAGTGCTTCTGACACCTCGTCGAAATTTCCCAAACTAGCCGCGATCGAGTGGGGCATGATCTTTTGCAAACGAGACACGAGTTCTATCGATGCGTCGACATCAAGGAAATCGAGAATGCTTTGACATGTCTTCTTGGGGGAATCGATCAGATTTTCGTAGGTCACTTCCAAGCAGTCCATCGCATCAAGCTCGCGCCGCGCAACGTCGATTCGCGATTCAAGCTCGACCAATTCGTCCAAAATTGTTTCAGTGTCTAACCACACGGTTCGGTCGAGATCATGGGAAGGAGTCGTCGCCAGCAGGTTTGCTCGTTGAAATTGATCCAGTAGCCGCGGGATCATCGAAGCGGATAGAAGAGCCGCGACAAGATTCGTTCGAACTAGATGAATCGCCTTCATCGATCGATGCGATCGAAGATGGTCAAGAACACATGGATAAGAGTCACCCTGCTGATACTTCAGCTTGAATCCTACAGCGGTTGCCAGCGGTGGTTCCGGATCGTCGGCACAAAGCGTCGCACCGGAAGGGCTCCATCGATGGCTGTATACATCGTTCAGGAATTCGGCTTCTGTATCGCACGCCGAACGAGTGAACAGATCTCCATCGACGCCTGCTTCACCGCGGTAGAAAAACTCGCCCCAGCAAGCAATTTCGGGATGGCTGTCTAGCAGACTGCAAAGGTGCGAGGATCCGCTGCGATGGTGGAACCAGATAAAAAAAGGAGTACGACAATTCATAGCGATTAGGATAGTAGACGGCTCTGCACAACGCCAATACGTTGGAACAGAGTCGGGCAACGTCACAGCAAATCGCTAAAACCGACCCGTCCGCACCGGCGCCTGATTGCATGGCGCTGCTTGGGACGCGACAATATCGGGAGGCGGCAATAGTAGTGTGACTCGAACGCAAATTGTCAGCTTCCTATTCAACCCACGCGAGCGAAGCCATGCTGCCCGAGGTAGCAAGACAGTTGGAGGCACTTTGGGATCAGGGCGAAGATCCGCCTCCAATTTTCGAGCTACTGCGACCCTATCGGGATTCGGATCCGACGCAACTGGTTGCAGTGCTGTTGCAAGACCAAAAACACCGATGGAAGACCGACCGTCCCTTACGGGTTGAGGAATACCTGGCCGAGTTTCCAGGCGTCGCCAATGATCCCAAATGCAAATTGCAACTGGCGGTAGGTGAGTTCGATGCGACGCGAAGCGACGGGGCCTTGCCGAGAATACAAGACTTTGTCTCGCGGTTCCCCGAGATTCGAGATCCGCTGCGAAGCCGACTCCTTGCGATCGAATCCACGAGCGACGAAACGTTGTTGAGCGATGCCAAAGACATCGCGGGGACAAGCAGGCGTCAAGGCCACTTAGACGAAACATTCATAACGGATCCTGCCGCGGAAATCCCAAGTGATGTCCGTTACGTTCCCAAACGCATCCTGGGCGAGGGCGGATACGGTCGCGTTTACCTTGCGTTTGACAGGGATTTGCGTCGAGACGTCGCTGTGAAAGTTCCGACGACGAAATACCAATGGAAGCCAGGCGACGTCGAAATCTATCTCGATGAAGCCCGCACCGTCGCTCGTCTTGACCATCCCAATGTCGTTCCAGTCTATGACATGGGGCGCACCGATGACGGATCCATCTTTGTCGTTTCAAAGTTCATTGAAGGCTACACGCTTCGGCATCGGATGATAGATGGGCCGTTGGAGCCCGCAGAATCAGCAGCGATTCTTGCGACGATCGCCATGGGATTGGACCACGCTCACCAGCGCCGGATCATCCATCGCGACGTCAAGCCGGGAAACATTCTGATCGAACAAAGCACGGGAATTGCGTACGTTGCTGACTTTGGTTTGGCGATCCGCAACAATGACCCACTTGAAGAAGATCGCATTGTCGGCACACCTGCCTACATGAGTCCAGAGCAGGCCCGCGGTGAAAGTCATCGCCTGGACGGACGAAGCGACATCTTCTCGCTGGGCATCATCATGTACGAAATCCTCGGACGGCGCAAACCGTTCCGCGGCAGTACGTCGAACGAGGTGTTGCACGAAGTCGTTTCCATTGATCCGCCCAAGCTGCGTGACATTGACGAATCCATTCCTGCGGAGCTTGAGCGTATCTGCATGAAGGCGCTATCCAAACGCGCCTCGGATCGTTACGCCACGGCCGCCGACTTCGCTCAGGACCTGCTGAGCTGGCAAGACGACACCAATGCAGCATCGGACGTTCTGCAAGTCATTCCGAAGGGACTTCGTTCGTTCGATGCCGATGATGCGTCTTTCTTCCTCGATCTGATTCCAGGACCTCGCAGCCGGGACGGCTTGCCAGAAACGATTCGATTTTGGAAAAACAAGATCGAGGAAACCGATGCCGAAAAGACCTTTAACGTCGGTCTTATCTACGGGCCGTCGGGTTGTGGTAAGTCATCGATGGTCAAAGCGGGACTGCTGCCGCGTTTGGAATCAACCGTAACGGCCATCTACTTAGAAGCCACGGCCGAAGACACTGAACTGCGTATTTTACGCGGACTTCAAAAGAAGATCCCCGACCTGCCACGGAATCTCGAGTTGGTAGAAACGTTCAGTTGGTTGCGCCGCCAAGTGGGACGAAAAACGGTTGTCGTCCTGGATCAGTTTGAGCAATGGCTTCACGCTAACCGCGCGGATTACGACCTGAACCTCGTTCGAGCGCTCCGCCAATGCGATGGAGAGCATCTGCAATCCATCGTTATGGTCCGCGATGACTTCTCGATGGCGGCGTCGCGATTCATGCGAGAATTGGAAACGCCCATTCTCGAGGGCCACAACTTCGCGACGGTCGATCTGTTCGATGTTGCGCACGCTGCGGACGTGTTGACGAAATTCGGCCAGTCATTCGGTAGACTGCCGGTTCAAGAAGCCCAGATCAGCAACGAACAGCGACAGTTCGTGGACGCCGTTGCGAACGGATTGGCCAACGATGGAAAAGTCGTTTCGGTCCGCTTGGCGTTGTTCGCCGAAATGATCAAAGGAAAGCCTTGGCTGCCCGGGACCCTTGCCGAAGTCGGAGGGACCGACGGAATCGGCACGAATTTCCTTGAGGAAATGTTTGGCAATCAAAACGCGAACCCCGAACATTTGCGACACCAACAAGCGGCACGCCAAGTCTTGATGGCGCTGCTGCCCGAAGTCGGCACCGATATCAAGGGACACATGCGATCGCATGCCGAACTGCTCGACGCGTCGGGTTATCGGAGCCAGCCTCGAGAGTTCAACGACTTGCTTAGAATTCTTGACGGGAAGATGCGGCTGATCACGCCCACCGATCCTGAGGGGTTCCATTCCGAATCGAATAGCGATCGCAGTTTGAAGTTCTATCAACTGACCCACGATTATTTGGTTCCGTCACTGCGAGCTTGGTTGACGCGAAAGCAAGTGGAAACACTTTCCGGGCGGGCTTCGCTTGCGCTGGCGGAACGGTCCGCGGTTTGGAATGCGAAACCCGAACGTCGCCACTTACCGTCTAGCTTGGAATGGGCCCGTATCAAGTGGTTCACCGACAAAATGTTCTGGAGCGAACCGCAGCGAAAGATGATGGCATCCGCGGGCACGGTCCATGGCGTGCGTTTTTCGGTTTTCACGCTGGTTTCCTTGATCATGTTGGCGTTCGGGTTGCACGTTCGGGACCGAGTCGTTCAAGCCAACAGCGACTATCGAACCACAGGCCTTTTGACTGCGATCACGAACGCCAAGATCGACCAACTGCCCGATATCATCGTAAAAATTCGGTCGGATCGCTCAGAACTCGATCAAAAGCTCCGGGCCGATATTGAAAGGTACCCGATTGATTCCAATGAACGACTCAACCTCTCGCTCGCACTGCTGCCCAGTGATGCTTCGCAACTTCGTTACCTCAGTGAACGACTTCTTGACGCCCGCGCCGATCAGGTCGAAGCCATCCGTGATTTGCTAGTCCGTCCCGATGCAAAACTGGTTGATGATCTTTGGAATGCTGCCAAAGACGATCCCAGTGGCGATTCGTCACAGCTCTTGCCGGCGGTGAGTGCGCTGGCTACGTACGATCCAGGCAATGAAGCGAATTGGAATCAGGTTGCACAGCGCGTCACCGATGCTTTGGTGAAAGAAAATTCACTGCGTGTTTCCATTTGGATCAATCTTCTACGTCCGGCGCGACGCCACTTGATCGCCCCACTTGCGTCGGTTTACCGCGACGAATCCAGAAATCGTTCTCAATCCCAAATTCGACAGGCGACGGACATACTCGAAGACTATGCCGCCGATGATCTAGATGTGCTTTCCGAACTGCTGTTCGACGGTCAGCCCTATCAATTTGAGTCATTGTTCGATGCGTTCGCCCGGATGGGTGATCCAGCGAAGGAGAAAATAGAGCAGGAACTGGATCGCAAACTGAAGCATGTTTGGCCTAGCGATTTGCTTGGCGAAAGCCTTGGTGAGCCGGATTCGGAAGTGAAGGGGATGGTCGAAAAATCAAATGGAATCGTCGCGGATCGGTTTGCGATGTGCCAGTCCATGCCGATCGACGACATGCTTCCGACGGCGGAATTGCTGGGCGAGTTCGGCTATCGCCCGACTCGCATTCGACCGTATTTTCACCAGTCGTCGATTTTCGTGGCAGTCGCTTGGACGCGAGATCGTCAACCTTGGCGAATGGTTGTGGATGAAAGTGCAGAGTCGATCCGCGCGATGGATGTGCAATTCCAGGCCGAAGGATTCATGCCCGTTGATGTTTCGGGCTATGTGAACGAAAGCACTGGATTCGAAGGGTTCGCGGCCGTTTGGCGAGACCGTGAAAAGGCGACGGACGACACACGGTTGTATGTCGATGTGCGACATGTCGACGTTGCCTCATTGCAGGAAAATTTTGCGAACGACGGATTTCCATTCGCTCAATCGCTGCAAGGGTTCCGAGGGTTGGGTGGCTTTCGCAAGTACTGTGGCGTCGTTTCAAGCCAAGACCACAAGTCGACCGTGTTCCTTAGCCAATCGCGGCAGGGATTTGGGCGAAAAGAATATTTCGACAGAATCTATTGGGACATTGATTTGGGGCTTGGCTACAAGCCCCCCTCTGCGCGGTCACGAACTCAGGTCGCGTTGCGAGCAGCGGATGACTTGATTTCCTCCGGCGATTCGGGTCTCAAAGTTCGTTTCGAACGAGGCAAGGCGCGATTCGAACTTGGCTTTGACGATGAAGCGATCGACGACTTCGACGCCATCATTGATCAACTTTCCATCCGCGATTCTTCCCTTGACGACCCGAACGAAAATCGGTTGGCCATGTTGGTCGAGGCATTGCGTTGTCGCTCGGTCATCCATGCTCGGGCGTCACGGTCCGATGCGGCGAAAGCTGACTTTGAAAGTTTTGTTGAGACGACTTCGGATGAACGAGAGATTGTTTTCCTCGAAACCGTTTTGGCCGCGCACCTAGCCGACGACGCGGGTGCTGTCGAACGTTTTGAGGAATTCATTGATACCCACGACAAAGACGGCGCGACGCTTTTCCTTGCCGCGAAGACCCACGCTATTCTTGCGGCGACCCATCGCGAACGAGATGCTTCGCGATCTAGGGTGCATGCCGATCGTGCCATTTCGCTGTTAACCGCGGCGGTCGAGAACGGCTTCGATGACTTCACCATGATCCGAGACGATGTTGCTCTTGAACCGATTTGCGAGGCGAAGGGATTCGAGGGAACGTTGAAGTCGCTCGGGGCTGATTTGCGAATCGCGTCGGTTTGGAATACGAGCAATTGGTTGGAGTCGCGAATTTCGCATGGTCTTTCGCCGCAAGAACAAATCGCTCAAGCGCGCCAGTACCAAGCGGACGGATTCCGCATCGCCGCGGTTACCGCTGTTTCCGACGGTAACGACGTCATTTCTGCGTCGATCTGGCATCGCCCCAATGTCGCTGATGTTGCAGTGGAAACGTTGGCACGACGACAAGCCAACGCGGCGATTGCCAAGATACGGCTTGGCGAAGACAAGAACGTTTGGCGAATGCTAAAAGAGAGCCCCGATCCGCGGCTTCGAACGTGGATACTTCATCGACTCGGCCAAACCCGAACCTCGCCGTCGATCATCGCCGAGCGGTTGAGCGTCGAAACCGATTTGTCGGTTCGACGTGTTCTTATTCTGTCATTGGGTCTATACCAGAATCCGACTGAAATCGATATCGAATCTGTCTCGGCCCAGCTCGAAGTGTTGTATCAATTGGATCCTGATCCTGGCATCCACAGCGCGGCCGAGTGGGCGCTGCGTCGATGGGGAAAATTGCCAAAGTTGTCGCAGATGTCGACGGAGCTGATCATTGGCTCTTCCTTGCCATCCGCTTCTTCGCGCAAACGAACATGGAGCACGACGGTCCGCGGACTGACCATGGTGTCGTTGCCCGGACCTGTCGAGTTTGTGATGGGTTCGCCACCGACGCAGCCCAGTCGAAGCACGTACGAAATGTTGCATCGCAATCGCATCGACCGCCATTTCGCGATCGCCGCCCGCGAGATCACTGTCGAGCAGTTTCACGAATTCATTGAACAAGTGCCCAGCATCAATCACACGTTCACCGAACGGGACGCACCCGACGCAACATGCCCGCAGACTTCTGTGACTTGGTATGAAGCAGCGGCCTACTGTCGTTGGCTTAGTGAACAGGAGGGCGTTCCCGAAGACCAAATGTGCTATCCGCCGATTCCCGAAATCAAGAACGGAATGGTGGTACCGGATGACTATCTGGGGCGGACCGGGTATCGATTGCCAACCGAAGCCGAGTGGGAATATGCATGCCGGGCGGGCACGCGCACCAGTCGACACTATGGGAATTGCGACGAGTTGCTTGATCAATACGCTTGGTTCAGTGCTAATTCTGAAGACCGTACAAGGCCTGTAGGAACGTTGATGCCAAACGATTTTGGTTTGTTTGACATGCACGGCAATGTGCAAGAGTGGTGCCAGGAGCGGCATCGTGACTACGGCAATTCGCTGGGTTCGACAAACGAAGACGTTGCGGATATCGATCCCGTAACCGACACGGTGCGTCGCGTGCTTCGGGGCGGTTCGTTCGGCGTTCGCGGACTCGACGTGCGATCCGCGGCGCGAAGCTATAACCGCCCGCCCAACCGTTACAACAATTCGGGTTTCCGGCCCGCTCGGACGGAAGTTGATCCGACCAACGCGCTAACCGATGCTCGCTCTAACGCGTCGAAGTGACGACGGCGAAGTTCGTTTGTTCCTTGGGTTGGACTCAATTTCGCATATCGAACGGCAACGGTCGTAGATCGGCGACTGAACAAGCGGCATGATCGGCAAGACAGGGATGATCGGTTTTTTTTCGCCGGTCGCTCAAGATGGCGCATAATTCTTCGCCGCACTTGCCGTCCGACTCGTCGGATCCCGCTCAACCCTTTTCGCCTGCCTGACGATGAAGAAGCCTGCATCCGTGATCGCGTTGACCCTGCCTGCACTCGGCGGGTTGGCTGCATTGTCTTGGGAAGTCATTTGGCAATTGCGGACGTCGCTCGCTTTCGGCGTCAGCGCTTCCGGCGCTGCGATCACGCTGGCGACGATGATGGCGGGGATGACGATCGGCGCATCGCTGTGCGGTCGGTTCATCGATCGAAGAAAAAGCACTCACCCGCTTCGGTTGTACGGGTACCTTGAACTTGCGATCGGCGTATGCGGGCTCGCACTTGGTTCCTGTTTTGCGTGGCTCGAACAGCTCGACCGCGTTGTCTACCAGTCACAGCCCGCGCTGGCGCCGCTTACGCAGCTATTCGGTGTGGTCGTCGTGATCTTGATCCCGGCTGCATGCATGGGCGCCAGCATTCCGATTTTTGGCCGAATCGGAAAACGATTTGATGTGTCCATGTCGCTCCTCTACGGCATCAACACGCTTGGCGCAGCGGTGGGCACGTTGTTGGTCGCGTTTTGGATGATTCCCGAATTCGGTTTACAGGGAACAGCCGTGTTGACCGCGCTGATCAATGTGGCCGTCGGCGTGACCGCATACCTAGTCGCTGGAAAGAATGAAGCAGGATCCCAGGCTGAAACCAGTGCGAGTGTCGGCGATATCGATACGCCATCGCGAAGCGTACTGGGAATCGTATTCATGACCGGATTCGTTACATTCTTGTTGGAAGTCGCCTGGTTCCGCGCCCTGCGCGCTGCGTTCGAAACGACCACCACCGGGTTTTCTGTGATGCTGGCTGTGGTGCTTGTCACACTCGGCATTGCTGCTCGGCTGGTTCCGAGGATCAAACAATACACAACGCGATTGGATTTGATCTTGATCTTCGCGGGGATTGCGATTTTCATCGGCACTCCGCTGATTGAACGGATGGACGTACTGCTGCTGACCTTGGGCAGCCACAACACGCCGATCCATTGGTTCTGTACGACGCTGTTGTTGGTCGGGCCTGCGGTGTTCTTGCTGGGCATCGCACTGCCGTGGCATTTAGAAGACGGATATTCGTCGAAAGCACTCGGAAGAATTTACGCCGTCAACACGATCGGCTCGGTGCTGGGTGCGCTCAGTGCGGCTTGGATCTTCCTGCCGATGTTCGGATTCGTACACACTGCCTGGATCGCCGGATTCATGGTCTTGGCAGTCACCTATGCCTTGTACGGCATCCGGCTTCCCGTCTGGTCGCATGGGGTAGCAGTCGCCGCGATGGTGGTTGCCGTGATGATGGATTCAGGGGTCGGTCGCGAGCGCATTTTGTTCTCGTATCCGTACGGTGAACACACGGTAATCGCACACCACGAGGGCCCCGACGCAGCGACGTCGGCGATCGAATTCGCCAACGGCAGCCGCGGGGTCTTCATTGACGGATTCGCGGCTGCGGCATTCTGGCCGACGGCGCATTACATGGATTGGATGGGGTCGTTGCCGGTGCTGTTGAGCGACCAGACCGACGAAGCATTGGTGATCTGTTTCGGTACAGGACAGACGGCCAACGCAGTTCGCAAAGAAGGCATCAAGCACACTACGATTGTCGACATCAATCCGGCAGTGTTCGCGATTGCGAAACACTTTCCCGGCAATGATCGTGTGTTGGAGGCCGAAAACGTTGATCCGATTCTGATGGATGGTCGTGCATTTCTGCGTCGCACCACGAAGACGTTCAACGTGATCACGTTGGAGCCGATGCCGCCGAACCACGCGGGCGTCAACGCGTTGTATTCGAAAGAGTTTTACGAAACGGCTAAAAAGAAACTTCGCCCTGGTGGGATCATTGCCCAGTGGTTGCCATCGCACTTGGTTTCCGAAGAACACGCACGGTCGATCGCTCGCACGTTCCAAGAAGTTTTCCCCAACGCCGCGCTGTGGGCCGACCCGAGTGACTACAACGGCATTCTTCTCGGTTGCAACGACGAATCGATTCCGCTCGGCGAAAGCTGGCCGGGATTGGATCACGCGGGCGATGGACGAGTCGTGCTGCAGCGAACGCTTGACGCGGAACAGATTCGCGACGCCCTACTGCTGCCACCGGATCAGCTTCGTCGGTATGCGATGACTGGCGACGTTGTGACCGACGACAACCAGCTATTGGCGTATGGTAAGCGGCTGGCGATCAAGGAATCGGGGCCACGCAGCACCGAAGTGGTGTACCGCGAATTCAAGAACCAAGAGTTGCCCGTGGATGCCAATTAACTTCGAACAAAAGTTTCGAAGACGTCGGACATTCAATGATCGATGGCGGTTTCGTTCGCCGCTCGGTTGTTCTGTTCACGAAGCTGGTTCATTGTCTCGATGACAGCTTCCGATTGGGCACGGATGGCGTCTTTGACATTTTTGGTTTCGATGGCAACGCGGCCCTCGTCTTGGAACGCGTCAACTTTTTGCCAGTCCATCATCCAATTGTTTTGATTGGCGGCATCACGCAGCGCCTGGACCGTTTCACCGAGACGCTCGTAGAGCGCCTTGGTCGGCGTCGCATCATATTCGCGATAAGGGCCCTGGTTCCCCGAATGCGATGACGAAGGTCGTTTTCGCTTACGAACCTGCAGCCACTCGTAGATCGCAATTGCCGAAGTGATCATTCCAAGCAGCAATGCCACCACCATTGGTCCGACCCAATTTTGGTCGCCCAGTTGATCGGGGTCATAGGGATCGACGACCGACAGGATGCCCAGTAACAACGCGCCGGTCAAACATATAGCGACCGTTGCCAAGATAGCGCGAGACACAGCCGGTTCGGATCGATTGCGTTTTTGCGGGACGCCGGGCTGCTTGCCGACGATCGGATCGACCACACGGACGATAATGACCGACGTGTTGTCGGGACCGCCGCGAAGGTTTGCAAGGTCGACCAGAACTCGGACCGCTTTTTCTTCGGGAAGGCAATCTAGAAGCGCCCCGATTTCGTCGTCTTCGACTAGCCCCGTTAGACCGTCGCTGCACAACAGGAACTGGTCATCTTTTTCGATCGGAAACGGTCCTTCGACGTCGACGTCGACCACCGCGTGCGGGCCGAGCGATCGCGTGATGACATTTTTGGGGATGCCCTGGCCCGTTTGTCCGGTGGCTTCCATTTCCCAAACAAGCGAGTGGTCAAAGGTCAGCTGTTCGAACTTGCCCGCCCTCAGCCGATACGCTCGAGAGTCACCGACGTGGCCGACAAAGGCTCCGCTGGGCGAAAGCACCAATGCACTGGCCGTCGTTCCCATGTTATGGAATTCGGGATTGTTTTGACCGCGTTGGTGGATTTCGTCATTCGCATCCGAGACGGCCGCGCGAAGTGCATCGGCGGTGGACGATGCATGTGAACGAAAAAACTGCATCGCAATTCTTTCCGTCGCCATCTGGCTGGCCAATTCACCCGCGGCGTGAGCACCCATTCCGTCGGCGACGACAAACAAGTGCCCTCGATTCCAAAAACGTTCTTCGGACTTCGCCGGCAAACACGCCAGCGAGTCCTGGTTGTTGGCCCGACGCATGCCGACGTCCGTCAGATGCGCGAAAACGATTCCAGGATTCCAAGACTCCGGCACCGGCGATTGACTCAAGCGAAGGTAGGATAGAAACGGGTGGGGATCATCGATGATCCCGTACCGTGGAACAATACGTGGCGGAAACGAATCACTGCCACGTATGGGATGACAACGT
Source organism: Rubripirellula tenax (assembly GCF_007860125.1). NCBI lineage: Bacteria > Pseudomonadati > Planctomycetota > Planctomycetia > Pirellulales > Pirellulaceae > Rubripirellula > Rubripirellula tenax. The sequence goes on from NZ_SJPW01000006.1 coordinate 537,339, forward strand.
TGTATTTCGCGGTACTCTCGGGCGGCTAGACGCCTAGGAAAATACAGCCTGGGTATAGCTTAGCGGATAACGAGCCATTTTGGGTTGCTGGCAAGGTTCTTCACGGAACGCAAAACGAAGAGATCTCGCCGTCACCGCCCGTTTTTCGCCACGATCAACCGTCAAACTTCGCCGGATTCCCCCAAGTTCCCGAAAAAACCTGCTCGTGGATCCCCAGTCGCTTTCGCTCGCCTTGATCACGCTGATTAAGTTTTCGACCCAGATCATCATTCGGCTCGCTGGTATCGGGATATCCGAGGGCGATTGCGGTTTCGGGCTGGTGCCCTTCCGGAATTCCATACAACAGTCGCGCGGCGGTCAGGTTCAATCCCGCCATTTGATGGACTTGCAATCCAAGCTCTGCGGCTTGCAGGGCAAGGTGCGCCGCGGCCTGGCCCAGATCGTGCAACGCCACCCGATTGGGTTGCCCGTTGTATTGAAACGTCGGGCGAATCACCGAAATCATCAATACTCCCGCTTTGGCAGCCCACGGTTGATTGGCCTCCAACAGGCACCCCAACATGCGATCGAAGGACGCGGTATCTTGTCGCTTTGCAATGATCCATGACCAGGGTTGGTCGTTAAAACTGCTAGCGGCCCACCGAGCGGCTTCCAAGCACCGCACTAACTTTTTGTCCTCAACCGCTTTTGTCTCGAATCGATAGGGGCTCCACCGATTGGCGATCGCATCGATGACTTCATGGTTGGTCGGATTCACGGTCATGGTCGGGTTTTCCCAAAAGTGCGTTTTTTGATTGATACAGACACTAATGCAACATCGTACTGAGCTGAACCCGTGGGGCGAAACGACGACCAAGGCCGCCACCAAGACTCGGTGCAGGGTGATCGCATCGGTCGCACATCAGCTTGCGTCGGCGACGACAGAGTTCACGCGACTTTGCGCCAGCGACCAGCGGTGTGACCCGGTCGAAACCATCACTTCCGAACTGCTTCCGCTGTGTGCAGCACTCCGCTGGATCGGGCGAAGCGGGCCGCGAGTCCTGTCGCCGCGACGGGTTGGATTTGCCGGTCGACCGATGTGGCTGGCTGGTGTCCAGAGCCACGTTGAACGCCAACCACACGGGCTGGTCTTGGTGTTGGGAACATGGAATTATCCGTTGCTGCTGCCGGGAGTTCAAATGGCGCAGGCGCTGGCCGCGGGCAATCGGGTTCTCGTCAAGCCAGCCGCGGGATGTGAATTGGCGACGGCACGACTGGTCCGCGCGTTTTACGATGCGGGTGTGCCGCCGGAGTCACTGAACCCAATCAATTCGTCGACCGAATCCGCCACTGCCGCGATGGACGCGGGTGTGGATTTGATCGTCTTGACCGGTTCGGCTGAGACCGGGCGACGCGTGTTGGAGCGGGCATCCCAGAGTCTGACGCCGGTGATCGCTGAACTGAGCGGTTGTGACGCCGTCATCGTGCTGCCGGATGCCGATATTGAACGTGCTGCACAAGCGATTGTGTTTGGGTTGACGTTCAATTCCGGCGCGACCTGCATCGCGCCTCGCAGGTTGATTGCCGACGAACCGACGGCGGACCGACTGCTCCAAGCCATTCGGTCGCGACTGGCGACGAGCCCTTCGGTGGTCGTTCACTCGTCGGCACGAATGGCCGTGGCTGACGTCATACGCCGTTCTCTCTCGGAGGGATGCGTCGACGCGCTCGGCAACGTAGATGTCGATGCGCTCGCGACGTCCGGTCGAATGTTGCCGGCGGTGCTGGACCAAGTCGTGCCCGACCATCCGGTAGCGACCGCCGACATTTTTGCGCCGGTTACGTCAATCATGCGGGTCGAACAAATCGTAGATGCCGTCGGAATCGTGAACGATTGCCGGTACCGTTTGGCGGCGTCGATCTTCGGGAATCGCGTTGCTGCCGCTGAAATGGCGAAGCGATTGTCTGTCGGTACCGTCACGTTGAACGATCTGATCGTTCCGACGGCCGACCCGCGCTTACCGTTCGGCGGTCGCGGCGACAGCGGATTCGGTGTGACGCGAGGCGTCGAAGGTTTGTTATCGATGACCACACCCAAGGTGGTGTCGGAACGAACAGGAAGCTGGGCCCCACACTTACGAGCCCGCACGGAAAACGATGAACGCATTCTCTCTGCCATGGTCGGATGGTTGCACGGCACCGCATCGCTGCGGTTAGCCTCGCTGAAACGGATGGTCCGACGCGACGAATAGCCCGATCTTTGCCGAAGCTGGTTAACGCTCTACAGTTATGCGTATCCGCCCGGTGCTGAGCAACCTTTCGAATTCCTAGAACAAACTTTCCATGATCAAAGCAGATTCAAAATCGCTTCACGTCGTTGTCGTCGGCGCCGGTTTGGCCGGTTTGTCGTCGGCCTGTGTTTTGGCGGCCCGCGGCCACCGCGTCACTCTGTTGGATAAAAACGATTGGGTTGGCGGAAAAGCCGCCGTGCATGAAGCCGACGGATATCGGTTCGACATGGGACCAACGATCCTGACGCTGCCCAGTGTGCTCAAGAGGGTCTTCGCCGAAGCAGGCAAGGATCTTGCGGACTACATGGACATGGTCGCGCTCGATCCGCAGTGGCGATGTTTCTTCGAAGGCGGCGGCAACGATCCCAACACGGTTCTGGATTTGGTCGCCAACACCGATGCGATGAAAAAGAACATTGACGCGTTGACGGGGTCGGCGACCAGCGGCGAGGGGTATGCGCGGTTCATGCGGATGAGCGAACAGTTGCACGGCGTTTCCGATCGTTTCTTCTTTTGGCGCAGCGTCGGCGGACTCTCGGACACGATGGATGTCGGCGGGACATTTTCGGCCGCAGTGTTGAAAGACGTACTCTCGCTGCGAATGGGGCGAAGTGTTGCGTCGGTCGTTCGATCGCACGTCCCCGATCATCGCGTCGCCCAGATGATGGATCACTTCACCCAGTATGTCGGTTCGTCGCCATACAATTCGCCGGCGGTCTTGTGCAGCATCGCCCATATGCAGACCGACGAAGGTATCTGGTACCCGATCGGTGGAACGCGCGCCGTGCCGCGAGCCCTTTGCCGATTGGCCGAAGAATTGGGGGTGGATGTTCGCGTCGGCGTTGACGTGATGCGGATCACAACATCGGGCACCGGATCGTCGTCGAAAGTCACTGGCGTGGTAACGGCCCATGGTGACGTGATCGAATGCGATGCCGTGGTCAGCAACTGTGACGCTGTGCGGACCTATCGCGAATTGCTAAAAGGGACTCCGCAATCCAAAGCGTTCGAGAAAAAGAACTCGCACGAACCAGCTTGCAGCGGTGTGGTGCTGTATTTGGGCTTGGATCGTCGATACGAACAACTGCTGCACCACAACTTTATTTTCTCGCGAGATCCCGAAGAAGAATTCGACTACATCTACAAACGAGGCGAACCGGCGCCGGACCCGAGTGCGTATGTCTGCGCTCCGGCAATCAGCGAACCAGGCGTTGCACCGGAGGGAGGCGAGGCACTGTACATTTTGGTCCACACGCCGTACATGCGCAGCGGTCACAATTGGAAAGAGATGTTGCCCAAGTATCGCGATGTCATTCTTGACAAGCTGGAACGCACCGCGGGAATGAGCGGAATTCGGGATTCGATTCGACACGAATCGTCACTCACGCCCGAAGGGATTCACAATCGGTACCGGGTTCTCAACGGCGCGATCTATGGGCTTGCCAGCCACGGAAAGTACTTGGGCGCATTCAAACCGTCCAACCGTCGGAAAGATTTGAGCGGGTTGTACCTGGCCGGCGGTGCTGCTCATCCTGGCCCAGGCATGCCGATGGTGATGATGAGCGGTTGGATCGCAGCGGACAGCCTGGATCAGGACGTCCAGGCTGGCAAGATCAAAGGTTCATCCCGCACACCTGTGCCGGCTCGATAAACCCTAGCGTCGTTCCGCCGTACGTCCGCCTGTCCCAATCGCCGGGCGGCAGCAGATCTTGGTCAAACGTTTTTTCTGTTTCGACCATCAAAACACTACCGGGCGGCGCGTTCACCTGCGCGGCGCGAATGATGGCGTTGAGTTCTTCCAATCGTTCGTGCCAAAAGATGTACGGCGGACAAAGGAACAGCACCCAAGGCGTTTCGTCCTTCGGCGGGCCCACCAACTGGCTGGCAACGCGGAAAGTATCCGCCGTCACGATTTTCAACTTGCCCGAAACGTCCAGTGTCTCGGCAGTCTCGCGAATGTATCGGACGGCCATTCGGTTCTGTTCAACAATGACGGCCGACGACGCTCCGCGGCTTAGCGACTCGAACGCCATCGCGCCGGTTCCCGCGAACAAGTCGATGCACTTCGCACCCTTGATCGCCTTCAGCAAGATATTGAAAACGTTCTCGCGGATGTTGTCTTTCATCGGGCGGGTAAACTCTTCGCCGTGATAGACGATCGTGCGACCGCGCATATCGCCGCCGATGATTCGCAATTTTGTTGGTTTTGTTGCTGCCGCCTTCTTCTTTCCGCCCGATTTGGACGCCGCTGGGGAAGTCGCCGATTGCAACGCCGGTTTCCCGCGTCGGGTCGATTTCGCCGCAGAAGCCGGTTTTGACGTCGACTTGGATTTGGACGGCCGAGAATCGGATTTAGAGGATCGTTTCATCGCCGCAAGTATAGCCAAATCGTGACGAAGTCTGAAACCTGGGCGAAGAATCAAACCCAAACGGGTTGCCGTGCGTAAGGTTGCCGAAGGACCATGCCTGCAATACCCACTGAGACCCAGATGCGTTTCCCAATCGATTTTTTTCGTCGCCTTTTCGGATTCATCGCCGTTTCGTTCGCCGTTTCGGTCGCTCCGACTGCAATTTTGACAGCGGCGGCCGGCCAGGAGCCAACCGCGGCAACGGAATCGGCAGCGTCAGCGTCCGTATCGGCCGACAAAACCAGAGAGGAAACCACCGACGGTGCAACGGAAGGTTCGGGAACACCGGACGAAGCCAGTTCGGGCAAAGCCGGGCCCACTCCGATGAGCAAAGCGGAATTCGAAGCACTGCAAAAGGATCCGGTCTACCTCGCGGAGGTCGAAAAGCGACGTGCAAAGTTTTCTGAGGCGAAGCAAGCCCTCGTCGAAGCACTGTCGCGACAACGAGCGGCCTTCATGCGTTACGTCAACCTCGAAGACCGCACCCCGGCAGGTCGAAAACAGTACTTCGACGCGCGAGCGGATGTATGCCGATTGATGGACGAAACCTACATGGCGGCGTTAGAGGTGATTCGAGTCTCGGGCGACGAAGAAACGGCAACCTACTTGGTCACCATGATTGACCACCGCTTGAAACGAGACATCTACGACATCCACACGCTCGAAGGCGCGACGCGGATGATCGACGGTGGATCCTTGTTGGCTAGCCTGTTCGAAGCATCCGTGCGTTCGGCGGTTTCGGAAGGCGAATTCGATATGGCAAAGCAACTTTTCGATGCCCTCGATAGAGACAAGCTCAAAGACGTGGATAAGAGCCTTTACTTTTTGTTGGATCTGCACAAGGAACGTTACGAGGCTGAAGAGATTGTGCGCGCCAAAGAGGCCGAAGAAGATCGTTTGCCGCGAGTCAAACTTGAAACGACTCAAGGCGACGTCATCCTGGAATTGTTCATCGACCAAGCCCCTTCGACCGTTTCGAACTTCATCCAGTTGGTGGAGCAAGGGTTTTACGACGGCCTCGATTTCTATCAAGTGATCGACCACTTGTTCGCCTTGACAGGGGACCCGACAGGTTTGGGGGATGGCAATAGCTCGAAATTTGTCGTCGACGAGCACGAACGGGCCGATCATCGGCACGCCTTTCGCGGATCCCTGTTGATGGCAAAGATTCCTGTGGGTGACACGGGCGAATTCGTTCCCAATACGGGCAGCAGCCAGTTTGCGATCCTGTTCTTGCCTGTCGCTCAAGCCAGTGACAATCAAACCGTTTTTGGACGAGTGATCGAAGGAATGGACGTTGTTTCGCGAATGCGACGCATCGATCCCTCGAAAGAAAAAAAGAAGGACGCGATCCAAATACCGCCTGATCGGATCATCGAGGCGACGGTCATTCGCCGTCCGGCAGAGCTCCCGGAACCCGTATACGTCCGACCGGGAATGCCCCGTCGGTAACGTGATGAATCGGCCTTTCCTTGTCGTCGCCATTCATGGTTCCGAAACAGCCGCGATTGCCAACGCACGACCGGCTCTTCGTCGACTAGAATGGGGCTGTCAGTTCACGACGGTCTTGTCTTAAGCTCGCGTCACCTATCACTTCCCTCTGCCAAACTCCCATCCACTGTGACGAAACGCACGCCTCGGTCGCGAGCCAACTTGTTGGCCAAACAACAGACCCAAGCTCCGTCCGCCGAACCGACGGCGCCAGTCTTCGATGATGTCCCGTCGCGACGCAATTTTATCAAGGGAAGCGGCATGATGTTGGCCGGCGGTGCGATCGTGGGAACGAACCTTTCGGTCGCTCGCGGTGCGCATGCCTTCGGCAGTGAC